>CAZERY010000015.1:0-29039 GCA_964514915.1 uncultured Hymenobacter sp.
GTTTAGGACTTTTTGCGCAGTAAGTTCGCAACTGACTTCACGACGAGTATAACCAGGATAACCGGCCGGCTTGGGCACCCCTTTTCAGGAGTTGGCGTAGCAGTGAAGCGAGTAAGTGCTACTCTGGTAATTGCTCCTCTTGCTGCCGCCGCAAGGAACGTTCTCCAATAAAGAACGTGAGTGAGCAGCAAGCCACCGACCGCTACTACCAAGAGGCAGCCGTAGACCTGCTGCAAGGCCAGCGTTAGGGCGTAGCGTTGCCCAGGCCCGGTAGCTTGCGCCGATGCCAGAGACAGGTTACTGCCTTCGCCCCACCCGTTTCAAGCGATACTGGTGGCGCGACCGTAGTGGGCCACGCTCGGGCGAGTGCCAGCGTCAGCACCGCGCCCAGTAGCGCGGCAATGAGTACGCTGCCCAGCTGCCGGCCAAACTGCATGGCCGTCGTGGCCTGGCCTAGCTGCGCGGGGGCAGCCGCATTCTGCACGGCCAGCATCGTGAGCGGGAAAATGGGCCCCAGGCCCAGGCCATACACGGCTAGGCAGCTCACCACTTGGGCGTGGGCGGCGGGGCGGGTCAGCGTCGCCAGCATACCCACCCCGACCACCACTAGCAGGGCGCCCGCCCGCAGCCAAGCCGTATAGTGGCCATAGCGCGCCACCAGCTGGCCACTTACCAGCGAGCCCAGGCCGACGCCCATAGCCATAGGCAGCAGCTAGCCGGCGCAAAAAGCCCCGGCTCCGCAAAAGCAGAACCGGGGCGGTAGTAGGTTGGGGTAGCTGGCTTAGAAGTCGTGGCCCAGGGTGACATAACTCTTCGGGCCATTGATAACGTAGTTTTCCTGGCTCCAGGCAATGTCGTATTTCACGTAGAAGCCGAGCACCGTAGTACGCACGCCCGCGCCGTACCCCACCAAGATGGGGTTGCTGAAGTTGGTAACCGTGCCCGAGAAAATGTTGCCATTCCCCCCAAACGGGATGGTGTTGTTCGAGTTGTTTTCGCCAAAGGGATTGGTGCCCGAATAGGCCGTGCCCGCATCGACAAAGCCGATAAGCTGGAGGTTGCGGAAAAAGCCTGAGTAAATGGGCCGGTGCGCCAGGTACTGCACAATGGGCAAGCGCAACTCGCTATTGAGCAGCACATAGCGCGAGCCCACGCGCTTGCTTAGGTCGAAGCCCCGCAGATTGGTTACAAACTGCTGGTAGAAGATATTGGTAGGGTCGGGCACCGCTTCGCCGGCTGGCACCAGGAAGCGCTGGTCGGTATAGCTTTGGCCTAGCCAGTTGTCCATGCCGCCCAGGCGAAAGCTCTGCTGGCTAGCCCCAAAAAACTGCCCGTAGCTCACCCGGTTGGCCCACACTAGCTGGCGGTGGATTTTCTGGTAGTGCCGCAGGTCGATGTACAGCTTACCGAAGTTGCCCGACTTGTTGCCCATCTCGTTCATTTGCAGCACGCCCACCTTCATGCGGGTGCCGAGCAGCATGTTGACGCCCGTGGCCCGCGAGTTGTCAAACACTAGCTCGGCGTTGTAGCCCAGGTAGTTGCGGTCGTTATCAAAGTCCGTCGAAGGGCTACCCGTGAGCGTGCGCGAAATATTGTCGTAGCGCGGCCCGGCCCGCAGGCTGAGGTTGTGCGTGAAGGGGTAAGCGATGGTCGGCGCAATGGCGTGGCGACCGTAGCGCAGCTGCTCGCCCGTACCCCCAGCATCAAAAAAGTAAGCCTGCTTCTGGTAGGCAATGCTCCAGTCGAAGCGCCCGGTCAGGTTGGTGTACGAGAGGTTGATGTTGCTGGTACGCAAGTCGAGCTGCCCGAATATACTCGCTTGAATGCGCTGATTTTCAAAAGCATCCGACAAGTTTGCTTGCAGCGAAACGCCAAAGCCCAACAGCGGGTCGACGGCAATTCCCGTCACCAGGTTGTCGGCCATAAAGCGCGTGTCGTAGCGGTACGGCCCAGCTACTTTGGTCACCCCCGGCTGGGGAGGCGCCGTGGCGGTCGGCTTGGCATTGCGCCGGGGCCGGGTGGGCGCCACGTCCTCATCCTCATCAAACTGATAATTGCTGGTATTAACCGGGGCATTGGCCCGGGCACGGGTGGGGCCTGCCACCGGCGCCGCGGTAGTAGTAGGCACCGGGGCCACCGAATTAGCCGCGGTAGTACTGGCTGGCGTCGCAGCCACCGGCGCACCGGCGGCAGTAGCTGCCGGAGCGCTCCCGGGGGCAGGCGTGGTTGCTGCCGGAGCAGTGGCCACGGGAGCCGTGCCGCTGGCTGGGGTAGCATCGGCCACCGGGCTAGCCAGAGTAGCTGGGGCCGCCACGGCCGGGCTAGCCGGGCTGGCCGGCGCAGGCCGCACGGGAGTGGGCTGCGAGCGAGATTCGAGGATGCGCTGGCGGGCGGTTTTGCCCAGCGTCAAGTTGGTGGGGAGCTCGTACTTAGGGTAGAGGTAGAGCAGGTCGCGGGCTTGCACCTGCGGGATGAAGGCTAGCGCGCCCGAAGCCGCGTGAAAGTCAAAATCCTGGATGTTAGTATTGAAGCTGCTGACGGGCTGGTGCTGGCCCGATTGGCGCGAGTAGCGGTAGAGGCCCCGCACGCCGTTTTCTTCGCCCAGATACAAAATCTCATCGTCCGAAATAGGTCGGGGCCGCGTTTCATTCGAAATAGTGCTCACCAGCATTTCGGTGAGCTGCGGCCGGCCATCGAGGTGATATAGGAACAGGTCGTAGTTATTTACCACGTTGGGAAACGTAGCGGGGCGGGCCCGGCCCGTCGAGTCGAGGTAGCGGTTGGAGCTGAATACCACGCCCTGCCCACTAGGCAAAAACACCGCCTGCTGATCGTCAAACAAGTCGTCGGTGAGGCGCTCGGGCTGCCGGCTGCCGGCGCGCAGCAGGTAGATGTCATTCTGCCCATTCACCACGCCCGTGAATACCAGGGCTTTGCCATCGGCCGAGTAGCTCATGTCGAGCACCTGCTCGTAGGGGGCGAATATGGTGGCTGGCTGCCGCAGGTGCAGCGTGCGACGCACCCGGCCGGCCAGGTCGAGGCTCAGGGCGTCGTGCAGGCGCAAGGTCATGCGGCCCTGCACCAGCTCGGCCACGGCGAGCTGGCTGTTGCCGCGCCAGGCGAGCACCGGCAAGCGAGGCTCCAGCTGCTGGTCGGGGCTGCGGTAGCCGCCGTGCAGCAGCGTGCGGCGGTGCGAGCCGTCGCGGTTGGCCACTACCACGCGGTAGCGGCCCTGGTCGTTCACGGCGTAGGCCAGGTGCTGGCCATCGGGGCTAAAGACGGGCTGCGAAAAGATATCGAGGCCACGCCGATTCTTGCTGCTCAGGCGGTTGGCCTCGGCAGGCGCGGTGAGGGCCGCCAGCGACGTGCCCGTGTTGATACTACGGTAGTAGCCCACCCAATCGCGCAAGAACACCTTGAACGGGACATTCAACGACGACGAGATGCCAACTTCCACGTCGCGCGTAATGCGCGTGAGGTTCAGCACGTTTTGCAAGGTGCCGTAGCCATAGCGCTCGGCAATGTAGTTCCAGATGCTGTGGCCGGCTAGCCGGGGGTTGCGCACGAAAAACGGCGCCGTGCGATTGCCGGTCGGGTACGCGCGCACCATGTCGCGCATGTAGGCGTCCATATCTACGCTCCAGCCCTCGGCTGCGTAGGAGGCCGCCCCGCTGATAAACCAGTCGGGCAGTTGCAGCAAATAATTGCTTTGCAGCACCTCACGCAGCGAGCCGCCGTACATCATATCATTGATGAGCACCTGGGTGATCTGGTAGCTCAGCTCGCGTTTGAAGTCGGTTTGGCGGCCCGGAAAGGCTACCTCCACCTTGGTCTGGCGGGCGAGCTGGGCCTCGCCCCCGCTCACGGCATTGGCCGAAGGCAGGTTGATGTTGCTCTGCCGCAGGTCGCCCACCGAGTTGTACACCATGAGCGTAGTCTTGGAGTACGGGAAGTACCCCACCAGCGCCGTGATGCGCTGGAGCTCCTGCTCGGCATACTGGGCCGTACGGCGGGCACTCGCCTCGCCACCAGCGTAAAAATAGACGTTGAAATTCTGGGTCGAAAACTGCTCCCATTTGAATTTCTGGTACTGCACCCGCACGCGGCCGAAGGGTTCCTGCGCGGTTTGGGCCCGCGCCCCAACTGCCGTGGTTAGCAGCGCCAGTAACAGCATTCGTGTGCCAGCAGCCCGGCAGGATGATTGAAGAAAATTCACGGCAAATTGCTCAGGGTGAACTAAGAGGTATAAAGTAACGCGGTAAAATTCAAAAAATAACCGCTAAGAAACCGCTGGCTGACGCCCATCTCAACAGCTTTCTACGCTTAACGTTTCATTCTTAACTCGCTGGATACAGCTTGTAGTAGCGGGCGATGTCGGCCTCGGGCCACAGCGTCCGGCCGTGGTCGAGGTAGTCGGCGAGCAGGCCAGCCAGGCGCGGGGCCAGGCTCACGCCTTTCGAGCCGTAGCCGCCGCACAGGCTAAGCCAAGGCAGCGCCGGGTGGCGGCCCAGCAGCGGGCGGCGGTCGCGCACGGCGGGCCGCACCCCGCGCTGCTCGCCCAGCACTACGAAGGGCAGCGGCGTGAGCGCCACCAGCCGCCCGGCTAGCTCTTGCTGGTCGGCCAGGCCGGGGCTGGCGGCAAAGGGCGGCCACCGGTAGGTAGCCCCTATCCGAAACCGCTCGCCGCCCACCGGCACCACGTAGGCCCCCCGATTGAGGACCTGCGCCGCGCTCAGGCCCGGCACGTGCACATCGAGCACCGCGCCCTGGTTAGGGGTGAGCGGTAGCCAAGTAAAGTAAGGGCAGTCAAGGGCTTGCGCGCCCTGGCAACACACCACCTGCCGAGCCCGCACGCGCCCCGGCGCATACGTAACGCCGCCGGCGTCGCTAACGAGGTGCTCCCAGCTAAAAGTTTCTTCGCGCAGCCAGCCCTCGGCCCGGCCCTGGCCAGCCAGCGCGGCCAGCAGCGCCGCTACCCGCAGGTGCCCGCCGCCGCGCAGCCACGCGCCGCCGTGCGACGCCAGCAGCCCTGGCAGCTCGATGGGCCCGGGGTCGATGCGCTCCACAAAGCCTTCCCAGGGCTGGCTGGCCGCCCGCGCCAGCAGCTGCTCCTGCTCCTGGGCCGAGCCAAATACTTTGAGAATAGCCGCTTCCTGCCAAAAATCTTCTCCAAATTCTTGGCCCAGCGCCTGGTAATAGGCCACGGCGTAGGGCAGCGTTTCGAGGGCGCGCCAGGTGAGGGCAAAGCGCTTGCCGGCCACGGGGTTCATAAGGCCAGCGGCCACGCGCGAGGCGGTAGCGGGCCGCGGGTCGTCATACACCAGCACGCGGTGGCCGCGCTGGCGCAGCTCGCGGGCCAGGGTAGCCCCGGCAATGCCGTGGCCGAGCAGCAGGTAGTCGTAGTCTTGAAAGTCGTCAGTCATTGGCACTGGCAAAGTACGGGGCGGCAAGAGGGTGGCAGGATGAAAAGCCGCAATTGCAGCCGCACCCACGCACGTCCGCGCCCCCATTACCTTTGCCAGATGCTCCGGATTGTCAGCTTCACGTTCAACGGCTTCGCCGAAAATACCTACCTGCTCATCGACGAGGCGACGCGCGCCACGGCCATCGTCGACCCGGGCGCCTACTCGGCGGCCGAGCAGCGTACGCTACGCGACTATATCGAGCGCGAGCAGCTCGACGTCAAGTACTTGCTGAATACCCACGCCCACATCGACCACGTGCTCGGCAATGCCTTTGTGCTGCGGACGTACCCCGGCATCCCGTTTTTGCTGCACGCCCTCGACTTGCCCACGCTGCGCGCCGTGGCTACCTACGCCGGGCCCTATGGCTTTGCGGCCTACGAGCCCGCCGAGCCCACCGGCGAGCTAGCGGCCGGCCAGGTTATCCGGCTGGGAGAAAGCGAGTTGCAGGTGCGCTTTGCGCCGGGCCACGCGCCCGGCCACGTGGTGCTGTACGAGGCGGCGGGCGGCCAGCTCATCGGCGGCGATGTGCTGTTCAGGGGCAGCGTAGGCCGCACCGACCTGCCGGGCGGCGACCACGCCATGCTCATCCAAAGCATTACTACTGAGCTCCTCACCCTGCCCGATGCCACGGTGGTGCACCCCGGCCACGGCCCCGCCACTACCATCGGCGCCGAGCGGCGCAGCAATCCCTTCTTGCGGTAGTATCGCTTGGATTTAGCGTTTTATACGCACAGGCTCAGTTTTTATGGAATGCGGACGGGGCAGGTTTTGGTTGCTGGCTATTGCTGGGAGTAGAGCTGGGATGCCAGCCAGCAAAAACTTGCAACCCCACTTTTCTGGCGCGATAATTCGGTGGTCAAGCGCCGGCCGCTGGCAGAGGAAAGCATCCGGTCATTTGAACAAGACCAGTCGTTTGGCCCGCTCCTGACCGCGCAATAGCCTATTACCTAGTTACCCACTACTTGAAAAAGCATCTACCCAACGCTCTTACCTGCGTCAACCTGCTGTGCGGGTGCCTGGCCCTCACGTTTATTTTCAAGAATGAGCTGGTAACCGGGGCCTACCTCATCGGCATCGCGGCCGTGGCCGACTTCTTCGACGGGCTACTGGCGCGGGCACTGCGCGTGTCGTCGCCCATCGGCAAAGACCTGGATTCGCTGGCCGATATGGTGTCGTTTGGGGTGGTGCCGGGGGCGATTTTGTATAGTCTATTGGATAAGACTGCGCACTTGCAGCTCAGTGACTTCGCTACGCCGTCAGGTATTTGGCGGTGGCTGCCTTATTTCGGCTTCCTTATCAGCATTTTCTCGGCCCTGCGGCTAGCCAAATTTAATAACGACACGCGGCAAACGACTTCCTTTATTGGCCTCCCAACCCCAGCTTGCACCCTGGTAGTAGCTTCGCTGCCGCTCATTCTTGCTAGCAATGAGTTTGGGCTTGAGAGTATTATTCTCAAGCCGCTGGTGTTGCTGGGCCTCACCATCCTGCTCTCGGGCCTGCTGGTGGCCGAGCTGCCGCTGTTCGCCCTAAAATTCAAGAACCTGCGGTGGCTGGGCAACCGGCGGCGGTTTATTTTTGTGGGGCTGGCGGTGGCGCTGGTGAGCTGGCTGCACGCGGCGGGCATTCCGCTGGCGGTGCTGCTTTACGTGCTGCTGTCGGTGCCGGGCCGGGTGCGCAGCCGCGACGGGCTCGAAGCCAGCGCGCCGGGCCCACAATAAGCGCCGGCCCGCGGCTGTTAAACGCTTGGCTAAGATGGCCAACCTACCCAGAGCCGGCAGCGGTTGGCGGCGCACGGACCCAGGGCTGGCCAACGGTGTTTTTCTTCAAGCTACTTTATGCGAAACTTCTTCCCGACGCTGTTTCTACTGGCCGTGCTGGCGGCGGGCTGGAGCCGCCCAGCCCGCGCCCAAACCGGCGAAGCGGTGGTGCCCGTGAGCCTGAGCTGGACCACCTACGCCGCCCTGCGCGGCGCCGACCCCGAAGAACCGCGCCGGGTGCCCACCTTCCGCGGAGCCAGCCACGGCCCCGACGACGTGCTCGGCATCTATACCCTGCGCCTGCCCGGCACCGTCACGGCCGGCGACCTGCGCGAGGCCGTGTACGAGGCCTTCCCGGCCGCCGATGCCAAGCTTTTGGGCAGCACTATCCTACCTGCCGCGCCCAGTGTGGAGCTGCGCTTTGGCACCGAGGCCCGCCGCCCCTACAGCTACGTGCTGGTGAAGCCCGTGCGCCGCAACCCCCAAACCGGCCAGGCCGAGCGCCTGCTTTCTTTCAATTACGCGTACCAGGCGAGCAGCGAGGCCGCCGCGCCACGGGCCAGCGCAGGTAGCCGGGGCTTTACCACCAATGGCACTACTGGCACCACCGCCACCCGCACCCACGCCCCGGTGTCGGTGCTGAAAACGGGCGACTGGTACAAGATCGGGGTACCTACCAGCGGCGTGTATAAGCTCGACCCCGCCACGCTGCGCAGCCTGGGCCTGCCGGCTAGCTTCGACCCCCGCAAGCTTCAGCTTTATGGCAACGCGACGGGCCTGCTGCCCCAGGCCAACGCGGCCCCGCGCCCCGACGATCTGGTGGAGAATAACCTTCTCTTCGTGGGCGACAACAACGCCACCTTCGACGCCAACGAGTACTTTCTGTTTTATGCCCGGGGGCCGCACACGTGGCGGGCTAGCCAGCCGGGCGCAGCCAGGGCAGCCGGGCAGCCGGGCCTGCAAGACTTGCTGGGCGAAGGTGGTCGCTTCAAGCATATTAACAACGTGTACGCCGACACGGCCTACTACTTCGTGACGGTGGGCGCCCGCGACGGCCGGCGCATTCCGGCGGCGCCCACGCCAGCGGCAGCGCCCACCGGCGCGGCCATCACCACGTTTCTGGACCGCCGCTTTTACGAGCACGACCTGGTGAATATCCTGCACTCGGGCCGACGCTGGCTGGGCGAGGATTTTTCGACTACCTCCGTTTTGCAGCGCGACTTCGTGTTTAGCGGCGATGGCAATCAGCCGCTCGCCAACCTCGTGGCCGGTGACACGCTGCGCCTGACGTCGGCCGTAGCTACTACGGCCGGGCAGAACAGCTCATTCGCGGTAGCGCTCAACGGCACACCGCTCGGCAGCCAGTCGCTGGCCGGCATTCCGAATGGCTCGTTCACCACGGTGGCTACCAACGACTTCACCACCTTTACTACGCTCATTCCGGCTAGCCTCGGCACCGACCCCAAGGTGACGCTCACCTTCACCACGGGCGACCCGTCGGGGGCCGGCTACCTCGACTACCTAGAGCTGGTGGTAAAGCGCCAGCTTCAGCTAACCGGCTCCTTTCTGGAGTTTAATTCGCTTAATTATCGGCGCGGGGCGGGCACGGTGGGCACCTTTATGGTAGCCAATGCCACCGGCGCCCAAGTGTGGGAAGTCACCAACCCCCGCCGCCCGCTGGCCTATGCGCTCAGCAGCGCCGGCAGCTTCTTGGCGTACACCGACTCGCTGCGCGAGTTTGTGGCCGTGCAGCCGGGCGGCACGTTCGGCACGCCCCGGCTTTTTGGCAAAATCGCCAACCAAAACCTGCACGACCTCAACAACAACGGCCAGCTCGATCTGGTCATTGTGACTTACCCGCCCTTCCGCGAGCAGGCCGAGCGGCTAGCCCAGCACCGCCGCGACTACAACGGCCTGCACGTGGAGGTAGTCACTACCAAGCAGGTTTACAACGAGTTTAGCTCAGGGGCACAGGACGTGACGGCCATCCGCGACCTGATGAAGCAGGTGTACGACCGCAACCCCGACCCGCTCAATAAGCGCGGCTACCTGCTGCTGTTTGGCGATGCGTCGTACGACTACAAGTCGTCGCCCTACAACGACGCTTCCCAGGAGCCGGCGTGGTGGGCGGGCCGGGCGCCGTTTCGCACGACCAGCCGGTTTGACGAGGCCAACCAAAACTTCGTGCCGACCTATGAGTCGCGCGAGTCGTTTTTGCCGGTGAGTGGCACCCGCGCCAACCTGGAGGGCGAAAACAGCTATTCTTCCGAGGATTACTACGGCCTGCTCGACGATAGCGAGGGCGACTGGGCCGAGTCGTCGGGCATTGTGTTTGAGTCGGTCGACATCGGCATTGGCCGCCTGCCGGTGCGCACGCCCATCGGCCAGCAGTACCGGGCCGATGCCACCCAGGCCCAGCAGGTGGTGGATAAAATTATCGCTTATGACGATCCGGCCAGCTTCGGCAAGTGGCGCAATCGCATCGCGCTCAGCGCCGACGATGGCGACGGCAGTGCCTACGCCACCGAGTCAGAAACGATTTTTGCGGCCAACATTAAGGCCCGCGAGCCAGCCTACAACCTGCGCAAAGACTACCTCGACTTGTTTCCGCAGGTGGCTACGGCCGCCGGGCAGCGCTCGCCCGCTACGGTGGCCGCCATCGACGAGTCGCTGGAGCAGGGCTCGCTGCTGTTTGGCTATACCGGGCACGGCGGCGTCCGGGGCCTGGCCGACGAGCAGATTATAACCAACGCCTCGCTGCTCGCCCTGCAAAACAAGAACCGGCTGACCTTCTTCGTCACCGGCACCTGCGACCTGAGCACCTACGACAACCCCGACTTTACCTCGGCCGGTGAGCAAGTGCTGACTGATAATGCCACTGGGGGCGCGGTGGGCTTATTTACCACTACGCGCGTGGTGCTGTCCTTTTTCAATACCGAAGTCGTCAATTCCTTCTACTCGCAGGTGCTGACGCGCAACGCCACCGGCACTCTCCCCTACCTGGGCCTCGCCGCCAGCACGGCCAAAAACAACTCGCCCAGCGGCGACCTCAACAACCGCAACTACACGCTGCTCGCCGATCCTACCACCCGGCTCGCCTACCCGCGCCAGCGCGTGGTGCTCGACTCCATCAACGGCCGCCGCGTGCAGTCCGTCGTGGCTAGCCTCGACACCTTGCAGGCGCTGGGCCCAGTGCGGCTGAGCGGCCACATCGAGAACAACGGCGCGTTCAACGCCAGTTTTGGCGGCACGGCCGACATCACAATTTTCGATAAGCCCGTCACCGTACAAACGCTGGGCGACCAGAACTCGCCGCCCGTACCGGTCGAAACCCAGGAAAGCGTCATCTACGGTGGCCAGGCCACGGTGCGCGCCGGCCGGTTCAGCGTTAATTTTATTGTACCCAAGGATATTGCTTACAATACGGGCCTGGGCAAAATCAGCCTGTATGCCGCCGACCTTACCAATAAGGTTGATGCCCAAGGCTACCAGCTGGTAGTTATCGGTGGGGCCTCGCGCAAGGCGGCCACCGATACTACGCCGCCCACCGTGCAGCTTTTTATGACCGACGAAACCTTTGTCTCGGGCGGCACTACCGACCTCAACCCGCTCTTTATTGCCCACCTTACCGACAAATCGGGCATCAATACTTCGAGCGCGGGCGTGGGGCACGACATTACGGCGACGCTTGATAACAACCCTACCAATCTGGTAGTGGTCAATGATTCGTATACTTCTGATGTCGACAATTTTATGTCGGGGCACATTCGCTATCCCTACAAAAACCTGACGGCTGGCCCCCACACGATTACGCTCAAAGCCTGGGACACTTATAATAATTCGGCGGTGGGCACAGTTGACTTCATCGCGGCGCAATCGGCGCAGCTTGCTCTCGACCACGTTCTCAATTATCCCAACCCATTCAGCAATATCACGACGTTTCACTTCGATCAAAACCACGCCAGTGAGGAGCTTGAGGTGCAGGTGCAGATCTTTACGGTAGCGGGCCGCCTCATCAAAACCCTGCGCACCAGCATTCCCGCCAGTACCGCCCACGTGCCCAGCACCCACCAAGACCCTACCCTGAGCTGGAACGGCCGCGACGACTACGGCGACCAGCTGGCGCGCGGCGTGTACGTGTACCGCGTGAGCGTGCGGCTGGCCAGCGGCGCCAACGCGGGCCAAACGGCCACCAAGTTTGAAAAGCTCGTGCTGTTGAATTAGTCTTTTTACGCTTACCAGTTGAGCTAGCGGCTACTAAGCTCCTCTTTTACCTCAGATTTTTTTACGTAATTTTATTTGTGCTTTCTACCAGTCGGTCTTCTTCCGGTAGCGGTCTCCCACCAAACCATATGACTTTTCTTCGTACGCTAGCTATTGCGCCGGCCGTGTTGCTCCTGGCGGCCCCTACTGCGCTGGCGCAGGTCGCCAACGCCGAACTGCACACCATCACCACGGCGGTGCCCATCCTCACGCTCAGCCCCGATGCGCGGGGCGCGGCGCTCGGCGATGCCGGCGTGGCGACGTCGCCCGATGCCAACTCGGCCTTCTACAACCCCGGCAAGCTCGGCTTCGTGGATCATAAATATGCCGTGGCGCTGAATTACTCACCCTGGCTGCGCCAGATCACCGACGACATGAGCTTGAGCTACCTTTCGGGCTACGGCAAGGTGGGCGAGCGCGGCGCACTAGCGGCTTCGCTGCTGTATTTTGACCTGGGCCAGATTGACTACCGCACCGGCTACAACCTGCCCAACGGTTCCTACAACCCCAAGGAATATGCCTTCACCGTATCGTACGGACAGAAGCTGGGCGAAAACTTTGGGGTGGGCATTACGGCCCGCTACGTGCGCTCCAACTTGGTCGGTAACTACTCGGGCAACGACGCGCAGGCTGGCAACTCCTTCGCCGCCGACCTGGGCGTCTACTACAGTAAGGACGCTACTCTCGGCACAGGCGTATATAATTTTGCCTATGGCTTGTCTATCAGCAACATTGGCAACAAGATGGTGTATCAGGACGCTACCAACCCCAGCTTCCTGCCGACTACACTGCGCCTGGGCACGGCTATCACCCGCGAGATTGACTCCTACAACAAGATCACGCTGGTCTTCGACGCAACCAAGCTGCTCGTGCCTTCCCCCTACTACGAAGACCCCTATGTAGCTGCCAACGCGGCCAGCGTGAGACAGACTAACGACGAGCGGCAGCAGCAAGGCATTGTAGGCGCGGCCTTCAGCTCGTTTAGCGATGCGCCGGGCGGCTTCAAGGGTGAGCTCCAGGAAATCAACCTGCACGGCGGCCTGGAATACTGGTACGATAATAAGATCTCGGGCCGCGTGGGCTACTTCTACGAAAACCCGCATACCGGCGCCCGCCAGTACCTGGCCTTTGGCCTGGGCGCGCGCCTCTCGGTATTCGGCATCGATGGCACCTACCTGGTGCCCAACTCGCAGGCCAATCCGCTGGCCCAAACTATTCGGGTATCGGTCCACTTTAACCTTAACAAGCTAGCCGACGCCTTCGATGAGAAAGGCGCGGGCGGCACCCAGGGTACCCTGCCGAACTAAGGTCTTGCCTGCGTAGTTTACCGAACGTCATGCTGCGCTCTGCGAAGCATGACGTTTTGTTTTAGGCGAATATCCCACCTGCCTTCATTCGTTATTTCTGATTACTTCTTCCCCGTGCTCAACCGCCTTCAGCCCCCGCCTACCCATCCGCTTACTGCTATTGTACTGCCCGCCCCGCAAGTAAGCCACCTGCCCAACGGCGCCCGCCTGCACCTGCTAGCCAATGCCGCCCAGCCCGTGCTGCGCCTGCAAGTGGTGCTGCCCGCCGGCAAGCGCCACGAAACGGCGGCCGGCCTGGCCCAGCTCACGGCCCGCATGCTGAGCGAAGGCACCGCCACCCGCACCGCCCGCGAAATCGCTGATATGGTGGCGTTCTACGGCGCCTCGCTCGACTGTGAGGCGGGCCCCGACCGCGCTACGCTCACGCTCTACTGCCTGGCGCGCCACCTGCCCACGCTGCTGCCGCTGGTGCAGGAGCTATTAGCCGCCCCTACTTTTCCTGAGGCCGAGCTCGCGCAGCTCAAAACCCGCATGACGCAGAACATACAGGTCGAGCGCCGCAAGACCAGCTTTCGGGCCAGTGAAGAATTCAACCGCCAGCTTTTTGGCGAGAACACGCCCTACGGCCAGCCTTTCGACGAAGCTGAATTTAGCCAACGTACGGCCGATGAGCTGCGGGCTTTTCATGCGGCGGCGTACCAGCCCGCGGGCACCGAGATTTTTTTAAGCGGCGACGTGGCTGGCGGGGCAGCGGCCGTGGCCGAGGCGCTGGGCCAGTGGCAGCCGGCCGGGCTGGCTAGCCCGGCGGCAGCCCCGAAGGTTCTACCCGATACCTACCCCACGGGCCTGGTGTCGGTCCCGGTCGAGGGCAGCATTCAGGCTTCCATTCGGATGGGGCGGCGCTGGCCGGCCCTCACTGATAGCCAAACACCCAAGCTGCTGCTGCTGGTGAAAATCCTCGGCGGCTATTTTGGCTCGCGCCTGATGAAGAATATTCGGGAGGATAAGGGCTTTACCTACGGCATTCACGCCAGTGTGGTGCCCCGCGAGCTGGGCACTACGCTCATCATCGGCACCGATGTAAATGGCGAAAGCGCCGACGCCACCCGCCAGGAAATCGCTTATGAGCTCGAGCGCCTCCAAACCGAGCTGCTGAGCGACGACGAGCTGGAAACCGTCAAGAACTACACCCTAGGCAAGCTAATCGGCGAAACGGCCACCGTATTTGAGCAGGCCGACAAGTACCGCCACGTGGTGCTGCAAGGCCTGCGCCCCGATTACTACGTCGAGCTGGTGCGCCAAACCCAGGCCGCCACGCCCGCCGGCCTGCTGGCCCTGGCCCGGACCTACCTCAGCCCCGCCGATATGCTGGCCGTGGTAGCCGGTGGTGCGGACGGGCCAGCAGCCTAAGCAACCCTGGCGTTTGCAAAAAAGCCTCTTCTTATCCGGAAGAGGCTTTTTTGTGCTTGGTTAGCGTGACAGGTTGGGAATGCGGAATTGCAAGCCCAGCGACGGCACAAACGTGACGCCGCTCAGCGAGGTGGTGCTGCCATCGAGCAGCGTGTAGTCGCCATAGTTTTGGTAGTACACGCTGAGGGCGGGCACTACGTACACGTATTTGTAGCCCAGCTTGAGGTTGGCAAATAAGCCATAGGAAGAATAATTGCGGTGCTGCGTGGGTAGCGCGGGCAGCTTCGCCCCCCCAGAGCGGTCATACAAGTTACTGGGGTTGAAACCGTAGCTTACCCACGAATGCGCGTACACTGCGCCGTAGCTGATGGCGCCAATAGCCTCCTCGGGCCCAAACGACTGGCTGACCGTGAGCGGAATAATGACGTCGTGCCGGCTAGCCGACAGGTTGAGCAGGTTATTCACATCGGTCAGAAATGACAGGTTGGGCAGGCTAGCCCGCTGAATGGCGTACTGGAGCCCGATACTGGCGTAGGTCGTGCCGCTAGCCGCTCCTTGGCCGGGGTTTTCGACCGAGCCGGTGGGGCCCAGCAGCTGGTACTGCGTGTCGAACACGTGCGAGCCAAAGGCATACTTGTAGCCCACGTCGAGGCGCGGCACCACGCCGTAGCGAATGCTAAGGTCGGCGGTAGGCTGCACGGGGTCGAGCAGGTAAGCCAGGCCGGCCGCCTGCACGTTGCTCACAGCGTCGGAATAGTTAATTTTCTCGCCATTTTGTGCCTGGGTTCCGAGCTGGCTGGCCGCACTCTTTACGGCTGTGCCAGCCTTACTGAGCGGCGCCGTACCCACGTTGAAGCCTTGGTTGTAAGCCACCCGAAATTCGCCCTGGGGCGTCACCTTGCCCGACGTCGTGATATTGCGCGGGGCCGTGCAGGCCGTAGCCGCCAGTAGGAATAAAGCCGCTGCGCGGCCTAAAGGCATTCGCAAGCGAGCCAAAGGAGTCAATAAATTCAGCATGGTGAATAGCAAATAAGTGCAGATGGCGGGCGCCAAAACGAAAACCGGGCCAAGCCCCTCTTCACCTGCGGCACAAGAAACAGGCAGCGGGGCGTTTCCCCGGCGAGCATCGCCCAACGGCCTGCTTTCCTCGACTAGCCCGCTGCCCAACGCAAATTTCTACCTTTACTTGCGCTTCCACCCATTTTTCTGCCTTCTTATGACCATCCTATACGGCGTGCCCGGCGAGGGCCTGGGCCACGCCACCCGCAGCAAAGTCATCATCGCCTGGCTCTTAGCGCAAGGGCACGACGTGCGCGTGGTCAGCAGCTCGCGCGCTTTTGCACTGCTCGACCAGGCGTTTCCGGGCCGGGTGCTCGAAATTCAGGGCTTCCACCTGGCGTATAAAAAGCTCACCGTGTCGAAGTCGCGCACGCTGGGCCTCACGCTGCGCACCGCGCCGGAGGCGCTGCAAACCAACTTTCGGCAGTATCGGCAGCTGCTGCACGGCTTTCGGCCCGAAGTGGTGATTTCCGATTTCGAGTCGTTCAGCTACTTCTTTGCCAAGCTGCTGCGCGTGCCGGTCATCAGCATCGATAACATGCAGATTATCAACCGCGCCCACCTCGACGTGACCGTGCCGCCCGCCGAGCGCGAGCACTACGACGTGGCCCGCCTGATCGTGCGGGCCAAGCTGCCCCGCGCCCGACACTACCTCGTTACCACATTTTTTGAGCTGCCGCTGCGCCTGCGCTACGCCGAGCGTACGACGCTGGTGCCCAGCATCATCCGGCCTGAGATTCAGGCGGCCCGCTCCTCGGCCGGCGACTATGTGCTGGTGTACCAAACGGCCACCAACCAAACCGACCTGGTCGAGATCTTACAGCAGCTGCCCGACCAGGAATTTCGCGTCTACGGCTTCAACAAAGACGAGGCGCACGGCAATGTGCTGCTACGACCTTTCTCCGAAGCCGGCTTTATTGCCGAGCTAGCCGGCAGCCGGGCAGTGCTCACGAATGGGGGGTTTTCGCTGATTTCGGAGGCCGTGTACCTGCATAAGCCAGTGTGCGCGGTGCCCATTCCGGCGCAGTTTGAGCAGTGGCTGAACGGTGCCGAAATCGAAAAGCGCGGCTACGGCCGGCGCTTCGACGCCATTACCGCGGCCAATGTGCAGGCCTTTCTCGCTGACCTGCCGCAGTTTGAGGCCGCGCTGGCGAGCTACCAGCAGGCCGGCAACGAGGTCTTATTTGCCCGGCTAGCCGAAGTACTGGCCGAGTTATAATCGCGTGCCCACGCATTAGCGCTACGGCCTACATTTGCACTTCCTATCTTTCTTTCAAAAGACATGAGCTACATCGCAGCCATTCATGCCCGCCAGATTTTTGATTCGCGCGGCAATCCGACCGTCGAAGTTGACGTCACCACCGACTCGGGCACCGTGGGCCGGGCCGCCGTACCAAGCGGCGCCAGCACCGGCGTGCACGAAGCCGTGGAACTGCGCGACGGCGACAAGGCCATGTACCAGGGCAAAGGCGTGCTGAAAGCCGTCGAAAACGTGAACACCAAGATTGCCGAAGAGCTCGTAGGCTTTTCGATTTACGAGCAGGGCCTGATTGACAAAATCATGCGCGAGCTCGACGGCACCGCCAACAAGGGCAACCTCGGCGCCAACGCCATTCTGGGCGTGAGCCTGGCCTCGGCCCGCGCCGCTGCGCAGGAGCTGGGCCAGCCGCTGTACCGCTACGTGGGCGGTGTGGGCGCCAACACCCTGCCCGTGCCGATGATGAACATCCTGAACGGCGGCTCGCACGCCGATAATAAGATTGACTTCCAGGAATTTATGGTAATGCCGGTGGGCGCCAGCTCGTTTAGCGAGGCGCTGCGCTGGGGCACCGACATCTTCCACACCCTCAAAACGGTGCTGAAGAAGAAGGGCTACAGCACCAACGTAGGCGACGAAGGCGGCTTTGCCCCCGACATTCAGAGCAACGAGGAGGCTATCCAGATTGTGCTGCAAGCCATCGAGCAGGCCGGCTACAAGCCCGGCGAGCAGGTGATGATTGCCCTCGACCCCGCCGCTTCGGAGTTCTTCGAAGATGGCCACTACCACTTCAAGAAGAGCACCGGCGACAAGCTGACGCCCGAGCAAATGGTGAGCTACTGGGTGGACTGGACCAAGAAATACCCCATCATCAGCATCGAAGACGGCCTGGCCGAGGACGACTGGGCGGGCTGGAAGAGCATCACCGACCAGGTGGGCAAGAAAATCCAGCTGGTGGGCGATGACCTATTCGTGACCAACGTGGAGCGCCTACAACGCGGTATTGATGAGCACATTGCCAACGCCATCCTCATCAAGGTAAACCAAATCGGTACCCTCACCGAGACGATTGACGCCGTGAACCTGGGCCGCCGCAACGGCTACAAGTCCATCATGAGCCACCGCTCGGGCGAAACCGAAGACTCGACCATCGCCGACCTGGCCGTGGCCCTGAGCACCGGCCAGATTAAGACCGGCTCGGCCTCGCGCTCCGACCGCATGGCCAAGTACAACCAGCTGCTCCGCATCGAGGAAGAGCTGGGCGAAACTGCCTATTTCCCCGGCCGCAAAATGTAGATTTTTAAGCTATTAGCTTAACTAAGAATGTCGTTGCCTACCTTGCTCACTCCTACCTTACGCGTACTGCGTAATTTCTATTTTCTTACGGCTGCCGGCTTTGTGGTATGGATGGTAGTTTTTGATGCCAACGACGTCGGCAAGCAGTACGACATGTACCGCAAATGGCGCGAGCTGCGCTCAGAAAAGGAATACTACGAAGCCAACATCGAGGTCGTGAAAAAGGACCGCGCCGAGCTGCTCAGCTCGCCCGCGCTACTTGAGAAATTCGCCCGCGAAAAGTACCTGATGAAGCGCCCCGGCGAAGACGTTTTCGTGCTAGTACCTAAGGAGGAAGAGTGAACCAACTAGCCTTTCTTGTAAAAAGCCGCCTGTTATTCCAGTAATAGCAGGCGGCTTTTTAGCGTCTCGTCAACCCATTTGAGCAGGTTATCAGTAGCTTGGACTTTGTAGTCCAAGCTACTCCCTATCGTTGCTGAACAACGCATTTGGGCGCCGGACTTGGGGTGCAGTCCCGTATTTTTGGCAATGACCAACGGGGTAATACGTAGCGTACTGATGGGCTTGGCCGTAGCGGCCAGTTGGGGCGCGGTGGCTAGCCCACCGGCACCCACGCAGCCGCAAGTGGCGCGGCAGTTTTTGCTGGCCATCCTGCGGGCCGATTACCCCAGCGCTTACCAGCGGCTAGCCCCCGAAGTCCGGGCGGCCGTGGCGCCGGCAGCCTTTGCCACGGCCGCCCGGCCGCTATGGCAACAGGGCCAAGCCGCCGGGCCCGCCATCGAGCTGTACCAGATTGGGGCGCGGCTGGGCGACCAGCGCGGCCAGAACCAGTGGTTTTGCCGCTTCTCCTTCGCCTGCGACTCGGCCCGCCACCCGCCACCAGTGCTGCTCGAAGTCACGTTTCGCGACACGGCGGCGCGGGCGGTGCTGGGGTTTGGCTTGCGGCGGCGCTAGCGCAGTTTCGAGGTTAGTGGATGGCCGAGTAAGGAGCGCGGGCTTTTAGCCCGCGAATTGGTACGCTTAGTACTCGCGGGCTGGAAAGCCCACGCTCCTGCACAAACCGCCCTAGGCTAACCCGGCAGCGAGATTTTGCCGAGGCTGAGCGCTGGGTGGCCGGCCAGCGTTTCATTGGCGAGCACTGCAAACAGCACGGCCTCTTTGGCATCGGGCGGCACGCCGGCCGCAGCAGTGCTGAGCAGGCGCATACCAGGCAGGTGCCGGGCCAGGGCCGCCAGCAAAGTCTGGTTGTGGGCACCGCCGCCGCTCACCAGCACTTCGGCGGGCGCGGCGGGGCCGAGGTAATAGCAGGCAGCTTGGGCCACGGCCGTGGCCGTTAGCTCCACTAGCGTAGCCAGCAGGTCGGGCGCGGGCAAGCCAGTCGTGGACGTCTTCGCCTGGCTGGCCTTTAGGTAAGTAGGCGAAAACAGCTCGGGGCCGGTGGTCTTGGGGAAACTCTGCGCAAAAAACGGGTGGCTGAGCAGCGCCGCCAGCAAGCCCGCGTGCGGCTGGCCCTGGGCGGCGAGGTAACCGCCCGCATCATAGCTTTGGTTGGGGTAATGCTGGCGCACTACGTGGTCGAGCAGCGTGTTGGCCGGGCCGGTATCGGTGGCTTGCACGGGCCCACCATCGGCGGGCAGCAACGTGAAATTGGCAATGCCGCCCAGGTTGAGCAGCAGCCGGTTAACTCCCGGCTGGCGAAACAGCAACTCATCGACAAACGGAGCCAGGGGCGCGCCTTCGTAGCCAGCAGCCACGTGCTTCTGCCGAAAATCGGAGAGCGTAAGAATGCCCGTCAATTGGGCCAGGTGGTCGCCATCGCCGATTTGCAGCGTGGCATGGTGTCCAAAGGCCGCCTGCCGGTGCTGGTGGCGCGGCGCGTGCCAGATGGTTTGGCCGTGGCTAGCCAGCACATCTACTTCGGTGGGCGCAACGCCCCATTTTTGGAGGCTGGCCAGCACGAGTGCCGCGTGGTGGCGCGCCAGCTCTTCGTTTAAAACCACTACATCCTGTAGCTGCACGGTGGGCTGACTTATGGCCCGCAGGCGCTGCTGCAACTCGGCGTCGTACGGCACGGTAGTAAAGTGCTCCAGCACCACGTCGAGGGTGGTGCCGTGGCCGGTGCAGCGGCACAGCGCCACGTCAAGGCCATCGAGCGAAGTGCCCGACATCAGGCCGATAATCCGGCGGCTGGGCTGCTCGGCAATAGCTACCAGCTTGGTTAACTGCGGGTTCATAAAGCGGGAGGCGCGGGAGTTTCGGGGTGAGCTAGCTTGGGGTTGTCGCGGTGGCGAGTGGCGTCGCGCTGGGTTTTCTTGGCTAGGTTGCGGGCCATCGCGTCGGTGAGGTTCACACCGGTTTGGTTGGCCAGGCAGATGACTACAAATAGCACGTCGGCTAGCTCATCGCCCAGCTCGCGGCCGTGGTCCGACTCCTTAAATGACTGCTCACCATACTGCCGGGCAATGAGGCGGGCCACCTCCCCCACTTCCTCGGTGAGGATGGCCATATTGGTAAGCTCGCTGAAGTAACGTACGCCGGTGGTTGTAATCCACTCATCGACGGTGGCTTGGACTTGTTCGAGGGTCATGGGCAACGGGTAAAAGCGCCTACGCAGGTGAGTCGAGCACGATGGTGACGGGGCCGTCATTGAGCAAGCTCACCTGCATGTCGGCGCCGAAGATACCAGTGGGCACGGGCTGGCCCAGCTCCTGCGCCACTAGTGCCACGAAGCGCTCGTAGAGCGGCGCGGCCACGGCTGGCGGCGCGGCCCCAACGTAGCTGGGCCGGTTGCCCTTGCGCGCATCGGCCAGCAGTGTAAACTGACTGACTACCAGCACCTGCCCACCTATATCGCGCACGCTACGGTTCATCTGGCCGTTTTCATCCGCGAAAATGCGGAGGGCCACCAGCTTGCGGGCCAGCCAGCTGAGGTCAGCCTCCTGGTCGGTAGGCGCGCAGCCAGCCAGCACCAGCAAGCCGGAGCCAATTTGGCCCGTGGTGTTGCCTTCGACGGTGACCGAGGCGTGGCGAACGCGCTGAATAACGAGGCGCATCTTTTCAATTATCAATTATCAGTGAGCAATTATCAGTTCGTTAGTCATACTTTTTCCTTAGCCAGGTTCTCAGCGTCTGATTTTCAAGCTATCGAGATGGTGCTGAAAGCGGCGAGCGTATGCTTTGTGCTGGGCAAAGGTTTCGGAGAAGTCGGAGAAGCCGCTGCCATCGGGGCGCGCGCAAAAGAATACGTAGTCGTGGTGCGCGGGACGCAGCACGGCATCGAGGGCTTGAGTAAAAGGTGTGGTGATGGGACCGGGCGGCAGGCCTTTGTAACGGTAAGTGTTGTAGGGTGAATCGACTTTTTTATCCACGTTCAGCACGCGCTTGCGGGTGCCCAGGCCGTGCAGGGGCCAGAGTAAAGTGGGGTCGGCTTGCAGCGGCTGTCCACGGCGCAGGCGGTTGAGGTACACGCCCGCAATGAGGGGCTTATCGGTGGGCTGGGCCGTTTCGCGCTGCACAATGCTAGCCAGCACGGCCACCTGCACGGGCGTCAGCCGCAGCGAGTCGGCCTCCCGAATGCGCCGCGGATTCCAGAAGCGCCGGTGGCGCGCCGCTATCGAATCGAGAAAAGCCGGCGCCGACATAGCCCAAAACAGCCGCAGCGGACCCGGGATGAACAACGTGCGCACGGTGGCAGTATCGAGGCCGTAGCGGCTTACCAGGTAGCCGTTGTCGGCCAGCAGCTTACGCAGTTGCAGCGTATCGATATTGAGCTGGCGGCCGGCCTGGCGGGGCAGCTGCGGCAGGTAGTGAAAAGGCTTGAGGGCGAACACCAGCGTATCCTGACGGCCGCTTTCGAGCAGGCGCAGCAGGTCGAGGTTGCCCAGGCCCGCGGGCAAGGTATAGCGGCCGGGCTGCACCGGTCGGGCCGACGTGCCGTACCCGTGCCAGTGAGCCAGCCAGGCAAACGTGGCCGGCCGGGCCAATTGGCCCGGCCGGCGCAGCGAGTCGAGCACGGCCTTCAGCCCCACGCCCCGCCTGATGTAGAGGTAGGCTGGGCCCTCGATAGCCGCGGGCACATTGGGGCGATAAAGCAGGTGGTATGCCAGCGCCCCCAATAGGCATAAGAGCGTCAGCAACACGGCCGCTACCACGCGACCCAGCCAGCTGCGCCGGGGCCGCGGGGCGAGCGGGCGAGCGGCAAGCAAGGGCGCGGAAGGGTCAGTCATGGGCAACGAAAACGGGCAGCCAGTCGGGGCAGCCCACCAAAATTAATACCCTCCTCCCAACGGCCCCGGCTTACCGCGCCAACTGGCACAGCACGCCCACTTGCAGCAGGCGCCCCAGTTACTAAGGGCCGGCTGTCTATTTACCGTTGATGCCACTACCAATTTGGGGCCGGGCAGCATCGATAGCGGCTAACAGGCACAACAACATCAGCAGCTTCATAGAGCGCAAGGTTACGCCAGGTAAAAAAAGGTTTCGCCAGGTGTAATCATCGTTGATCAACCTCGCGAAACCTTTTTTCACCTGGCGCAACCTTGCGTGCTAGCCTTGCAGTGGTTCTTCCAGCTCCTGGATAGTCAGGCCGTGCTGGCCGGCGGTTTCGCCCAGCAGCTGGCGCTGCCAGGGGCGCAAGGCAGCCAGGCTCCCCTGCTCCACCACGTCGCCAATGAGGCGGTTACTAAGCACGGTATTGGCCAGCACAGGGCTAAAGTCGGCGGCTAAGTGGTTTTTGAGGGACGTGAGCAGCGTTTCGCGGGCCTCGGCGCGGGCCGCCAGCGGGCCACCGAAGCGCCGCTTGAAAGGCGTAGGACGGCGCTGGTCGGCGGGCAAGGGGCCATCGGGAGCCAGCTCGGCGGTAGCCAGGGCCACCAGCTCATCGGCGTAGGGGGCGCGCTTTAGCTCGGGGGGCAGGCCGCCGGCATTGCGCAGGGCACCGTGCGAAGCAATGGGCTGGTGCGTGATTTCGGCTAGCCGGTCGTTGCTGAGCACCATGTAGCTGGGCCGGTCGAGCAGCCGCGCCACTCGGTCGCGCAACGCATACAGCTCCCGAAACAACGGCAGCTCGGCCGGACCGATCCGAAACTTGCCGGCTAGCCGCAGGTGCGGCCGCTGCTCGTCGCGGCCGTAACGCACTGCTTCGAGGGCCTGGTTTTCTTCGGTGCCCCACTGGGCACGGCCCTGCTCCTGGAGGCGCACCGCGAGGCGGTCGGTGAGCTCGAAGAGGTAGAGCACGTCATTGGCCGCGTACTCTTTTTGGGCCTCGGTGAGGGGGCGCTTGAGCCAGTTTGACTTCTGCTCGCCCTTATCGACTTCAAAGCCTAACTCGCTTTGGATGAGGCGTCCCAGCGAAATATTGTTATCTTCGAGGGCTAGCAGCGTAAACTGCACGCTGGTATCGACAATATTGCGGCAGTGTACGTCAAACAGTTCATCGAGCAGCAGAATGTCCGACTTGCAGGAGTGGAAAACCTTGGCCACCGCCGGGTCGCGCAGCACGGCAAAGAGCGGCTCAAGGCCAGCCGCCATCTCGGGCTCAAGCGGCAGCGGATCGATAAGATAAACCACTTCACCATCAAACACCTGGATTAAAGCCAGGTGGCGGCCGTAACGGTAGCGGTTATCATCAAATTCCAGGTCGATGCCGATACGTGGCAGCGTGGCGAGGCGGGCGGATACGTCGGCTACCTGGGCCGCCGTGGTGAGGTACTGAATGGTGCTCATGCCCCGCAAAGGTACGGGGCACCATTGGTGCAGCGGCGTTGCTAATGAAGTTGTTTGCCTAACCTAAAAACTACTAAAAAGACCAAGCCTGTCGGGGTAAGCCTGAACAGAATGACTGCTCAACTAGCATCTATTCACTGTTCCAAAATACTTACTTCACTTAAGTAGCCCCTCTAATATAAGGCCTTACCTGACGTTTTTATCCCACTAGACAGAGTAGTGACTATGCATTTTAGAGTGCTTTCTTATATTTTTTAGCATTATTTAACTCACGAGGCCTTTATTTGCAATAAGTCATTTAACTAACGTGCTAGTTCTTGGCCTAGCATTCCTTTTATCATTTTTTTTACTAACTACTCTATGAGGAACCTCTTCATTCCCTTAATAGCAGTGGCAGCCCTACCAGCAGTTGCGCAGACGCAGGCGATCACTGGCCGCATCGTGGGCTCCGATGGTAGCGGCGTACCAGGCACCACCATAGTAGAGCGGGGCACTAC
The DNA here is from genome assembly GCA_964514915.1 of uncultured Hymenobacter sp. Classification (GTDB taxonomy): domain Bacteria; phylum Bacteroidota; class Bacteroidia; order Cytophagales; family Hymenobacteraceae; genus Hymenobacter. The sequence continues at coordinate 24,037 of CAZERY010000015.1, forward strand.
TAATGGTACTACGAGCGACGCTGATGGCGGCTTTCGCCTTGCAGTGCAGCCGCAGGCCACGCTCATTATCAGCTCGGTAGGCTACACCACCCAAACGATAGCCGTAGCGGGCCGCAGTTCCCTCAACGTGACGCTGCTCGTAAATGCCACCGACCTTGCTGAAGCCGTAGTGGTGGGCTATGGTACCCAGACCAAGGCCGACCTGACAGGCGCGGTGACGCAGCTAGCCAGCAAAGACGTGGGCGACCAGCCGGTGCAATCGTTTGAGCAGTCCATCCAGGGCAAGGCAGCCGGCGTATTTATCGAAAACAGCAGTGGCAAGCTGGGCCAGGGCATTCGGGTGCGGGTACGCGGGGTATCGAGCATCAGCGGGGGTACGCAGCCGCTATACGTGGTAGATGGGGTACCGGTAGTAGCGGACAACCTCTCGTCGACTACGGCGGCCACCAACCCCATTGCCGACATCAACCCCAATGATATCGAGAGCATTTCGGTGCTGAAAGATGCGGCGGCGTCGGCTATTTATGGCTCACGGGCGACCAATGGCGTAGTACTCATCACAACCAAGCGCGGTAAGGCAGGTGCCACGCGCTTCAACTTCAGCGTGCAGGGCGGCTACAGTGAGCCTACCCATAAGCGCGAGTTCTTGAATAGCCAGGAGTATGTAACGCTGCTAACAGAGGCGCTCGTTAACCGGGGTGGCACCTACGCTGTGCCCGCTAACATCGCGGCCCGCCTGAGCAGCTACGCTGGCGGCGTTAGCGACCCGCTTACATATGATACCGACTGGCAGAACCAGGTATTGCACAAGGCTGGTTTCCAGCAGTATGACTTCAATACCAGCGGAGGCAACGAGAAAACGCGGTTTTATTTGTCGGGGCAGTACAGCAACCAGAAAGGCATAATTGTCAGCAACCAGTACGAACGAATTGCAACTCGCTTCAACCTTGACCACCAGGCTACCGAGCGGCTATCCTTCGGCATCAATCTGACGGCCACACGCTCGGTCAACAACCGCGTACCCAACGATAATGCCTTTAGCACGCCGATGCAGACGGTGGCGCTAGCCCCCATTACGCCCCTCATCGACCCGCGCTCGGGCCTGTTGAGCGGCGCCCTTGACCCTACCACGGGCCTACCCAACACAAGCTTCCCATTCTACTACAACCCACTGCTAAGCATTCAGGGCGGCTCATACGTGGCGACGACCTACCGGCTATTGGGCAACGTGTATGCCCAGCTGAAGCTTACCAAAGACCTTGCTTTCCGCTCCGAGCTGGGTGCTGATGTGTTGAGCCAAGACGAGGAGAATACGTTGGGCCGCGTCACCTCGCGCAACTCTGGCAATACCAATGGCTACGCTTATAGCGCCACCACGACGGATGCCAAGCTGGTAGTCAACAACTACTTCTCTTATAAGAAGGCCATCACCGAGAACCATTCGCTGGACGTAACGCTGGGTACTAGCTATGAGACGGCGCAAATCAATAGAAATAGCGTAACGGGTACGCAGTTTGCCTCGGATGCTTATAAAACGATTATCAGCGCCTCGCAAATCACGGCGGGTTCTTCGTCTAACACTGCTTATGCCCTGGTGTCGTACTTCGCCCGGGCTTCATACGCCTTTGCTGGCAAATACTTGGTGGGTGCCAGCGCTCGGCTCGATGGCTCGTCGCGCTTTGGAACTGAGCGGCGGTACGGTATTTTTCCGGCGGGCTCGGTAGGCTGGATTATCTCGGAAGAAGACTTTTTGAAGAATAACCCTACCCTAAGCTTACTCAAGCTGCGGGCTAGCATTGGCAAGGTTGGCAACCAAAACTTTGCTGATTTTGCTTCGCGCAGCTTGTGGACGGGCAATCTAGCGGGCTACGCCGGCACGCCCGGCCAGCGGCCCTATCAACTGGGCAACAACTCCCTGACTTGGGAATCGACGGTGCAGTATGATGCGGGCTTGGAGTTCGGCCTGTTCAATAATCGCCTCAGCGGTGAACTGGATATCTACCGTAAAAACACGACGGGCTTGCTGCTGTCACAGTCGGTGCCGGGCACTTCGGGTTTCGCGGCTATCAACCGAAATGTGGGTAGCCTGCGCAACCAGGGCATCGAGATGACATTGACTTCGCGCAACTTCGTGGGCGACTTTACCTGGACAACCAGCGTGAATGCCTCTATCAACCGCAATAAAATCCTCGACTTGGCGGGACCCGACGTCCTGGGTAGCTTCTTGAACCGTGCCACGGCTGGCCAGCCCTTGGGCGAGTTTATCGGCCCCGAATACGCCGGCGTAGACCCGGCCAATGGCAACGCCCTCTACTACTTAAACACGACTAATGCGGACGGCAGCATCAACCGCAATACGACTACTAATATCAACCTTGCCAACAACGTACCCATCGGCAACCCCAACCCAACCTGGACGGGTGGCGTTACCAACACGTTTACTTACAAAGGCTTTGATTTAACTGCCACGCTGGTAGGCGTATTTGGCAATCAGATTTACGATGGAGGCGCGCCCTTCTTCTCGGTAGGCTTCAACAACGGCCCCGACAACCAGACTCGCGACCAGCTGAACCGCTGGCAGAAGCCTGGTGACATCACCAATGTGCCCAAAGCCATTTATGGAGGCGGCAACGGCACTGGCCAGTCATCACGCTTTGTGCAAAACGGGGACTACGGCCGTCTACGCTCGGTGGTACTGGGCTACAACCTGCCCAGCAGCATTGCCAAGCGGGGCTTCGTACAATCGGCCCGCGTCTTTGTACAAGGCTACAACCTCCTGACCTTCACTAAGTACACTGGCTGGGACCCCGAGGTTAGCTCCGACTACGTGACGGGCGGCACCAATACTTCCTCCAACAACATCAGCCAAGGGGTTAGCTTCTACACCGCGCCGCAGGCGCGCACCTACACGGTAGGCATCAATGTAGGCTTCTAAGCTTGGTGACCAGTTCTCTCTCCCTTTAGCATCTCTACGACATGAAAAAAATAGTACCTGGTTTAGTAGTCCTTACCTTGCTGGCAGCGGCTCTACCGGGCTGCAATAACAAGCTTAATGTGCAGCCCACGACCTATATCGACTCAGCTACCGCCTTCACCAACTCCAGCGACGTGCAGGCCGCATTAGTAGGCTGCTACACGGGCCTGCAAAACATTAACCTTTATGGAGGTTATATTCAATTCCTAACCGACCTACTGGCCGATAATGGCGACGAGAACTTTATAGGCACCTTTACCCAGCCTCAGGAGGCGCAGCGTAAAACAATACTCACCACCAACACCCAGGTTAGAGAAACTTGGCTGAGTGCCTACGACGCTATTAATCGCACCAACAATGTGCTGGCTAACCTAGGCAAGCTCGACACACCCGCCCAGCAGGCTAGCGTAGAGGGGGAAGCAAAATTTATTCGCTCACTAGTCTACTTTGATTTAGTACGCATGTTTGGCAAAGCCTGGAACGACGGCACGCCTGCCAGCAACCCTGGCGTACCTCTCGTGCTAACGCCTACTACTTCGGCTGCCGATGCCTTACCGGTAGCTCGTAACACGGTAGCCGAGGTATACGCCCAGGTTATCACCGACCTCACCACTGCCGAAGCCCGGCTCACCACCAGCGCTGGCCTTAATACTTTTTCGGCTTCACGCTATGCCTGCGCGGCGCTATTGGCACGGGTATATTTGCAACAGGGGAATTTTGCCAGCGCAGCGGCCGCGGCCAACCGAGCTATCGCCGGGAGCTTTCGCCTGAATTCCTATTATGGCGACAACTTCGGCTACAACCGAACTGCGGCTACAACTAGCTCGCTGGTAGCTAATACGACGGAGGATATTTTTGCCATTCAAATCACGGCTCAAAGCGGTACCAACCAGCTGTACACCTTCTACTCCCGCACTGGCCGGGCCGATGTCAACATTCAGCCCCAATTCACCAGCTTGTTTGAGACTGGTGACACCCGCGCTACGCTGTATACTACCGCCACTGCTTCAGTTCCCTCGTTTACCCGTAAGTACGATGCGCAGTATGGCAATATTAAGCTCATGCGACTGGATGAAATGTTGCTGACCCGTGCCGAAGCTAACTTCCGCGCGGGCACTGAGCTAGGAGCCACCCCGCTAGCCGACGTGAATACGGTACGCGTCCGCGCTGGCTTAGCGCCCTTAGCTACTGTCACGCTAGCGGCCATCCTGAAGGAGCGCCGCATTGAGCTAGCCTTCGAAGGCTTCCGCCTGGGCGACCTCAAGCGCAATCAGGAATCGACCATCGACCCGATTACCTACACAGTTATTCCGTGGAATGCGGATCGCTTGGTATTTCCCATTCCTTTCCGCGAAATCAACGCCAACGTCAACCTCGTGCAGAATCCTGGGTACCTGTAGGCAACGAAAAAGGCTCGCAACGCTGGTTGCGAGCCTTTTTTATAAAGGGTGCTACTACTCTTACTCCGCGTCATCAGGCTCGCGCTCGAAATTCAGCTCGCGGGCCAAGTCTACGGCTTCGGCTGCTACCTGGGCCAGCAGGTCGGGCGCGTCGGCATCGAGGGCGCGGGCAAAAAGGTCGAGCAGGGCTTCGCCCTCGTCGTTGACGTAAAGGTTGGTGTAAATCTGCTCGAACAGCTTGTTTTCTTTGCCAATCTGCTTGTCGATATCCTGGGGTGAGCGGGCCGTTTCGAGGGCTCGGTGTAGCACATCGCCGGCGCGGCGGGCGTCGTCGTGGTCGCCGAGGTCGCCGAGCAGGCGCAGCAAGCTAGCCGCCACTCCCAGTCGCCACTGTTCGAAGCGAAAGGATTCCTCCGCTTTGGTAGCCCGCTCAAAATTGGCTTCCGCGCTCAGTGTAGCGGGCGTAAGGTAATGGGCCACGTCGGCCGGAGTGCGAAAAGCCAGGCGCAGGAGGGTTTCGTAAGTCGTCATGTTATTACTGTTAGCCATCAGCTGCTAGCTCAGGAAAACACTTGCCACACCAGCAGCGAGGCGGCGTAGGCTAGCCCGGTCATGTACACGAGCTGGCC
>CAZERY010000016.1:0-28788 GCA_964514915.1 uncultured Hymenobacter sp.
CCAGCAGCGCGTTCAGCTCCTTGGCCGACTCCAGGTCGTGGCCAAAGGGCTTCTCGATCACGATGCGCGTCCGCTCCGGGTCGGCGGTGAGCCCCGCCTGCGCCAGGTTCTCGGCGATGATCGGGAAGAAATTGGGCGCCACTGCCAGGTAGTAGATGACGTTGGCGGGCGTCTGCCACTCTTCCTCCAGCTGCTTGATGCGGCTGCCAAACTCCTGGTACGTATCGGCGTTTTGCACGTCGGCGGCCTGGTAGTGCACGTGCGGGCCAAATTCGGCCCACTTGTCATCCGTCGCTTTGCCACTTCGCGAAAACTCGTTGACGTCCTTGAGGATACGTTGCTGGAAGTCCTCATCGGTGAGCTTAGTACGGCCCGTGCCGATGAGAGCGAAGTGCTCGGGCAGCCAGTTTTCGAGGTAAAGGTTGTAGAGCGCGGGCGCTAGCTTGCGGGCGTTCAGGTCGCCGGTGCCCCCAAAGATGACGAAGACGGTCGGCTGCGATTTCAGGTTAAAATTCATACTGCAAAGAAGGTGGAAGTGCCAGGTAGTAGTTGCTGAATAACAGCCGTAGGCCGGGCCTGGCTAGCGCGGTGACTAGCCAGAGCCCGGCACCTGCCACCTTATTTATTCTTTCGGAACGGCCGGCGGCTGGTTGGCCTGCGTGCCCGGGGCCGATTGGTTGTTGCTGCGCAGGCCCGTCCACTGCGTGTGGAAGGTGCCTTCCTTGCCCACCAGCTCGTAGGTATGCGCCCCAAAGTAGTCGCGCTGAGCCTGAATAAGATTGGAGGGTAGCCGCGCCGTACGGAAAGCATCGAAATAACCCAGGGCACTCGTGTAAGCCGGCACTGCCTGGCCCGCCACGATGGCCGCCGCCGCTATTGCCCGTGCCCCACCAGCCGATTCTTGCACCAGCTGCTGCACGCTACCATCCAGCAGCAAGTGCGCCAGGTTATTGTCGCGCTCGTAAGCGTTAAAAATATCATTCAGGAAGGTCGAGCGAATAATGCAGCCCCCGCGCCAGATTTTGGCAATGGTGGCCAGGTGTAGGTCGTACTTGTATTCGGTCGAGGCATTGCTCAGCATCTGCATGCCTTGGGCATAGGTGATGACCATGCTGAAGTAAAACGCTTGCTCCAATTGCTTGAGCACTTCGTCTTTGTCGCCGGCGAGGTGCCCAGCGGCGGGCCCGTACTGCTGGGCTAGCTGCTCGCGCAGCTGCTTGTACTTCGACAAGTCGCGCATCGACACGGCCGTATCGACCGTTGGAATGGGCGCTTGCAAGTCCATTGCTACCTGCGACGTCCACTTGCCAGTACCCTTGGCCCGGGCCTCATCCTTGATGGCGTCCAGCAGCAAGCCATCACCGTCGGGGTTTTGGAAAGCAAAAATATCCTTGGTAATGTCGAGTAGGAAGGACTGCAAACGGCCTTCATTCCACTGCGCAAATACCTGGCCGATAGCCTCGTTATCCAGGCCCAGGCCATTTTTGAGCAGGCCATAGGTTTCGGCAATCAGCTCCATTAGGCCGTACTCGATGCCGTTGTGCACCATCTTCACAAAGTGGCCAGCCGCGCCAGGGCCCATGTAGGCCACACAAGGCGCTCCATCTACCTTGGCCGCAATAGCCTCAAATACTGGCTGCATCACGGCGTAGGCATCTTTGTCGCCGCCCGGCATCATACTGGGCCCAAAACGGGCACCTTCTTCCCCGCCCGACACGCCCATGCCGAAAAAGTGCAGGTTCTTGGCAGCGAGCTCTTTGTCGCGCCGTGTGGTGTCGGTAAAGTACGAGTTGCCACCGTCGATAAGAATATCGCCGGGGCTGAGCAGCGGCGATATTTCGGCAATCACGCTGTCCACGATGGCCCCGGCCGGCACCAGCATCATAATGGCGCGGGGCGTCTTGATGCTCTGCACAAATTCCTGGGGGTTGCTGAAGCCTTTTACGGGCTTATCCTTGCCCTCCTGGGCCAGCAAGTCTAGCTGTTTCTGGCTCTTATCGTAGCCGGCTACCGCAAAGCCGTGGTCGGCCATATTCAGCAGCAAGTTGCGGCCCATGGTGCCAAGGCCAATCATGCCAAAGGCGTACTGCGTGGGGGTGTCGCTCATCGGGGTGTTTGGGAGATGTAAGGGAGTGAAGGCGCAAAGGAAAGCTATACGCAAAAACAATGAGCAAGCTGCCCGTCAAGCACAGGCTGCCTCAAATACTCAACTAAAAACAGCTTACGTAACGTAAGAAAGCTCCGCCTAATTAGTTTTAAAAATGCCTCTCCTTCTCTGGTTCTCCTGCGGGCTGGCTAGCCTGGCGCTGCTGGCTGCCGGCGGTGCCCAAGTACCCGTGCCCACTAGCCTGGCCCACGCGCTGCGCGCCAGCCACTGGCAGCAGCGCGTGCTGCTCATCGGCGCGCCTACCGCCAGCCAAACCGATTTTCAACAGCAAAAAAAACTCCTCGCCACCGAGGCAAAAGGGTTAGCCGAGCGCGATTTCAACGTAATCGAAGTGCCCTACGACCACCTCTCGGCCGCCGACCGCCAGTACTGGACGCAGCAGCTACAGCAGCCACTCAGTGGCTTTGTGGTAGTGCTTATTGGCAAAGACGGCGGCATCAAACGCACCGAAACCCAGCCCTTAGCGCCGGCTAGTCTTTTCAGTACGGTCGATAAAATGCCCATGCGCCGCAGCGAAATGCGGGGCCAGAAAGAGTAAGTTCTATACCTATGAGTGGTTTCCAGGTTGGGATAAGTGCCTGGGCACTTACCCCAACCTGGAAACCACTCTAAAAGAACGTTATGCTGAGCCTGCGAAGCATCTTGCTCATGCCAGTAGATTAGTAATTCCGACGGCACGAGCGAGATGCTTCACTGCGTCCAGCAGGACGTCCTTTAGTTTAACAGCTAGCTGTTGTTTAGCCTGCCAGCACTGCGTCGCTAGCCGCGATTTCTTCCAGAATGGCGTACACATCCGCGCCGTTCTCGGCATCGACCAGACGGGTGCGCCACTGCTTGGCGCCCTCCAGCCCGCGGAAATAATGCGCGTAGTGCCGGCGCATTTCGAAGATGCCAGCCTTAGGGCCTTTCCACTCCAAGCTTTTGTCGAAGTGCATCTTACACATGGCGATGCGCTCTTCCAGCGTGGGCGGGGCGAGCTTTTGGCCAGTAGCCACGAAGTGCTTCACCTCCCGAAAAATCCAGGGGTAGCCGATAGCGGCCCGGCCAATCATGACGCCGTCTACCCCGTAGCGGATTTTGTATTCGAGCGCTTTCTCGGGCGAGTCGATGTCGCCATTGCCAAAAATCGGGATGCGGATGCGCGGGTTTTCCTTGATTTTGGCGATGAGGCGCCAGTCGGCGTCGCCCTTGTAGAGTTGCACGCGGGTACGGCCGTGCACCGTCAGCGCCTCGATGCCCACGTCTTGCAAGCGCTCGGCTACTTCTTCCACGTTTTTGGTGTCGTCATCCCAGCCCAGGCGGGTTTTCACCGTCACGGGCAGGTGCGTATTTTTGACTACGGCGGTCGTCATGGCCACCATCTTCGGGACGTCGCGCAGCAGCGCCGCGCCCGCGCCGCGCAGGGCCACCTGCTTCACGGGGCAGCCGTAGTTGATGTCGATCAGGTCGGGCCCCGCCTCGGTGCTGATGGCCGCGCACTCGCCCATCGTCTCTACGTCGGAGCCAAAGAGCTGAATGCCAATGGGCCGCTCGTAGTCAAACACGTCGAGCTTCTGACGGCTTTTGGCCGCCGCCCGGATCAGGCCCTCCGAAGAAATAAACTCCGTGTACATCAAGTCGGCCCCGTTGGCCTTGCACACGGCCCGGAAGGGCGGGTCGCTTACATCCTCCATGGGGGCGAGCAGCAGCGGGAAGTCGGGCAGTTGAATGTCTCTTATCTGAACCACGGATTTAGCGAGTTAAACGGATTGGTCGAATTTTGTAGCTGGCGCGGTCGCCTATCGCCGGTTGTCATAGCGAGCTTAGCGCGCAATCACATCGGCACGATATCCGCCCAAATCGCTTAGGAGAGAATAGTTTGCTGGGCTCGCGACGCCAAAAATGAAGCGCTAGCCAAGGCCCGCGCCACCCACCCAAAAATTATTGCGCAAATTTACGCTCCCTTGAACACCCGTCCCTTTATGAAAGGTTTAGCTCCCCGCCCCATGCACCCCGCCGCGCAACTGCTGCTGCTGCTGCTGCTGGGGCTAGCCTTGGCGGGCCTGTGCCTGGCTAGTTTGCTGGCGCTCATCATCGCCAACGTGGCCTATGGGCTGTCGGTGGCCGAATTTGGAGCCCTGGCCGCGGCGCCCGAGCGAGCACCCCATGGCTGGGACGTGCTGATGCTCACGCAGGGCCTGTCGCTGGCGGGCGCCGGGGCCGGGGCCGCCCTGCTACCGCGGCTGCTGGGCCAGTCGGTAGCCAGCTACTACGCGCCGCGCCGGCTGGGGGCAGCCTGGTGGCTGGCGGTCGCGGGCGTGGTGGTGCTGTGCTCGGAGCCTTTCTTGGGTACGCTGGTGGCCTGGAATGCCGGAGCGCACTTCCCCGCCTTCTTGCACGACTTCGAGCAGTGGGCGCGGGCCAAGGAAGACCAGGCTGCCGTACTCACCAAATTCCTGACAGATTTTAATTCGCCTGGCCGGTTGCTGGTGGCCTTGCTGGTGATTGCCGTGGTGCCGGCCGTGGCCGAGGAGCTGGTGTTTCGGGGCGGCGTGCAGCGCAATCTGGTGCGGTGGTTTCGTTCGCGGCACGTGGGCGTGTGGCTGGCGGCGGCCATTTTTTCGGCCATTCACGTGCAGTTCTTTGGGTTTGTGCCGCGCTTTGTGCTGGGGCTGGTGCTCGGCTACCTCTACGAGTGGAGCGGTAACATTCTGGTTTCGATGGCGGCGCACTTCACCCAGAATGCTTCGCAGCTTATTCTACTCTACTTAGCCCAGGGCCGGCACCTACCCAGCTCTTTCGACCCCGACTCGACTCAACCTTTGCCCTGGTTCACCGTCCTGCTGTCGGCCGTGGGCACGGCCGCACTCCTTTACTGGCTGCACCAGCGCTGGGTAATTAGTCGCCCATTTCCCGCGCTCGACGCCACCCCGCTTCGCGAGCAATCGCTTTCTTAAGTCCTTTCTACGCCAGGCCTGAGCCCTTATCACTGCCCAATTTGAACTCTGACGTTACTCCTGTTTCCGCTCCTGCCGAAGCCGACCAGCCCAAAGGACCCAGCAACCTGCGCTTGCGCGCAATTTGGGGCGCTTTGGCGGCAACGCTGCTCTTTGGCTGCACCTTTGGCGGGCCCATTTCGTTCGGGCTGTTTTTTGCCGCTGTGCAGGCCATAATGCTCAAGGAGTTTTACCGGATAATGCGGGCTGGGGGATATAAGCCGGCCGCAGTAATGGGTATTATTAGCGGGATCCTGATTTTTGGTATCACAGCTAGTGGCTTCCAGTATTTCTATCCCCAAGCAAATCCTTTAGCAACTGACATTATTCATTCATACACCAACCAACAGAACTGGTCACTTTTAGCGCTGAGCGTTACGGGGGTCATTATGCTCCTCACACTAGTGGCAATACTTCGGGAAATCATTGCCTGGCCGCGGTTTCAACAGCCTTTTGTAAATATTGCAGCGGCGATATGCGGGCTGGTGTATATCAGCGTTCCCATGACGCTCTTAATATTCATCGCATACGGTTCTGGCAGGTACGAGCCCGGTCGCGTTTTCTGCCTCATATTCTTCGTGTGGGCGGCCGACACGGGCGCCTACTTCGCTGGCAAAAGCTTTGGTAAGCACAAGCTGGCCCCTAGCATTTCGCCTGGTAAGACCTGGGAAGGCTGGGCTGGCGGCGCAGCTCTCACGCTGCTGGTAGGCTGGGCGGCGGGCTACTTCCTGCCCGATATCTCCTTGAGCCATCGGCTGGTAGCGGCGGGCGTAGTGGCGGTATTTGGGCCGCTCGGCGACTTGGCCGAGTCGATGCTTAAGCGGAGCGCGGGGGTGAAAGATTCGGGGACATTTTTGCCGGGGCATGGCGGGTTGCTCGACCGTTTCGATGCCTTTTTGCTGGTGCTGCCGGTGCTGGCCCTGCTACAAGTATTGGTGGGGTAAGGAGTTAGTGCTTGGGAGTTGGTGCTTGGGGAGTGGTGCTTGGTGCTTGGGGAGTGGTGCTTGGTGCTTGGGGAGTGGTGCTTGGGATATTAGGGAGGTGGCTAATCTGGTTGTTGAGCCCAAGCACCAAGCACTAACCCCAAGCACCAACTACCTTTGCAGCGCTTTTTCGTATGCCTGTAAGTCTCCTTTCCCCACCCACTCTCACTTCATTATCCCCCCCAGATGGCAGCCACCACTGTGTATAAAGAACCCGCCCCGCGGGTCGAGAATACCGAGAACCCGCTTGAATCCATGATGTCGCGCTTCAATGTCGCGGCCGAAATTCTGGGACTCGACGATACTGCCTACGAAGTGCTAAAAGCTGCCGATAAGCAAGTTATTGTGAGCCTGCCCATTTCGATGGACGATGGCCACGTACGTGTGTTCGAAGGCTACCGCGTGGTGCACAACACCATTCTGGGCCCCAGCAAAGGGGGTATTCGCTACGATAAGAATGTGAACCTCAATGAGGTGAAAGCCTTGGCTGCCTGGATGACCTGGAAGTGCGCCGTGGTAGACATCCCGTACGGGGGTGCCAAAGGCGGCATTATCTGCGACCCTACTACCATGAGCGCCGGCGAGCTGGAGCGCCTTACCCGCGCCTACACCGTCGCCATGAAGGACGTCTTCGGCCCCGACCGCGACATTCCGGCGCCCGACATGGGTACCGGTCCCCGCGAAATGGCTTGGATTATGGACGAATTCTCCAAGGCGGTGGGCCAGACCGCCTCGGCCGTCGTGACGGGCAAGCCCCTGGTAATGGGCGGCTCGCTGGGCCGCACCGAGGCCACCGGCCGCGGCGTAATGGTATCGTGCCTGGCCGCGATGAGCAAGCTCGATATGAAGGTGGAAGAGACTTCGGTGGCCATTCAAGGCTTTGGCAACGTCGGCTCCTGGACGGCCAAGCTGATGTTTGATAAGGGGTTGAAAATTAAGGCCGTGTCGGACGTTTCGGGTGCTTACTGGAACGAAGATGGCATCAATATCGACGAAGCCATCGCATATAAAGACGCTCATAATGGTCGCCTCGACGGCTTCACTGGCGCTGCTTCTATGGACCCCGACGAGCTGCTGGTGTCGGATGTAGATGTGCTGGTGCCCGCCGCCGTGGAGGATGTCATCACCGAGCACAACGCCCCCCACATCAAAGCCAAGCTAATTGTGGAAGGTGCCAACGGCCCCACGGCTGCCTCGGCCGACCCAATTATTTATGCGAAGGGCATCTCGGTGGTGCCCGATATCCTGGCCAATTCGGGCGGGGTAACGGTGAGCTACTTTGAATGGGTGCAGAACAAGCAAGGCTTCAAATGGAGCCTCGATATGGTGACCGAACGTGCCGATCGCATCATGACCGAAGCTTTTGAGAAGGTGTACGCGGTTAGCCAGAAGTATAATATTTCGCTGCGCATCGCGGCCTACGTAGTAGCCATCGACAAAGTAGCCCAGACCTATAAGTACCGCGGCGGTTACTAGTCTCACGGATTAACCCGGTGCAAATTTCACTGACTTTGTAAACGACACCAAGCCCACGGGTTTGGTGTCGTTTAGCTATAGGTAAGAACCGTTGGCAACTGTTGCCGTTATTGCGTGTTAGTTGGGCCAGGACGGAAGCGTCAATGACATCCGCAAAATTTATTTTAACATCTGTACTAATCCGTGATTAAGATACACAAAGAGGGCCGCCGCATTTTATTCGTGACGTTGCTCGTGCTCTTGGCTCTCAACCTGTTGCTGAGCCGTTATAACGGGCCCAACGTGGTATTTAACCGCATTTTCGCGGGTGTGTCGGTTGTCGTTTTCTTGACGTTGCTGCAATTCTTTCGCTCGCCGTTCCGGCGCTTGCTTACGCACGAAGACCTGCTGCTAGCCCCGGCCGACGGCAAAGTGGTTGTTATCGAAGAAGTTTTTGAGCCCGAATATTTCGAAGATGCCCGCCGGCAGATAAGCGTATTTATGTCGCCTATCAACGTGCACATCACGCGCAATCCGGTATCGGGTATCGTACGTTACTTCAAATACCATCCGGGCAAGTACCTGCTCGCCTGGCACCCCAAAAGCAGCACCGACAACGAGCGCACCACGGTGGTAGTGGAGAGCGACGCTGGCCCGCTCATTCTCTTTCGGCAGATTGCGGGGGCTATGGCCCGCCGCATCGTCTGGTATGTCAATGAAGGCGATGAAGTAAGCCAGGGCGAAGAGTTTGGCTTCATTAAATTTGGCTCGCGGGTTGACATCTACATTCCCCTTGATGCGGAAGTCAAAGTAGAGCTAGGCCAAAAAGTAAAAGGCGGCGAAACGGTAATCTGCCAATTGAAGGGCTAGCCTTTCACAGGAATAGCAAAAGGCCCCGCCCCAGTACGATCTGGGGCGGGGCCTTTTGCTATTCCTGTGAAAGCGTCAAAAGCGTCGCTAGCTAGTTCAACGCTGCTGCATCTGTTCCACTTGTTGCTTCAGCAGCTGGGCGATAGTTGGGTTCAGCAGCAGTAGGTAGGCCAAAGCAAACTTGACCAGCAAACAGATACCAAGCGGCAGCAACCAGTTGCGCGGTTGAAACTGGTAGGTGCCCACGTAGCGCGGCCAAAACCACCAGATGTAGACCATGATGATGGGTAAGTCAATTAAAAAAGAGATGAGCGGCGAAAGCATATGCTGCGCTATCAGCCACTTATAAAGTATGTACTCGCCAACAAGGTAGGCAAACACAAAGGCGACTAGCCCCAGGATGGCATTGCTGCGTTTTAGCTTGTGGAGGTTGAGCGCCAGCAGCACTCCCCCGGCTACCACCGAAAACATTGCCGAGATCACGACTATTCCGGCGGGTGAGTATAGCTGCGGCAGCTCAGCTTCTTCCGCTTGGGCTTCATCTGCCTGGCGCGCCGCGGCGGTGGCTTGGGCTTGCTGAGCAGCGGCTTCGAGCTGTGGGCGCAGCGTTGCTTCTTCGAGGGCCGGCTGGCCGCGTTGGCGAAGCTCGGCTAGCGCGGCCAACACTGCTTCCTCGCGGTATTGGTGGTAGCCCGTCACGTACTGTCGGAGCTCAGCCTCGGACTTGAGGGCCATTTTAGCCGCGTAATCTTCCATAGCTAATCACCTGGTGAGGAGTGCTGAACAAGCCTAGCGATTAAGTCAACTAAGCTGCAAGCATTCCTCATTCACTACACATTATAGAATTGAAAAAGTGCTGCGCCCGCCCGGCGTACATCCTCAAACGAATTATAAAGCGGTACGGGTGCCAGCCGAATAACATTCGGCTCGCGCCAGTCGCCCACAATACCCTGGCTGGCCAAGAAATCGAATAGCTCGCGGCCACGCTCGTGCACCAGCAGCGAGAGCTGGCAGCCGCGCTGTACCGGGTCGGCCGGCGTGATAATTTCGAGCTGGCTCGCTGGTAAACCCAGCGAATTAATCCAAAACTCGAGGTAGCCAGTCAGCAGCTCGCTTTTGGCTCGCAGGGGTGCCAAGCCACCCGCCTGCTCAAAAACCTCTAGGCTAGCCTTGTGCACGGCCATGGGCAGTACTTGCCCGCACGATACCTGCCAGCCAGCGGCGCCCGGCGTGGGGCGAAAGCCTTTTTTCATTTGAAAGCGCTCGGCGGGGTCGTGGCCCCACCAGCCGGCTAGCCGCACCAAGTCGGGCCGGTACGCAAAGCGCTCGTGCACAAAGGCGCCCGAGGTGCCGCCGGGGCCCGAATTCAAATACTTATAAGTGCACCAGCAGGCAAAATCCACGTCCCACTCGTGCAGCTTCAGCTCGATATTGCCCGCCGCGTGGGCTAGGTCGAAGCCTACCGTGGCGCCCACCGCGTGGCCCGCGCGCGTGATGGCCGCCATATTAAATACCTGCCCTGTGTAATAATTAATACCACCTAAAAGAATGGTAGCCAGCGAGTCGCCAAGCTCTGCGATCTTGGCCTCAATGTCTGCGGTGCGGAGGGTGTGCTCGCCGGGGCGGGGCAGCAGCTCTACGAGCGCGTCGGCGGGGTCGAGGCCGTGCAAGCGCGCCTGGCCTTCGAGCGCGTACTGGTCGGAGGGGAACGCGCCGCCTTCCAGCAACACCTTGTAGCGAGTGGCAGTAGGGCGGTAAAAGGATATTAGCAGCAGGTGTAGGTTGACCGTCAGCGTGTTCATCACCACCACTTCCAGCGGCTTGGCGCCCACAATGCGGGCCTCCGCTTCGGCCAGCGTATCCTGGTAAAACATCCAGGGCGACTGCCCGTGAAAATGGCCCTCTACGGCTTGTACTTCCCAGCTCTTAAACTCCTGCTCTACGGCTGCTCGCGCTCCCACTGGCAGCAGCCCCAGCGAATTGCCGCAGAAGTAAGCGCAGGGTTGCCCATCGGGCCCCGGCGGAATATGAAAATTGCTCCGTAGCGCCGCCAGCGGGTCGCTGGTATCCTGCGCCAGGGCAAAAGCAGGGGAGAGGTCGTAGGTCATAAAGCAGGGGGACTAACGCAAACGCGGCGCGGCTAGGCAAGCTTTAGGAGCTGCCTAGCCGCGCCGCGCTTACGCGGTATTTACATTTTTTCGAGCACCATCGCTACGCCTTGGCCTACGCCTACGCACATGGCCGCGAGGGCGTAGCGGACCCCCTCGCGGCGCTGCATCTCGTGCACCAGCGTGGCAATGATGCGTGCGCCGCTCGATCCCAGCGGGTGGCCTAGCGCAATGGAGCCGCCGTTTACATTTATTTTGCTCATGTCGGCATTCAGCTCCCGAATAACGGCGATGCTTTGCGAAGCAAACGCCTCGTTGAGCTCCATCAGGTCCATATCGGCTAGCGTCAGCCCCGCTCGGTCGAGGGCCTTGCGGATGGCCGGCACCGGGCCCATGCCCATGATAGCGGGGTCGACGCCCGCCACGGCCGACGAAATAATGCGCGCCATCGGCTTGAGGTTGTAGCGGGTCAGCGCCTCTTCGCTCACCAGCAGTGCCGCGGCCGCGCCATCATTGATGCCCGCCGAGTTGCCGGCCGTCACGGTGCCGCCATCGGGCTGGAAAGCGGGCTTGAGCGTGGCTAGCTTTTCGAGCGTCGATACCCGGGGCTGCTCATCGGTATCGAACAGCGCCGTGTCGCCCTTGGGCTGGGGCAGGAATACCGGCACCAGCTCCTTGCGGAAACGGCCCTTCTCGGCGGCGCGGTGGTATTTGCGTTGGCTCTCGAAGGCAAAAGCATCTTGGTCTTCGCGGCTGATGTTGAACTGCCTGGCTACGTTTTCGGCCGTGTGGCCCATCGTGTAGGGAAAGAATTCCTTGGCTAGCCGCGAGTTCACAAAGCGCCAGCCCAGCGTGGTATCGTGGGCCGTAAAGTCGCGGGCAAAGGCCGTAGAAGACTTCGCCATTACAAACGGGGCGCGGGTCATGCTTTCGGCCCCGCCGGCCAGGTACACGTCGCCTTCGCCTACCTTAATAGCCCGCGCTGCATCCATGATGCTTTGCAATCCGCTGGCGCATAAGCGGTTGACGGTGTTGCCGGGCACCGTTACGGGCAGGCCAGCCAGTAAGGCGGCCATGCGGGCCACGTTGCGGTTGTCTTCGCCCGCCTGGTTGGCCGCGCCCAGTATGACATCCTCGACGGCGTTTTTATCGAGGCTGGGGTTGCGGCGCAAAAGCTCACGGAGTACGAGGGCCGCTAAATCGTCGGGGCGAACGCTGCTGAGCGCGCCACCAAATTTTCCAATCGGGGTGCGAACGGCATCCACGATATAAGCACTGGGCATTCTCGGTATTGTTGGGGCAGAGAGTCTGCCGGTTGAAGGCTAATTTTGGCTTGGCAATGCGCAGTAGCGCGGGCCTTTTTCACAACTGCAAAGATGATACAAAGAATTCAAAGCGTTTTTCTGCTGCTGCTCGCCTTGTGCATGCTGAGCCTGCTGGCGCTCCCGCTCTGGCACAAAGTCGATGGCCTTACCCACCAGGAGCTGACACTCACCGCCTTCAGTTTTACGCCCGTCAACACGGTGCACCCCCAAACCGCGGGCCCGGTGTGGCTGATTGCGGGGCTGGCCAGCGCTTCGGCCGTAGTAGCCGCTTACGAGATTTTTCAATTTCGCAGTCGCTTCACGCAGCTCAAGCTGGGCATGGTAAACCTGCTGCTGATTATGTCCACCTTCGGTGCCGCTTTTTATTTTTCGGGTCAAGGCGAAGCTTTCCTCAATCCGAAGCTCGAAGGGCAGTTTCAACCCGCTTTCTACCTGCCCACGCTGGCCCTGATGCTCAACCTGCTGGCCAATCGCTTCATCCGCCGCGACGAGCAGCTGGTGCGGAGCGCCGACCGCCTACGGTAATTTCGGTGTCGGCGAGCTTCTGCTATTCGCTATTACCAAAAATCCCCGCCCGCTACCAGCAGGCGGGGATTTTTGGTAACTCTAAAAAAATATCAGTGCTGAATGCCCACGGCTTGCTGCACCTCTCGAATGCTGGCACTCGATTGGAAGGTGCTGTACACCCGACTAAAATTCTGAGGGTCAGTAACGTGCATATAGCCAAATTCGGCTAATTCTACCCGCGCATCTTCCGTGCGCAAGGTTTGCAAGAAAGTCGTTAGGTCTTCTGCGCGCACGCTAGCTTGGTCTAGCGTCTGCTTAGCCATATCTAAGCGCTCCTCATCCGAGGGTTGCCGACGCATCGCAGCTGCCAAGTCAGCAGCTTCTGCGAGCGGCAGTACGCTTGAGCCGGGGGTAATGCGCGCGTAATCTCCATTAGGTGCTGAATAACTGCCGTTGCCTTGGCCAGGGGCGTTACTAGTGCCAGGGGCAGGCTGGTAGCCAGGGGTAGGCTGGTTGTCGGGGCTAGGGTCGCCGTTGTCAGGCTGCCCATTATTGGGGTAGGTATTGGGCTGGCCGTTTCTGCTGTCAGGCTGCCCGCTGTTTGGGTAGCCGCCCTGGCTGCCATACGGCGGGCTTTGCTGGCGATCATCGTAGTAGTCACCAGGTTGTGGTGGTTGCTCTGGGCCATAGCGGCCCTGGTTTTGGCCGGTGGGACCGCCGTAGTAGCCGCTAGGCGGCGATGGGTAGCCGCCAGGCACATAAGAGCCTGGTCTGTAGCCACTGGGGCCGCCCAGCGCTACGGCACTCACCTGGCGTAGCTGCGGGCCATAGGGGCGTAGCACCAGCACGTAGTTGGTAGCCAAGCCGGGCTGTAGCCACACCGAAGTACGAAAGCGCAGCGGTGGGCCATAAGCCGTGGGCACGCTGAAATCGGCCCAGTGGCGGCCGGGTGTTAGCCAGTCGAGGTGCACCTGCCGCGCCAGGGGCCGCGTGAGCAAGCGTCCATCGAGCGCGAGGCTAAACGGCTGGCCCTGCTCCGAATAAATCGTGATGGCCGTGGGCGGCGGAGCCGCCTGGGCCGGAGCCGTTGCCACCCAGGCTAGAAGCGCGGCAGCGGCTAATTTGAGCAGCTTTTTCATAGGGCTAGTAATTGAAAATAGCAAAGTGATTGGGGCGCTAGGACCTCCGAATTCCAAACCCCGTGCCAACAAAAAAGCCTCCGCGTGGCGGAGGCTTTCGAATAATATGGCCCAACTACAACTGGCCGCTTACTTATCGATGCGCGTCACCTTAAACTCGGTGCGGCGGTTGCGCTGGTAGTCAGCTTCGTTCTTGGGGTCCTTCACAATGGGCCGGGTTTCGCCGTAGCCGCGCGCCGTGATGCGGCTCTTGCTGATGCCTTTACTCACGATGTAAGCCACGGCTGCGTCGGCCCGCTGCTGGCTAAGCTTCAGGTTATAAGCGTCTTTGCCCCGCTGGTCGGTATGCGAGCTTAGCTCGATGTTGATCTTGGGGTTGTCCTGCAAGGTCTGCACCAACGTATCGAGCCGGATGGCGGCATCGGGCCGGATATTCGATTTATTGTAATCGTAGAAAATGTCTTTGACTTCAATGGCCCGGTTCACCACGATCTTATTTAGTGTGAGCGTCACGGGCAGCCGAATGTCGTTTTGCTGCTGGGGCAATGCTTCCTGGCTAGGGTAGCGGTCCACCGTGCTGACACTCGCCCGGGCCGTGAAGTCGCCGGTCCGGTCCGCAAACAAGCCATACGTCTGGGCCGAGTCCAGCTTGGTGGTGAACTTGCCGTCGGGGCTAGTGGTCACGTCTTGTTTTTGACCGCTGCCGCTGGTAATGGTAACCGTTTCGCTAGCCACGGGAGTGGTGGTGCCGGTTTTGGCATCCCGCTCCAGCACCGTACCGTCAACGTAGAACGTAACCAGCTTTCGCGCCTTTTTCTTGAAGCTATATAAGTCGTCCGATCCCTTGCCGCCGTCGCGGTTCGACGAAAAAACGCCGACATCCGGACCCGTGAAGTAAGGTGCAAAATCATCGCCCGCTGAGTTTACACCGGGCCCGAGATTAGTCACTTTACCACCCTGGTACTTGAAAATATCGAGCTTGCCGTAGCCGGGGTACCCATCCGAAGAAAAATACAACGTACCATCGGGCGCCACGCCCGGAAAGTTATCGTTGCCCACCGTGTTCACCGCGTCGCCCAGGTTTTCGGCGGGCGAGAAACGGCCATTGGGGCCAAGCGTAGCCTTGTATAAGTCGTTGCCGCCCAGGCCCGCCCGGCGCCCCGAGCTAAAATACAGCGTGGTGCCATCCGGCGCAAAGGCCGGCGCAAAGTCGTCGGCCGTACGGTCGTTGATGTTTGCCAGGATTGGAGGTGTCCAGGCGCCATCGTGAAAATACGAAATCCACAAATCAACGCTATGGTAGCCTTTCTTCGAGCCATCATTCGAGCGGGCAAAAACCATCGTCTTGCCGTCGGGCGTGTACGTGGCGCTGGCTTGCAGCTCCTTCACATTGTTGAAAATCGGCTCCAGCTTGCGGGCAGTGCCACCAGTCATAGCCGCGGGGTCGTCAAACTTCTGCGCGTAGAGCGAAGTATAGTTGCCGCCGTTGCCCAGGTACGTTTTACCATCGCGTCCCGAGGCAAAAACCAGCTCGTTGCTGCCCGGCAGGCGCGCCGTCGAAAAGTCAGCGCCGGGTGAATTCACCGCGTCGAGCGGAGTAATATCGTAGCCGGCCGCACTGGCTGCTAAGGCTTTGCTAGCCGCCGCATTCTTCGCTTCCGTTTCGGCGCGGGCCGCTAGGGTGCGGTTGGTGCCACTAGTAGCGTAAGTGGTAAACTGCGCCGCCGCTTCATCAAATTTCCCGTTGGCTCTCAAGGCTTCGGCGTAGCGATAGCTCAGGTCGGCATTGCGCAGCTTGCCATCAATAGCTGCTTTATAATAAGGCTCGGCCTGGTCGAGGCGGTTGGAAAGGCGATAAGCTTCCCCAATGCGAAAATTGGCGATTCCCGCGTTTTTACCTTTGGTCACATCGGCCTTGTATAGCGCAATCGCCGGTTCGTACTCGCCCTGAGCGTAGCGCTTATCGGCTTTGCTCAAGCGGCCCGAAGTAGCACAGCCGCCCAAGAAAGCTGCTGAGCAAACCGCGGCCCCGATAAGTGAAAATTTCCTCATTGGCGAGTGGGTGAAGGTAGAAACCATGTAGCCGGAAAGAGCAAGTCTGAGAATAGGATAGGCAATAACTGATGTTACGCAGCACCTGAGCCAGTCTGCAGGAAACAGGCTTTTCCTGCTCTCTTGGAGGTCATTTCCAGCAAGCTGACGTGGGTCGTGCGTAACATCAGGCAATAATACAACCATTTAGGGTTGCCAGGGTGCCTTCGTCGGCACCTTAGGCAGTAAAGTAGCTGGCTAGCCAGGTTTGACCGGCCGGCGCGGGCCACTGTTCGTCCAATTCGCGCTTTGTAGCCAGGGTATTATTAAAATAAAGTGTTTCGCTGGTAATATGCCCAGCGGCGATGGCCTCGCGCAGCTCACGCCGCGTCAATAACCGTAGCTTGCCATCGGCCAGGAACGCCATGCGCGACTTTTCTAACAGTGCCACTCCCAGCTGTTGTTCCAGCTCCTGCACAAAGCGCACGGAGGCGTCGATCGAGCAGCCGCTAGCCCCAGCTACCTCCTCATCGAGCCCAATTACCAAAAACTGCCGGTGCAGAAACTGCACCGAAGCCGCCAGCTGCCGGCCGTGGCTGGTCCACTCCTCGGCAAAGGCCGCCAGGCGCGGGAGCAGCGGCACGAGCAATTCTTTGGCTAGCGGCTGGCTGGCCTGGTATACCCACACGCGGGCGCGGGACGGCAAGTGGTCGAAAGCGACGTGCATACTACTAAGCAGTTAGGCGTTGATGCCTTCGGCAGAAGCTACCAGCTCGGCTAGGTCGAACACTTGCACGGCGTTTTCCTGTTCCTTGTTCTTCACTCCGTCGCTCATCATGGTCATGCAAAAGGGGCAGCTCACGGCAATGATGGCGCCTTGCAGGCTGTGCTCACTCGGGGCGGTTCGCTCCGTTTCGACGCCGCGTAGGTTGTCGAGGGCCGCCGCCTGGCCGCCGAGGGTAGCCAGGGCTTCCTCGGTTCGTTCGATGTTGATATCTTTCTTGCCCGGCTCGGGCTCCTTCCACATTTGGGCGCCGCCTGCGCCGCAGCAGAGGCCGTTGGCCTTGCTGCGCTTCATCTCCACCAGGTCGGCGTCGAGGGCAGCCAGCACCTCGCGCGGCGCTTCGTAGATATTGTTGGCGCGGCCCAGGTAGCATGAGTCATGAAACGTGATGCGGCGGCCTTTGTAGCTTTCGCCCCCGCTGACGCCCACTTTTCCTTCGTTAATAAGCTGCTGAAGATAGATGCTGTGGTGAATTACCTCGTACTCACCACCCAGCGCCGGGTACTCGTTCTTAATCGTATTGAAGCAGTGCGGGCAAGCAGTCACGATTTTTTTGATGCCGTAGCCGTTCATCGTCGTAATGTTTTGCATGGCCTGCATCTGGAATAAGAACTCATTGCCGGCGCGCTTGGCAGGGTCGCCGGTGCAGCTTTCTTCCAGCCCCAGCACGGCGTAGTCGGTGCCCACGTGTTCCAGGATGCGGGCAAACGCGCGGGTCACTCGCTTGTAGCGGTCGTCGAAAGCTCCGGCGCAGCCCACCCAAAACAAGATTTCGGGCACCTTACCCTGCGCCGCGAGGTCGGCTACGGTGGGCACGGTAAGCTGGCGCTTGGCGGGTGCAATAGGAGAGGAAGTAGGCGTCATATAATCTCTTAGTGCTTATAAATCAGATTTATACTGTTGCTCTTTCGGCTACGTACAGGTCATCGGCCCAGTTGAGGCGGTCGGAAGGCGAAAAGGCCCACGGCGCCCCGTTGTTTTCGATGTTAGAAAACATCACGTTCAGCGAGTTAGGCGCGGCCGATTCTTCCAGCACCAGGAAGCGGCGCATCTCGATGATGCTTTCGAGCGGGTTGATATTTACCGGGCAGCTTTCCACGCAGGCGTTGCAAGTGGTGCAGGCCCACAGCTCTTCGGGCGTCACCTTGCCGCGCAGCAGCGTGGCGTTGGCGAGGTCAGTAATAGGCTGGTGTTTAGCTTCTTCACCGTATACGTTGGGGTGAAAGATGAGCGGCGAGTTGTACTTCTCCTCCACCCGATCGCGGGTGTCCATGATTATTTTGCGCGGCGAAAGCAGCTTGCCAGTCAGGTTGGCGGGGCATACCGAGGTGCAGCGGCCGCACTCGGTGCACGAGTACGAGTTCATGAGCGCAGTCCAGGGCAGATCCTCCACATCCTTCGCTCCAAAGGGCGTAGGGGCCAGCGCCGAGCCATCGGCAGCGACGGCCGGGACGGGTACCTCGTAGCTCGGGTCCATCATAGCCTTCACCTCGTGAGTAATGCTTTCTACGTTGGAAAACTGCCCCTGCGGCACCAAGCGCGAATACCAGACATTCGGAAATGCCATGATGATGTGGAAGTGCTTGGAGCTAGGCAGGTAATTGAGAAACAGTAAGATGCCCGTAATGTGAATCCACCAGCCGGTCCGCTCCAGCATGTGCAGCGTGCCTACGTTGCTGGCTGGCAGCAAATCGGCCAGGAAGTAGCTAACTGGAAAAACGCCTGGCAGATCTTTTCCTTCAAGTTGATGCAGCTGAATATCGGCCGAGTTCATGAAAAACAGCGCTATCATCAGCGCCACCTCGATGTAGAGGATGATGTTGGCATCGAGCTTGGGCCACATCCGCAGCTCAGGGCCCGTGAAGCGGCGCACCGGTGGGTTGCGGTTGCGGCGCCACCAAAAAGCCGCTACGGCAATGATTACCAGTGCGGCTAGCACCTCATTCACCGCCATGAGCGCATCGTACACCGGCCCCAGAAAGCTAAGGAAGCGATGCGTGCCAAATAGCCCGTCGATGATGATTTCGACCACCTCGATATTAATAACGAGAAAGCCTACGTAAACCACCAGGTGCAGCAAGGCCGGCGTAATGCGCTTAAACATTTTCTGCTGCCCAAAAGCCACGAGCAGCGTTTTGTTGAGGCGCTCGCCCAGGTGGCCGCTCATATCGCGGGTGCGGCCTACGAGGATATTGGCCCTGATTTTTTGAATCTGCCAGGCAAACAGGCCAAAGGCGGCTAGCAGTAGCAGCGCAAAGAGGATGGGTTGCAACATAGGCGGTAAAGGTAAGCCAACGGGATGGGATGGGCTCGCGATTTAGTAGGCATGACGACTACTTTGACTAGCCGTTAGAGTAGCCCACACAAATTTTTTTCGGCAAAATCTTGCAGCATTCGCTGCTATGCGTACCTTTGCGCTCCCAAGCCGCCTCATGCAGCCCCGGGAAACCTCGGCAACATAGCTCAGTTGGTAGAGCACAGCACTGAAAATGCTGGTGTCGTTGGTTCGATTCCAACTGTTGCCACGAAGCCCGCTTTAGCAATTGCTAAAGCGGGCTTTTTGTTGTGCGGGCCGCCGCAAAATTTGTGCTTGACGATTAGTTTAGCTGATGGCGAATCCGCTTAAATAACCCATTCTTGCGCTTGATAAACACATAGCGAATAGAAAATGCCGTGGGAAACCGGGCGTAGTCGTCACTTTTTATTTCCAGAGACGGCTTAAAGTCGAAGCTGAGTACCAGGGGCAGAAACGCGACTTTATACTCGGCCCCAATTATTCCGTCGAAGCCGCCAAAATCGCCGGTGTCCTTATTATGGCCCAGGTGGCCGCCGGCCCCAAAATAGTAGTTAAGACTAGGTCCCAGAATACCAAAGTGATACTCACCTAGGACCGTGCCACTGTACTCGCGCTGGCTCAGGCCCGCAATCCCCTCAATAGTGACGCGCGAGGCTACGGCCTGCTGCACCGTGATGCCGTAATTGCCGCCGCCCAGGCGCACCCCAGCAGCGGTGATGTATTTTTGAGCAGCGGCCGGGCTAGCTAAGGTTAGCAACAGCCCCAGCAATCCGAGCCACCAAAAAGAACGTAAAACCATAGTAACTAAGCAAAGTTGCCAGCAGGCTGGCAAGTAAGGTGCCAACGCTGGTGGGCTTGCCTTAGTACTTGCCAAGGATAGCCCGATAGCAGCTTCAACGTACAAGATTCTGGCTTTTGCAGTATTTATTCGGCCCCTAACGTTTGTTAGCCGGAACTTTGTCCCGATATTCTTCCACCCACTACCCGCTGCGTGTATCTGCATCAAGTGGCCGCCTACCTTCCGGCGGCCGTTGTCACCAACGAACATTTTACCCGCCTCAATGGGCTGGCATCCGACTGGATAGTTGAGCGCACTGGTATTCGGGAGCGCCGCAAAGCTGGGCCCGGAGAGAATGCCAATACGATGGCCGTGGCAGCTACCCATGCCCTGCTGGCTAAGCTGCCGAGCTTCGACCCGACTGGTATCGACCTCATCGTAGCGGGCACTTATACGCCCCACGATACCATCTATACGGCGGCCCACGCTGTGCAGCGCGCCTTGAATATCAATGAAATACCCGTTGTGAGTATTTCGTCGGCCTGCTCTTCCTTACTCAATGCGGTGGAGATTGTGGAGGGCTACTTCGCGCTGGGTAAGGCTAGCCAGGCCCTGGTAGTCGTGACGGAGCATAACACGGCGTATAACAACGAAGAGGATACCATGGCGGGCCACCTCTGGGGTGATGGCGCCGCGGCCCTGCTCTTCACCAAAGCGCCCTTGGCCGCCGGCGACCTGCGAGTGACGCAGGTGCTGACTGGCGGCGCGGCCCCCGTAGGCAAAGCCGATGAGGCCGTTACGCTCAAGCCAGTCGATAAGGGGATTGTAATGCCTTATGGCCGCGATGTGTTTCAGCAGGCGTGCACGTACATGACGCGCATCACGCAGCAGTTACTGGATAAAAATGGTATGACGGTCAATGAGTTGGCTTACCTGATACCGCACCAGGCTAATCTGCGCATCTCGGCCAACGTCGCCAAGCAGCTGGGGCTCGACCCAGCGCGCGCCGTTAATAATATCGAGCGCCTGGGTAATACCGGTTGCGCTGGCTCGGCCATCGGACTGGTGGAGATCTGGGACACGCTCAAAGCGGGCGATCGAGTAATCGTGACGGTCTTTGGTGGTGGCTACTCGTACGGGGCCATGCTACTAGAAAAGCAATAAACGCCACGCAGGCGAGAGAATGGACCGAGCGATTTTATCGCTGGCGTTGTTCATCGCTCATCGCTTTTATTACTTGAATATGCTGCCGCCTGCCCCCGCCTTTCTACCCGAAATTACGTTCCAAACCAGTCGTTCGAGTGGCCCCGGCGGGCAAAATGTGAATAAGGTAGAAAGCCGAGTAGAATTGCGTTGGCAGCTGCGCGAGTCGCAGGTGCTTAATGACTTGCAGAAGACGCTCATTCTGGAGAAGTTGGCCAGCCAGCTTACGTCGGAGGGTTATCTGCAAGTAGTAGCGCAAGACGACCGGAGCCAGCTGCGTAATAAGGAAATTGCCTTAGCACGCTTTTATGAGCTGCTGCAAAAAAGCCTGCGCCGCCCCAAGCCCCGCCGGGTCACCCGGCCCAGTGCCGGTGCCGTGCGCCAGCGCCTGGAAGGTAAAAAGAAGCACAGCGAAAAGAAGGCCAGTCGCCGCCGGCTCGATTAAAGCTAGTTCAGCACCTCCATAAAGCAGCCCACCTCGCGCCAGGCGAAGTGGGCTGTTTTAGCAAAGCCGAGCTGGCGCTAAAGCAGAGTGCCGCGTAGGATGACCAAGGCTACGGTGAAGTAGATAATCAGCCCCGTGACATCGACCAGCGTGGCTACGAAGGGTGCCGAGGAAGTGGCTGGGTCGAGGCCGAGCCGACGCAAAATGAGCGGCAGCATAGAGCCGGCAATACTGCCCCAAAGCACAATTCCGACCAGGGCAATGCCTACCGTGGTGGCTATCAGCAGCCAGTGTGGGCCGTATATGGGAGTGATAGTTTGCCAAATGGCAATGCGGCTGAAGCCCACCAAGCCTAGGATAACCCCCAGCATTAGCCCCCCGGCTAGCTCGCGCCGCAACACTCGCCACCATTCACTAAGGGTAAATTCGCCCAGCGCCATGGCCCGGATGATGAGGGAAGTAGCCTGCGAGCCCGAATTGCCTCCCGAGCTGATAATGAGCGGAATAAATTGCACCAACACAATGGCTTTTTGAAGCTCACCCTCGAAGAACTGCATCGCCGAGGCTGTCAGCAGCTCGCCCAGAAACAGGACGACCAGCCAGCCGGCGCGCTTTTGCACGAGGCGCAGCAGCGGCGTGCTGATGTAGGGCTCATCGAGCGCTTCAGACCCACCAAATTTTTGGATATCTTCCGTGTCTTCCTCTTCCCGAATGCTCAGGATGTCATCCAGCGTTACGATACCGAGCAGAATACCTTGGTCGGCGCTCACCACGGGCAGCGCGCTGCGGTCGTTGCGCCGAAAAATGTCGATGGCTTCTTCCTGATCTTGATTGACAGTAAGCTGCACAAAGCGGTGGTCCATGATGTCGCGGACCCGCGTGGCAGGGTTAGCCAGCAAAAACTCCCGAATACGGATGTCATCGATGAGCACGCCGCGCGCATCGGTCACGTAGAGCACGTTTAGGGTTTCGGACTGCCCACCGTGTTGGCGTACATAGTCCAGGGCCTGCTGAATGGTCCAGTTCTCGCGGATGGCAATGTAGTCGGGCGTCATCAGGCGGCCCACCGAGTACTCCGGGTAGCCGAGTAGTTGCAGCGTCACGCGGCGCTCGGGCTCCGACAGATTCTGGACCAGTTCGGCCACAAAATTAGCGGGCAAAAACTCGAGCAGCGCCGTGCGGTCGTCGGGCGACATCTCATTGAGAATGTCCGTAATCTTATCTTGAGCCAGGTTGTCGAGGAAGTGCCGCTGCACCTCCAGATCCAGGTACTCAAACACTTCGGTGGCCAGCGTAAGCGGTAGCAGCCGGAAGATGATGAGCTGCTCACGGTCGTCCTCGTTCTCAATAAGCTCTACCAGCTCGGCGGGCTGAAAGGCGCGCAACAGCTTTTTTAACTTAAAAAACTCGCCCTCCTGAATCAATGACGTGATGTGGTCCACGGTTTCGGGCGAGGTCATAGGCAAGGCAAAAAAGGTGCGTGTTTCGCTAGGCAATAAGTGGTGACGGGGCAAAATTACGTCTAAATACTTGCCAGCTTACCGGCCTAGCCGCCATTTTTGGCGTACTTGCTCCTGCATTAGCCTTCGCTCACCATTTTGACTCCCGCTGTTTCCGCGCCTGCTGCCCCGGCCTCACCCCAAGGTACCATTGTAGTGCTGGGCGGTGGCAATGACGATCCTACGCTGGCTTTGCTAGCCGGGCTACTACCTACGCGTACTGCTCCCATCGAGATCCTGACGGCGGCTACTACCCACAATCCGGCTCGCACCTACGCAGCCTACACGCGGGCCCTTAGCAGCCTGGGCTGCCCGCACGTTGGCCACTTACAAATAGATGAAAATCACCCCGCCGATACGCCCGATACTCTAGCCAGGCTGCGGGCGGCCAGCCTAGCGTTTGTGAGTGGCGGCGACCAAGAGCGCCTGACCGAGCTGCTGCTCGGCACGAAGTTTTT
This sequence comes from uncultured Hymenobacter sp., assembly GCA_964514915.1. Taxonomy (GTDB): domain Bacteria; phylum Bacteroidota; class Bacteroidia; order Cytophagales; family Hymenobacteraceae; genus Hymenobacter. The sequence continues at coordinate 23,024 of CAZERY010000016.1, forward strand.
GCAGCTGCTGCACCACCGTTTTCAGCACGACGCGGGCTTTGTGCTGGCCGGCACGAGCGCCGGCGCTTCGGCCCTGGGCGGCCAGATGCTAGTGGCCGGCCGCGGCTGGCGTAGCCTGTTGCGCGACGGCATCGAGGTGATTCCCGGCCTGGGTTTGCTGCCCAACTTACTGATTGATCAGCACTTTGTAGAGCGGGCACGTTACCCGCGCCTCCTGCACGCGGTGTTGGCTCATCCGGCGCTGCTGGGCGTGGGCCTCAGCGAAGAAACTGGCCTGCTAATTCGCCCTGGTCAACCTGCTGAAGTATTTGGGGATGAGATAGTAGTGGTGATAGATGGCCAGCAGCTCATAGGCAATACTTACCCGGATACTGCGCCGGGCAAGCCCGTGGGCGGTAAGGGCTTTGCGCTGAGCTTGCTGGTAGCCGGCGATAAGCTAGTGCTATAGCCTAACAGCGCGCCCGCTAAGCGTTCACCAGCTTGGCAGCGACCGCTTACCCAACGGCGGGCACCAAACGGAAGTATTTTTGCGTTGGACAGCCGGATAAATTTGTAGCTCATGCTTTTACTCCGCTTTTGGTCACGCTTGGCCGGCCTGCTGCTAGTGCTCGCGCTGGTGGCTGCCTGCACGCGCAAAACCGTTTCATTCAATTCGCGCCCCAGCGACCCTACCGTGGCCAGCCTACCCACGGGCGATACGCTCACTACCACTGCCCGCCGGGGCCAGCCCACGCTCAGCACCGCTGCTCGCAAGGCCGTGCTAACCAAAGCCGAAGAGCGCGCCGCCAAAGAAGAGGAAAAAGCGGCCCAGCGTAAGCCCCGCAAAAAGAAAAAGATTTTTCTGGGCGAACGCATTAAGCGCGCCTATGTGAAATCGGGCCCGAAAGGAAAAAACCAGGTAGTCGAAATTTTCTTTTACCTCCGCACCTTTCAGCAGCCCAACCCAATGGCACCTGCGGCCTACTACTATAGCGCCCAGAAGCACAAAATTTTTAAGGCCGTGGGCGAGCTAGACCCAAGCACTGATAAGGTGTTGCACGGCCCTTATAAGAAGATGCAAAACAATAAGGTACTCGAAACCGGGTACTTTACCTTGGGCACCCGTCATCTGCGCTGGGAAAAGTTTGATGTGAAAGGCAACCTCACCGCCAAAACGCACTATGAGATGGGTTTCCCGCGCGATGCTAACATCAGTTATTACGATGCCGGCAATACCATGCTCAAGGAAGTAGTGCCTTACGTAAATGGCAAGCTGGAAGGCGATTACGTCAAGTTTAACAAGGAAGGCAAGCGCGAATGGACAGGCAAATTTGAAAATGGCCGTCGGGTAGGAGAGTGGACCAACTACTGGGACTACAAAAACTACCGCCACTACGTGTACCAGTACGGCGACACTGGCTATGAGCCCGAAGTAGCCGAGCCCGAGCTGATCCGGGAATACAGTCACGGTGGCTCGGTCATCTTCGACAAGGAGAAAAACCTGGATAAGCGCGGCGAACCTAATCCCGATGCAACTGGCAGCAAGGTCGACCCGCGTCGCCCGGGTAGCCACGGCGTGCCCACGCCCCGTCCTCCCGTACGTAAGGCCCAGGACCGTCGGCCGGGCTACCATCCACCCGCAGCTCCGGCGGCTACCCCACCGCCGGTGTCGCCCACACCTACCTCGGCGGGATCTACTACCCCCTAGCTATTGCTAATAAAAAGCGTCTTCGAATAGCTCGATTTGGAAGCCCGTGCTAAGCTGCGTCAAAGCCAGAATGTCGAAGCGAATGTCACCTTGCCACAGTAGCTCTTCCTGTAAGTGCGTAGCAGCTAGTTTAAATAGTTCTTTTTTGCGGGTCGAAACAAAAGTTTCGGGTGGACCATAGTGGTTGCCTGAGCGCGTCTTGACTTCCGCAAAAACTAGCAAGTCGGTGCCACGCTGCACGATTAGGTCTACTTCGGCGCGGCCGTAGCGATAGCCTTGAGCCAGCACCTCGTAGCCTGCTTGGCGGTAAAAAACCGCCGCTGCCGCTTCACCGGCTTTTCCTAGGGCATGGGCTTTGATTGGCATGTTGATTATTTGTGAATCAATGCTATGCGCATAAGCGTGATTAGGTGTCGATGCCTGCATATAGCGAGCTGCAAGCTAAAGCCTACGCTACGAAGTACCTTTGTTTAAATCCCGTTTTCCGGCGTATTCCCGCGCTTCACCTGCTCCGCTATGGATATTTACTCGGCTTGTGCTGTTCCTGCGGCTCCTGTAGCGGCGCAGCCACTAAGTGGCACTCCCGAGCAGCGGGCCATTCGGGTGCAGCGGCTGGGGCAAGTTCCTTACGTGCCAACGTGGGACTTGCAAGAAGCTTTGCTGGCCGAGGCAATAGCGCTCAAAGTAGCTAACCGTCAAGCCGAAGAGATTGGCCAATCGGCGCTGCTAACTCCTAACCACCTCCTGTTTTGTCAGCATCCGCCTACGTACACCCTAGGCAAAAGCGGTAAGCCCGAACACTTACTACTCGATGAAGCCGCGCTAACGGCGCACGGTGCTACGTTTCACCGCATCAACCGGGGCGGCGATATCACCTTTCATGGTCCGGGCCAGCTAATAGCTTACCCAGTGCTCGACCTCGATAATTTTCGGCCCGACATCCACTGGTACCTACGTACTTTGGAAGAAGCTGTTATTCAGGCGATAGCCACTTACGGGTTGCGTGCGGGCCGTATTGCGGGTCTTACGGGCGTATGGCTCGATTGGGAGGAAGGCGCCGCCAACCCGCGCAAAATCTGCGCAATGGGTGTGCGGTGCAGCCGGTGGGTAACCCTGCACGGGCTAGCCCTTAATGTGAATACTGACCTACGCTACTTCGGCCACATCGTACCGTGCGGCATTGCCGACAAGGCCGTGACCTCCCTCCAAGCCGAACTGGGCCACGCCGTGCCCGTGGAGGATGTGCAGGAGCGCCTGTTGGCCAAATTATTGACCCAACTCGGTGCTCACCTCTCTTCTTAAGTTATCCGCTCTGCCAGTGCCTACTGCGTAGCTATGAAGCAAGATATCAAATTTGACCCCGTAGAAGGCGTTTCTATCGCTATCGTACCCGACCAAGAAGCTGCTGCCTTAGGCATGGCTGGCCTACCTACCTGGACGGTATACTTACTTAATGCCAATGACTATCCGCTCGACAACGTCATTATCAGCGCCGATGGCTATGGTACCCAGCCCACGGGCGAAGCGGTGCGCACTTCCACATTACGCTACCGCTTCGAGCAAGTGGGGCCTCGTTCAGCTACCCCGGTAGAACTGATAGATCCCGCCGTGTTTCACCTCACTAATCAGTACTGGGTGAGCTACTATCGAGGCACCGGCATTTTTGATAAAAAGTTTTTGTTTGTGCCCGATTCCATTGTATTCGAAAACCTTATTCGGCTTGACCTACTCGACGACCGTACCGGGGTGTTGCACGGGTAGCAGGCGCCACTTGTATCTTTCCAAGCTTCATTCCCAATGGAGTTGTGTTCATGAACCATCATTTTAGTATTTACCTAGGGTTGGCGGGGCTATGGGCTCTGTTGGTGGCCATGTTCGCGGTGCCTTCTATTGTCTTCATCGCCCACCTCAAAAACTTACTCGATACCCCCAACGGCCGCACGGTGCACCAGTCCCTTACTCCGCGTTTGGGGGGAGTAGCCGTGTTTGCTGGCTTCATGTCGGCGCTCACCATCTTTGCCCCCCTCGAAAATGGGGTAAAAGAATTGCTAGCTGGCTGCATTATCCTCTTCTTTGTGGGGCTAAAAGATGATTTGGTAACAATATCGGTTGCCAAAAAATTTGTGGGGCAGTTGCTCGCCACGGGAGTAGTAATGATCATGGCCGATGTGCGCGTTACGAGCTTTCAGGGCATTCTGGGCATTTATAGTTTACCCATGGGAGTGAGCTACGGCTTTACGTTTGTGATGATTGTAGGCATCACGAATGCTATCAACCTCATCGATGGGCTCGATGGTTTGGCAGGCAGCATTGTACTTATTATTAGTGGCACGTTTGGCTACTATTTCTTTCGCTATGGTGGTGTCTCGTTCAGTAACTATGCCTTTGTAGCAGTGTGCCTCATCGGAGGAATCTTGGGCTTTTTGCGGTACAACTTCCACCGGGCCAGTATTTTCATGGGAGATACGGGGTCGTTGGTTTGCGGCTTTATTGTATCTATTCTAGCTATCCAGTTTATCGAGCTCGGCACGCGTACGGGGCAACCCTTCGGTAGCGCTAGCCCAGCTATTACCCTTGGCATACTTTTCGTGCCTCTTTTCGATACTTTACGCGTGTTCATCTTGCGTATGGCTGCCGGCCGCTCGCCCTTCTCACCCGATAAAAACCATGTGCATCATCGCATTTTGGCAATGGGGTTTTCTCAAATTAGCACCGTGCTGCTGCTAGGATTGCTCAATGCAGTAGTTATTTTAGTAGTAATCAACTTCTGGGCACTAGGCAATTTGCCGCTCATCGGTATTCTAGTGGTTGTATCGGTGCTTCTCAGCGTATTTTTAGGAGTATACCAGAGCCGGGCCGAACGGCGGCAGGTAGCGACTCCCTCTTGAAAGAGCCGAACCTAGGTATGTGCGCAAGTATTAATCTGGGGCCTTGGTGGCTAGCGCGACTAGTGGCGCTACTGCTGCTAGCCATGCATATCACCGCACCAGCTATTGGGCTAGCTGCCGAGTATCGCCCATTACCGGCTGTTACTATACCGGGGCTGACGCCCGACAATTGGCTATTACACGATGTAAGTGGCAATCGCCTTATCCTATACCTGCCCGGTTATCATGCTCCCGCCCATACCTATTATCAATGGGTGCGTTTACTACCAGGGCAGCCTTTTCGGCTCTCCTTTGCTGCCGATCCGGGACTAACTTTATTTCTGGACAACCAGTTGGTTTTTATAGCTCCTAAGGCGGCCAAATATACCGTAGATTTAGCCAAAGTTGCTCGTTTAGCCTCTACGAGCGGGTCGCATTTGCTTGCCGTGTGGCAACCCGAAGGGTACCCAGCACTCACCTCCTTTACAGCTGAACTAGCACCAGCAACTCATGCAACGGCACAATTGCCGGTGGTGAGCCCTAGCCGTGCCATACTGCGCCTGCCCCTATCGCAGAGCGAGAATGTACTGCTCTTGCTCTTGCTGCTACTAGGGTTGCTCTATGGAGTAGTGCGCAGTACCTACCCAGCAGGTTTGGCCCGCATCTTTCAGGTTAACGAATTGTTTGGCGCTTCTACTGAGCCGCAGAGCTTTCTGGCGCGTCCGGCTTTTACTTGGCTCAATCTGGGGTTGGTAATGTTGTTTTCCTTATCATTAGCCCTGCTACTGACGGCATTGCACACTGATTTTAGTAGTTTGCCACTTTTGCAAGGCGTTTTCAACGTGCCCGATTCCGCTATTTTTGTGCGAGTCTTGCTTTATACCAGCCTTATACTAGCCTTCATCTTCAGCAAGTATGTGTTGGTTGAGTTGCTAAGCTACATCTTCGACTTGCGGGCGCTTGTTAATCTCCATTACCGCGAGTTTCTGCGTACCACGCTGCTGTTGGGTTTGCCACTACCCATTGTACTGCTATTTTATCTTGGGCTAAATGCGCACTGGCCCCTGGTAGTTGAACTGGCTAACGGATTTGTGTTGTTGCTACTCACATTTACCGTATTGCGCGTGGGCCGTACGCTGCACCAAAGAGCCTCGCTTCTTAATCTTCATTTGTTCGCTTACCTTTGTGCTACCGAAGTACTGCCCCTGGCC
>CAZERY010000017.1:0-27637 GCA_964514915.1 uncultured Hymenobacter sp.
TCGTCATGCGGCAAGTTTACCTTAATTTTCGCAATTCTCTTCGCGATGTGTATAACAAGCTGGATAGTGCTACCCGCGCCAGGGTAGAATCCTGGCCCTTCATGCGCGTGAGGGCGGCCGATGCACCCGCCCGCGCCGCAGCCAGCTGGGTTCCTGGGCGCGCCAGCAGCGCCCCTGCGTGGCGCACCACCTCGGGCGTGGCCAGGCCGCGCAGGCTAGCCCGGTACAAGGCCCAGGCTTGGCCCGCCGCCACGGCCGAGTCAGCCACGGGCGGCTTTACAGCCCAGATTTGGCCCACGGAGCGGCGGGTGACGCAGCGCCCCAGCGCCTCAAAGGCCGTGCGGCGCGCCAACGCATTGGGTTCGGGCTGGGCCAGGCGCTGCACCAGGGCCAGCACGGCCGTACTGTCGCCGGTTTGGCCGAGGGCATAGGCGGCGGCCCGGCGCACGGCTGGGCTGGCATCGTGCAGCAACGGCAGCAACGCCGGCACCGCTTTTTTATCCTGCACCGAAGCGAGCGCTTCGGCCGCAGCCGCGCGGTACGCCACCTTTTTATCGGTTAGCAGCGGCAGTAGAGCACTGGTTTGGCGCTCATCCTGCGCCGTAGCAATGCGGCGGCGCGTGGCGTCGGCGTACGGGTGCGCGGGTTTGGTGGGCGGAACAGCCAGCGCCGGCAAGGCCAGCGCGGCCAACAGAAAAAGGCGAATCATGGGCGGCGAGAGAAATTGCTGCTGCAAGTAGCATCGGCGCCGCCCGACCTTTGCCCCGCCATGCCTTCACTACCTCACCCGCGCCTGCTGCGCATCCAGGACTTTCACTATGAGCTGCCGGCCGAGCGCATTGCGCCCGAACCCCTCCCCGACCGCGCCGCTAGCCGCCTGCTGGTAAGCCGCGCCGGCGTGATCAGCGACAAGACTTTCCGCGACTTACCCGGTGAGCTACCGGCCGACAGCTTGCTTATTTTCAATGATACCCGCGTGGTGCGGGCGCGCTTGCTGGCCAAGCGGCCCACCGGCGGGGCCGTTGAATTATTTTGCCTGGAGCCAGTGGCCCCGCATCGCGCCCTGGAGCCGGCCCTGCAACAAACCGGCGGCGGCACCTGGCGCTGCCTCGTGGGCAACGGCCGCCGCTGGAAGAGCGGCCCGGTTAGCCTGGAATTTTCCTTCGCGGGCCAGCCCGCCACGCTGTGGGCCGAGCGGGCTGCTACTGAGGCTGGGGGCGAAAGCCTGATTGACTTCCGCTGGGAGCCGGCTTCGCTGCCCTTTGCCGAGGTGCTGCGGGCGGCCGGCCACCTGCCGCTACCGCCCTACCTGCACCGCCCCGACACGGCCGTCGATGCCGTGCGCTACCAAACGGTGTACGCGGCCCACGAAGGCGCCGTGGCGGCCCCCACGGCGGGCTTGCACTTTACCCCCGAAGTACTGGCCGAGCTAGCGGCGCGGGGCATCGCCACCGGGCACGTGACGCTGCACGTGGGCGCCGGCACCTTCCAACCGGTGAAGGCCGAAACTATGGCCGACCATCCCATGCACGCCGAACCCATTATTGTGCAGGCTAGCCTGCTGCGGCAGCTGCTGGCGCACCGCCCGAGGCCCGTTATTGCGGTCGGCACTACCAGTTTGCGCACCCTCGAAAGCTTATACTGGCTGGGTGCAGCGCTGGTGCAGCGCCCAGCTGCGCCCGGCGCCGAGCTACAGGTAGCCCAGTGGCAACCCTACGAGCCAGGGCCAGATATCGCGCCCGCAGTGGCGTTGCAAGCCTTACTGGCTTATTTGGAAGCCACTGGCTCGACGGCCATCGAAGCAAGCACACGGCTACTGATTGGGCCGGGCTATCGGTTCCGGTTGGTGCAGGGGCTCATCACCAATTTTCACCAGCCCGAAAGCACGCTGCTCCTGCTCGTGGCTGCGTTGCTAGGCCCAAGCTGGCAGACTGTGTATGGCCACGCGCTCGCCAGCGGCTACCGCTTTTTGAGCTATGGCGATAGCTCGCTGCTGCTGCCTGCTGCCGGCATTTAGCCTCGTTGGCACGGGCTTTGAAAGGCTGGTTCAGCCATCCTGCCTTTTATGCTAACAACCCTGTTTAAAGGGTCCCGTAAAAGGCCAGAAGGAAATAATTCTACTCCTTTTCACTCATGAAAAAAATAACTCTTTTGCTCGCTGCCTGCGCTTTCGCTACGGCTTCGTTTGCCCAGACTCCCGAAACCGAAGTTAAAGTTCGTGACAACGGCACCAAGAAAATAGTTACCACAACTGGTAAAACCAACGTAGGCCAGGCCCTCGAAAATACTGCTGACGCCGCTGGCAACGTAGCCAAGAAAGCTGGTCATAGCATTAAGCACGGCACCCAGAAGGCTAGCCGCAAGCTGAAGCGTAGTACTAAGAAAATGGAAAAAAAATCGGCTGAGTAGTCTTTCGGTCTCAGTTATAGGCATAAAAAAACCTGGCCAACTTGGCCAGGTTTTTTTATGCCTATAACTGAGACCGAAAATTTAGGCCACACTCACTTTTACCATATTCGTTTTGCCCTTCTCATTAATGGGTATCGAAGCGGTGTTGATAAATACGTCGCCCTTTTGCAGATGCCCAGTAGCGGTAAGGGCCAGCTTAATGTCCGAAATGGTATCATCGGTGCTTTGCATGCCATCGTAGTAGAAACCACGCACTCCCCAAACCAGGCTCAGCACCGTTAGCAGGCTGCGGTTATCGGTGAAAACGAAGATGTTGGCCTTGGGGCGATATTTTGAAATTTGGAAAGCGGTGTAGCCGCGGTGCGTCAGGCCGGTAATGGCTTTAGCCCCCGTATTGCGCGAGAGGTGGCTAGCCGCCGACAGCACGCTATCCACCATAAACGACGGTGAAGTGGCGTCGATAGGGTGAAAGCGGTGGAAAATCTGGTCCGAGTTGGTTTCAACGCTGCGGATGATGTTCACCATCGAGCGGATAACCTCCACCGTGTACTGGCCCACGGCCGTCTCGGCCGACAGCATCACGGCATCAGTACCGTCGAGCACGGCATTGGCCACGTCGTTGGTTTCGGCGCGCGTGGGGCGCGGGGCCGTGATCATGCTCTCCATCATTTGGGTAGCGACGATGACGGGCTTACCGGCTTTGTTGCACTTCTGGATAATCATTTTCTGAGCCAGCGGCACCTCGCCCCCGTTGATTTCTACGCCCAGGTCGCCGCGCGCCACCATTATCGCATCCGAGATGGCAATAATCTCGTCGATATTGCGCAGGCCTTCGGGCGTCTCAATCTTAGCCACCACACGAGTTTGCTTGCCCGCTTCCGCAATCAGCGATTTGATGAAGCGAATATCGTCGGCGCGGCGGGCAAAGCTCAAGGCTACCCAGTCTACGTCGTTGTCAAGACCAAATTTCAGGTCTTCGATATCCTTCTCCGTCATGCTGGGCGCCGACACGTTGGAGTCGGGCAGGTTGATGCCCTTGCGAGGCTTTACCGTGCCGCCGTACACCACCTCCACGTCTACTTCCTTGTCGCGGTCGGTGGCAAGCACGCGCAGCTCCAGCTTGCCATCGTCGAGCAGAATCATGTCGCCGGGCTTCACGTCGCGGGCCAGCCCCAGGTAGATGGTGCTCAGGCGGGTAGCGGTGCTGATTTCTTTTTCGCCGCACACCAGCTTAATCTTATCCCCCGCCTTGATTTCAACCTGGCCGCCTTCCACATCGCCCAGGCGAATCTTGGGGCCCTGCAAGTCTTGCAGCAGGCCCACATTGGTGCGCAAGTCCTTGTTGAGGCGGCGCACGGTAGTAATAACCGAGAGGTGCTCTTCGTGGGCGCCGTGCGAAAAATTGAGGCGAAACACATCTACTCCCTCCCGAATGAGGACGCCGAGGCGGTCGTAGGTATTGGATGCCGGGCCCACGGTGGCCACGATTTTGGTGCGGTTGAAGGAGACGACGGACGTCTGGGGGGTAGGTTCCATAAAGAATAGGAGTGGCTAGCACACGCTAGCCAGGGCAGTTTAGCTTAGAAGGATTGGGAAAACGAAGTACAGCATTGCCGACCAAATGGGCCCGGAAAGTTAGAAAATTAAATTTTCCTTGTATTTCAACTCCTGTGGGTCAAACTCACTGGCATAGCGCACTTGCGGCAGCGCCGTGAGGCGGTCTAGCAATTCGGTGCCGGTCAACTCATCAGCACCGCCCTGCACCTGCAATAAGTAATCGTACTCCCGAATATCGGGCGCCATAAAGGGCTTGGCCAGGGCCGAAGGTAGCACTGCCCGGTTGCAAAATAGCCGTAGGCTAAGCACCTCCGTGGCGTGTAGGTAGTAGCTGAAAGCGAGTGGCCCCTGCTGCACCAGATTCAGCACAAAATCGGGCTGCCGCACCAGGCGCAGGCGCAGGCTCCGGTTAAGGCTCCAGGCCAGCGTGTAGTCAGGGGCGCTGCAAACCAGGCCAAAGAGCGCAAAATCGCAGTCATATTCGGCGTCCAGGGTTAAGGTTTTCATGAGGCAGCAAAGAGCAGCGGCAAGCTGCAAAGCTACTGCTTTCGGCTACCCATTGAAGGTGCTTAAAACTGGGGGAGCCAAAATCTTGTACGTCGGTTAGGAAGGTACTTCGCGGCATGGTTGCGAAAAGTAGCGTTACTTTGCAGTCAAGTTCCCTCTTAACCCACGACTGCAATGTCTGAAATCGCCGAAAAAGTAAAAGCCATCATTATCGACAAGCTGGGCGTTGAAGCCTCGGAAGTAACTCCGGAAGCCAGCTTCACCAACGACCTAGGTGCCGACTCGCTTGACACCGTGGAGCTGATTATGGAGTTCGAAAAAGAATTCAACGTCAGCATCCCCGACGACCAGGCCGAGAACATCCAGACTGTGGGCCAAGCCGTTAGCTACCTCGAAGAGCACGCCAAGTAAGTTTTTGGCGTACCGCGTCTGTCGAGTACTCTTAAAATAAACTGCCTATACCGGCCGGCTCGCCGCCGGCCGGTTTTGTTGTTTTCGCGCTACTCTTGTTTCCTTCTAATTACGCCGCCCACTCGGCGTTTGCATTATGTCGTCAATCCGCCGCGTTGTCGTAACCGGTATTGGGGCCATCACCCCGCTGGGCAGCACCGCCCTCACCTATTGGGAAGGGCTCATACATGGCGTGAGCGGAGCTGCTCCCATCACCCGTTTCGACGCTACCAGGTTTAAAACCCGCTTTGCCTGCGAGGTAAAAGACTATAATCCTGATGCTTACTTCGACCGTAAGGAAGGCCGCAAGATGGACTTGTTTACGCAGTTCGCCGTCATTGCCTCCGATGAGGCCATTGCCGACGCGGGCTTGCTGACGGGCGGCGTCGATAAAGACCGCATCGGGGTTATTTGGGGCTCGGGCATCGGCGGCCTGAAATCGCTACAGGAAGAATGCTTCCAGTTTGAGCGCGGCGATGGCACGCCCCGCTACTCCCCCTTCTTTATTCCGCGCATGATTGCGGACTCCTCATCAGGCAATATTTCCATTAAGAATGGCTTCCGCGGGCCTAATTACGTGACTACTTCAGCCTGCGCCTCGTCGAACGATGCGCTGATTGCGGCTTTCAACAACATCCGTCTGGGGCTAGCCGACGCCATCGTGACGGGTGGCTCCGAGGCGGCCATCACCGAGTCGGGCGTGGGCGGCTTCAACGCCCTCAAGGCCATGAGCGAGCGCAACGACGACCCAGCCTCGGCCTCGCGCCCCTACGACAAAGACCGTGATGGCTTTGTGCTGGGTGAAGGCGCCGGCGCCATCGTACTGGAAGAGTATGAGCACGCTAAAGCGCGCGGCGCTAAAATCTACGCTGAGGTAATTGGCGGCGGCATGTCGTCTGATGCTTACCACATTACCGCCCCTGATCCTACTGGCTCGGGCGTGGAGCTGGTGATGCGCAACGCGCTACGCGATGCAGGCATTCAGCCCGCAGACGTCGACTACATCAACACCCACGGTACGAGCACGCCACTCGGTGATGGCGCCGAAATCAAGGCGATCGAAACCGTATTTGGCGAGCACGCGCCAAAACTCAATATCTCTTCGACCAAGAGCATGACCGGCCACTTGCTAGGCGGGGCGGGCGGCATTGAGGCGGTGGCTTCTATTCTGGCCATTAAGCACGGCATCGTGCCGCCGACGATCAACCTGCATACACCCGATCCGGAGATTAACCAAGCCCTGAATTTTACGCCCAACGTGGCGCAGAAGCGGGATATTAACATTGTGCTTAGCAACACGTTTGGCTTCGGCGGGCACAATACGTCGGTGCTTTTTCGTAAAGTAGCGGAGTAACGCTTCCATAAAATTCAGAACGTCATGCTGGCAAGGACAGCGTCTGGCAGGCAAGTAAGTTTGATAACTCAACGCCCCTTGCTAAGATGTTTCTTTCATCGGCATGACGTTCTGCTTTAATTTTCTATAATAAGCTAACGGCCAGCAGCTACAGGCTAACAGCTCTCCTAATGCCACTTCCCCTTTTCGGTCTGTTTCGGCGGCTGCTGGGCAGCGACAAGCACTTTCGGCAGGCCGTCGCCACTGTCATTGGCCAAGACCCGGACAATGCGCGGCTGTACCAGCTGGCCTTTACGCATTCGTCGGTGGTGCGAGCCGAGCCCGGCGCGGGCCGCCACCAAAGCAACGAGCGGCTGGAGTTTTTAGGTGATGCGGTGCTGGGCACGGTGGTAGCGGAATACCTCTTTCGCAAGTTTCCGTACGAGCAGGAAGGTTTTCTAACCGAAACCCGCTCGCGCATCGTCAACCGGGAAAGCCTGAACGCCATCGCCCTTAAGCTGGGCCTGGATAAGCTGGTGCAGCTTGATGCGGCGCAGAGCCGGGTAGCCCGCTCGCGCTCCGTGAATGGCAACGCCCTGGAAGCCTTGGTGGGCGCCGTGTACCTGGACCTAGGCTACAAAGCCGCTCGCAAGTTTGTGCTGAAAGGCCTGATTAAGCCCTTTGTGGATGTCAACACCTTGACTACCACTACCTCCAACTATAAGAGCAAGCTTATCGAGTGGGCGCAGCGCAATGCAAAAGCCGTGCGCTACGAGATGAGCGGCGAGCCCCGGCCGGGCGGCGTCATGGAATTTACGGCTACCGTGCTGCTTAATGACGAAGTAGTGGCGACTGGCATGGGCCTCAATAAAAAGCAGGCCGAGCAGCTAGCCGCCGAGCGGGCGCTAAGGACGCTGGGCGTGTGAATTTGCTAAAAAGAACGTCATGCTGAGCCCTGCGAAGCATCTCTGCCACGTAGTAAACCAATCGTCAGGTTTTGCAACGCGATAGCGATCGTTCGCGGGGCTCAGCATGACGACGTTCTTTCGTTTTGTTTACTTTATCGATAAGAGCAACTATGCGCATCGCCGGAGCTGCCCTCAACCAGATTCCCTTCGACTGGGCCCACAACCTTCAGAATATCAGCGCGGCCATTGAGCAGGCTAAAGCAGCGGGAGTGGAATTGCTGTGCCTGCCCGAACTGTGCCTGACGGGCTATAACTGCGAAGATTTATTCTTGAGTGACTGGCTGCCGGCATCGGCGCTCGACTATCTGCAAGAAGTCCGGCCGCTCACCGCGGGCATCTGCGTGGTGGTGGGCCTACCGGTGCGGCTGGCCCACCGCACCTACAACACAGCTGCCGTGCTGCGCGATGGGCAGATTCTGGGCTTCGCGGCCAAGCAGTTTTTGGCTAATGACGGGGTGCACTACGAAACCCGCTTTTTTGTGCCCTGGGTGGCGGGCGAAACGACGACCGTGGACTACGCCGGGGAAAGTTGGCCGCTCGGCGATCTCACCTTCGAGCACCAGGGCGTGCGGTTTGGCTTCGAGATTTGTGAGGATGCGTGGCGGCCCGACGATGTGCGGCCCGCTTGCCGGCTGCGCGGCAAGGTCGAATTGATCATCAACCCGTCGGCCAGCCACTTTGCCATGAGCAAAACCGACCTGCGCTACAAGCTGGTGCTGAACGCGTCCCGCAATTTTACCTGCACGTATTTGTACGCCAATCTCCTTGGTAATGAGGCCGGTCGCGTCATCTACGACGGCGAGATTTTGATTGCCCGCAATGGGCATTTGCTCAAGCGCAACCAATTGCTGAGTTTCAAGGCCGTGGACCTGGAGTGGGTAGATGTGGACTTCGCGGCGCCGCTGGAAATAGCCGACACCCTCGTGCCGCTGCCCGAGCCCGATGAATACCGCGAGCTAAACCAAGCCATGAGCCTGGGGCTGTTTGACTACCTGCGCAAGGCGCGCAGCCGGGGCTTTGTGCTGAGCCTCAGCGGCGGGGCCGACTCATGCTTCTGCGCCGTGAGTGTGGCCGAGATGGTGCGCCTGGGCGTAGCTGAGCTGGGCGAAGAAGAGTTTAAGCGGCGCAGCGGGGCCTTCGACACGGCCAAAACTGAGGTAGTACAGACTGGCGCGGGCGGAGCCGCGCGGCAGACAGTGGAGCCAACCCTCGCCCAGCCGCAACTCACCACCAACCAGCAGCTGGTGCGGCGGCTGCTCACCTGCGCTTATCAAGGCACCGTTAACTCTTCGGACGACACCCTTAACTCGGCCCGGGAGCTAGCCGACAGCCTCGGGGCGCGTTTCTTCGACTGGACCATCGATGAGGAAGTACGCAGCTACGTGGGCAAGATCGAGCACGCGCTGGGCCGTGAGCTGACCTGGCAAACCGATGACCTGGCCCTACAAAATATCCAGGCGCGGGTGCGGGCTCCCGGCATCTGGCTGCTGGCCAACGTGCAGAACTGCCTGCTTATCACTACCTCCAACCGCTCGGAGGCGAGCGTAGGCTACTGCACCATGGACGGCGACACGGCGGGCAGCATCTCTCCCATCGCGGGCGTCGACAAGGATTTTGTGAAGAAATGGCTGCGCTGGGCCCAGACTGAGCTGGGCTACGAGGCTCTGCACCACGTCAATGCCCTCCAGCCCACGGCCGAGCTGCGCCCGCTGGCCGACAAGCAAACCGACGAGCGCGACCTCATGCCCTACGCGCTGCTCAACCGCATCGAGCGGCTGGCTTTCTACAACCGGCTGGCGCCCGCCGCGGTGCTCGCCCAGCTCGTAGCCGAAACGCCCACCGCCGACCCCGAGCAGCTGCGCGCCTACGTGCGGCGCTTCTACACGCTCTGGAGCCGCAACCAGTGGAAGCGCGAGCGCTACGCGCCTAGCTTTCACCTCGACGACTACAACGTGGACCCGCGCTCGTGGCTGCGCTTCCCCATCCTGAGCGGCGGCTTTGGGGAGGAGCTAGCCGCGCTGTAGCTAATTTTAAAATAAAACTTGCTGAGAATCAATACTCTATAATAGCATTAAAAATAAGCGCGCAAGTTTCTGACAGCACTGGATCCTAATAGGCTGTAACGCTGAAGTAGCTGGCGATACGTAAACCTTCACCCGCCGCTTTGGCTAGTATGGCTTTTAGCTTTTCCCTGCCCCTTGCGCTTGAGCTACCCCGCTGTTCGCCGGTAAGCCCGGCCGATGCCGAGCTGGTAGCGCAGTTGCAGCAGGGCAGCGAGGCCGCTTTTCGGACGCTGGTGAAACGCTATCAAAACCGTATTTACCAAACTGCGCTTTCGCTGCTGCGTTCGCCGCAGGAAGCGGAAGACGTGGCCCAGGAAGTTTTTATCGAGGTTTACCAAACCATTGCTGGCTTTCGGGGTGAGGCGGCCCTTAGCACGTGGCTCTACCAGCTGGCTACGTCGCGCGCCTTGCGGCACCGCCGGTGGGCAACGGCCAAGAAGCGTTTCGCTCACTTCACCAGCTTGCTGGGCCTCGAAAACCAAGTATTGCACGAAGTGCCCGACCATGCGCATCCGCAGGCACTGCTCGAAGGCGAGCAGCAAGTAAAGCGCTTGCTCGACCACCTCGGCCGCTTGCCCGCTAAGCAACAGATAGCGTTCACGCTACGCCACGAGCAGGAGCTTAGCTACGAAGAGATAGCGGCCGTGCTGGCTACCACGGTGCCGGCCGTCGAGTCGTTATTGTTTCGGGCTCGCCAAAAGCTCCACCACCTACTCGCTTAACTTCGCCATGTCTGATTCTGCCTTTCGCCCGGGCTCCGACGAGGAGTGGGAAGCCTTACTGCGCCAGCTACGGCTTCAGCCGAAAGCGGAGCCGCTACCGTTCTTTTACGGACGGGTGCACGCTCGACTTTTAGCCACCTCTCTACCAGCTAAGGCATTGTTGCCCAAGTGGCTATGGCGGCCAGCTTACGCCGCAGTGCTCGGAGCCCTGATACTAGCCGTGAGCGGCGACGGCGCAGTAGCAGCTACTGCTGGCCCCAGCCACCGCACCAGTTTCCCCGCGCACCAGCTAGCGCATTAATCTCTTTTCCTCGATTACTCACCGCGCTGCTAGTGGTGCTCCGGCGCTCACCAGTACTAGCTGCCTGCGCGGTTGGCAGCCACTGCTACCGCCGCACGGGGCAAGTGGCAAGCCGGTAGCCCTACCTACATTTGACGCTCTTTCCCCTTTTGCTGACTATGCTTTCTTCTTTAGCTTTCATCCCCTGGAACGTTTCGCCCATCATCACCGAAATCGGCCCGCTGCTCCTGCGGTGGTACGGGGTGCTGTTTGCGGCCGGCTTCGTGATCGGCTCCTTCGTGCTCACCCACATTTATAAGCAGGAAGGCGTGCGGCCGTATTGGGTCGATGTGATCACGTTTTACATGGTGGTGGGCACGGTGCTGGGCGCCCGCTTGGGCCACGTCTTTTTCTACGACTGGGCCTCTTATAAAGAACATCCGGGCGAGATTCTCAAGATCTGGCACGGCGGGCTGGCCTCGCACGGCGCCACTATTGGCATCTTGCTGGCGGTGTTCATTTTCAGCGTACGCAATAAGTTCGACTACCTCTGGGTGCTCGACCGCATCGTGATTGTGGTAGCCATCGGCGGCGCCTGCATTCGCCTGGGCAACCTGATGAACTCCGAAATTGTGGGCAAGCCGACCGATGTGCCGTGGGCATTCGTTTTCCCCCGCGATACCGAGCACCTGCAAGCCCCCGTGACGCCGCTGCCCACCGGAGCGGTGCTGGTGCAGCGCAGCCGGCTAGCCAATGGCGAAGAGCACACGGAAATACTGCCGGCCGGCACTGCACCCGGCCCAGGCATCGAAATGGCCGTACCGCGCCACCCTACCCAGATTTACGAGTCGCTGTTCTGCGTATTCCTACTGGGGCTGCTGTATAACCTGTGGAATAAATACAAGGAGAAAACCCCGCGCGGCCTGCTCTTTGGGCTGTTTGTGGTACTGCTGTTCACGTTCCGCGTTTTAGTGGAGTTCCTCAAAGAAAACCAGGTAGCGCAGGAAGGCGGCATCATTGCCCAGTACCACCTCAATATCGGGCAGCTGCTAAGCATTCCCTTTATCCTCATTGGCCTCTGGGTACTGCTACGCGCTGGCAAAAACCCCCAGAACCCCTACGGCTACGCCCCGCGCGACCTGGCCGAGGAAGAGGCGGCCGCCCGCGCTGGCGGCAAAGCGTAGAGCTTTTGTCGCGACTAGCCCAGTAGCAAAAATCCCCGTGGCCTTGGTGCCACGGGGATTTTTGCTATAAGTCATTTTGCTAAATCGCCAACTCGTACACCGCGCCCTGCTCGGTCGTAATCAGCAGCGTGTGCTCATCCTTGAAGGCCGCGCCTTCGGTTTGGCCGGCGCCTTTCAGGTCGATGTGGCGCGGGGTGGCTTTCAGAATCGCTTCCCAAGAATCGCCTTCGAGCACGAACAGCTCCTGGCGCGCCAGCAGCACCAGCCGATGGCCGCTAGGCGCTAGCGTGGCATCGGTGACGGCCCCCGGAATGGCCAGCTTGGTAATCAGTTTGGCCGTGTAAGTGCCGGGCGTTTCGGGCACGGTGTACACTTTGCAGGTGCTTTCGGTAGCCCGGTCTTTGGTGAACAGATACACCTGGCCGGCGTGCCAGAGGCTGGCCTCGCAGTCGAAGTTGCGCTCCTTTTTGCTGGGCGGAAACTCCGTTTGGTCGGGGTAGTTAAACTTGATTTTACCAACTTGGCTAGGGTTATCGGGCCGGAAGCGCAGGATGGCGAGGTTCTGGCGGTCGTTGTTGTTGTTGCCGCAGTCGCCCATGTAGTAGTTGCCGCTGTTGTCGCGGCTCAGGCTTTCCCAATCATGGTTGGGCGCTCCCAGCGTGAACTCCCCCACCTGCTGCCCAGTGGCATCGACGCGCCACACAGTAGGCTGCTGGCCATCGTCGCCGAAGGTAAAATACGTGCCGGCCTGCGGCGCCGCGCACAGGCCCGAGCTTTCCAGGATGCCATCGGTAAACCGGCCTACCTGACGCAAGCCACTGGGTAGGTCGTCGGCGTCGTTCTCCTTTTTTTTGCCCTTGCCCTTTTTCCCCTTTTTAGCTGGCTGCTGCGCCAGCTGCTGGGGTTGGTCGGCGGTAGCCAGCGAGTCGGTAGCCGGCGAGCAGGCCGAGGTAAACAACATGACACCCACTAACGGGCGCATAAGCAGTGGGAGGTACAGCATAGGAATCGTTTGTACGGGCAAAACGCCCGCACGACTGCGCTTTACCAGCTAAGGCACCGGGTCGTAGCCCGAGCCGCCCCACGGATGGCACCGACCGATGCGCCGCAGGGCGAGCCGCCCCCCGCGCCGCGCACCGTACTTCGTAATGGCCTCGGCCGCATACGCCGAGCAGGTAGGTGAGTAGCGACAGCTAGGCGGCGTGAGCGGCGAAATAAACAGCTGGTAAAAGCGCACCAGCACCAGCAGCAGGCGACGAAGCATAATGATAAAATGCCGGGTAAGCGCGTAAAGTTCGGGCGGCGCCGGCCACCGGGTTAGCCCCGCACTACGAAAGTAGCTCTCGCTAAAAAGCCGGACTGCTACCGACTCTAAATCTAAGCTCGCAGAGCTAGTGGCAACTCCCGTAACTTGAGCGAAGCGCGCCTAGAAGGCAGTCAGCTACTATCTCACTTATTACAATGCCGAGCGCCGGCATTCTGCCCTCGGCTATCTCGAAACCTACTTTCAAACCATATCCTAATTCTGGGCGGCCTAGCTAAACCACTTCCGCCAACTCTGTCCTGATTCGCTTGAGCGCCTCAACCCAGCTAGCAGCAGCCAAAACGGTTGTTGGGAATCGAATTTTTAAAGTACCTTTCCAGTCATTATACCATACCTATCACCCTTTCCAACATCAAAACCAATATTTTTCATGAAAAAACACAATACCATCCCATTTCAACGCCTCGCTACACGCGGCCTGGCGCCGGTGCTGCTGCTCTGCGGCATTCTCAACGCCGCCCCCAGCCACGCACAAGTAGCCACTTACGGCCCCGTGGCCGAATCCTTGCAAACCAGTGCGCATAGTAAATTCCTCTCGGCAGATGGTAAGTACTACCAGACCAATAACAACGGCGATACCGGCTTCAATTATTGGTGGCAAGCGCACGGCGTCGACGCGATGCTCGACGGCTACCTGCGCACCCGCGACAGCAAGTACACACAATGGATGAAGAGCCTGCTGCTCGGCACCAAAGACACAAACGGGGGCCAGTACCCGACCACGTACTACGACGATATGGCCTGGCTGGCCATTGCCAGCTTGCGGGCCGCCCAAAACACTGGCGATGCCGACTACTTGAACGCAACCAATATCCTCTGGCAGGATATCCAAGGCGGGCAGCACGCCGACCGTGGCGGGGCAGTTCAATGGAATAAGAGCGCTCCCAATAGCTTTAATGCCTGCACCAACGGCCCGGCCATTATTTTGGCTACGCGCTTGTATCGGGCCAATAATACTGCCGCGAACCTGCAAACTGCCCGAAATATTTACGCCTGGATGAAAAGTGTCTTGGTTGACCCGGCCAGCGGGGCGGTGTGGGATAACTACGATGCCGGCACCGACGCTACCCAGAAGGCGTGGATTTTCTCGTACAACGTGGGCACCTGGATTGGGGCTGGTCTGGAGCTTTACAAAGCGACCGGGGAGCAAACTTACCTCGACGATGCCGTGCGGTCGGCGGAGTATGCCATGACGAACCGGCTGACCAACGGCGTGTTTTGGACCAATGAAACGGGTGAAGGCGACGGTGGCTTGTTTAAGGGCATCTTTCTGCGCTACTTTGCCTTGCTGGCCCGGGAGGGAGCGTTGCCAGCGGCAACGCGCGATCGCTACGTGGCGGCGCTACAATCGACGGCCCAGCAGGTTAATAACGTAGCCATCAACAAAAACACCATGCTCGTCAGCAAAGACTGGTCGGTAACGGCCGGCACGGTCACCCAATGGTCTACGCAGCTGAGTGGCATCATGCTGATGGAAGCCGCCGCTAACCTCGACAAAGCCGTTTTCTGCCAGGATTTGAACTATGGCGGCTACACGGCCAGTCTGGCCGCTGGCCGCTATAACCTGGCTGCTTTGCAGGCAGCTGGCATCCGCGATAATGATATTTCGTCGCTGACGGTACCCAAAGGCTACGTCGTGACGGCCTATACCGACGACAAGTTCCAGGGCACCAGCACCACCTTCAGTGCCAACACCGGCTATGTAGGCACTAGCTGGAACGATAAAATATCTTCTCTTATAATCACCGCACCGAAGGCTACGGCCAGAGTCGATGCCCAGCAGGCCCCAGTTTCACCCGCGACTTCGCCGGTGCTGGCCGCCTACCCAAACCCGGTTACCGACCAGCTGAACCTGACCGATGCCCTGGTTGGTGGGCAGCTTAGCATCATCAGCGTCGAGGGCAAGCAGGTTTATCGCGGCACGTATTCTGGCGAGGCGGTGAGTGTAGCGGCCCTACCGCCTGGCCTTTACACGCTGCTGGGGCAAAGCTCGAACGGCGAAAAAATCAGTTGCCGCTTCAGTAAGCAATAAGTCAGTAAGCAATAAGCTGGTGCAAAGGGAGGCTCGACTTGGGTCTCCCTTTTTTGCGCCTCCTGCTCTTTGATTATCGCGGCTTTGCGCGTAGCCAAGCCTTTGCTATCGATGCAGATAAGCTCTCCCACCAAGAAATATCTCAAAACCTATCTTCAGAACGGGGATGAGTTGTAAGTTGCGCTTTGGACTTACGAAAGCACAGTGCCAGAAATGCGGGAAAGAGTACGAGCCGAAGCACCGAGCTGGCGAGTTTTGTTTTTAGGACTTACGCACTTTGGGATACATTAGACAAAAATGCTCGCTCATGCTGACCCAAACCACTTACATCGAGTACCTGCTCAGCACGCCAAAGAACTATACCTGCACGCATTTGGCGGCCCAGCTACCCGAGGTGAGCCACGACCAGGTAAATCGGTTTTTGCGCACGAGTGCATTGCCTGTCAATCAGTTGCGCGAACTAGTCCAGCCCTTGCTCCGCGACTCGCCGGAGGCTTGTTTGCTCGTCGACGACCGCGTGCAGGACAACCGCTACAGCCGCTTCATTGACCTGGCTAAGCGCCAGTATTCGGGCAACACCCACGGCATGGTTACCGGCATCGGGCTGGTTAAGTTGGTGCACAGCAGCGGCGAAGCAGGCGATTTTCTGCCCTTGGATTACCGCATCTACGCGCCCGACCACGACGGCCAGACAAAAAACGACCATTTCCTAGCCATGTTCGATCAGGTCGTGGCGGAGGGTAAGCTACTGGCGCGCCCCATTTTATTCGATTCCTGGTACGCGGCCAGCACCAACCTCAAACGCATTCACCGGGCCGGTTGGACCTTTTTCACGACCCTTCAACGCAACCGGTTGGTGAGCGTGAGCAAAGAAAGTGGCTACCAGCGTCTGGATACGCTCGACCCGCCGCCCCAAGGCTGGAGCCAGAGGCTGGAAGTGCGCCTAAAAGAAGTGCCCTTTGGCGTAAAGCTCTTCAAGCTAGTGGCCACGAACGGCGACGGTGAATGGGTCATTACCAACTACTTGGCCGCTCACCTGACCCGCGAAATGGTGGTTGAGGCCGTGCAGGTGCGCTGGCAAGTGGCGGAATTTCACCGCAGTTTTAAACAACTGACCGGCTCGGAGAAGTGCCAGTGCCGCAAGGCTGCGGCGCAGCGCAACTACTTGACTTGTTGCTACTTGGCTTGGGTTTCGCTTCGTCAACACGCCCGCCAAATAGGGCAAACTGTTTATCAGGCGCACCAACAGCAATGGGCACCTTACCTAAGGCAGCTGCTCCAAAAGCCAATCATTCAAGCACTTGTATAATCGAGTGCGTAAGTCCTATTTACGTCATACCGAGTAGAGCAGCCATGAGGGTCGCCGGAGAGTTCGAACAAAAATCCTCGCTAAGCTATCTTATTCTATCCCTGTTACTTGCTGGGTTTCTGTTTTCTGCACGGCCGCTACTAGCCCAAGGCAATGGCCCGGCCGGCCACGGGGCGCGGGCGCAGGCGCTCGGCAACGCCTCAGCTACCCTAAGCGGTGATATGTGGGCCGTAGCCAATAATGCGGCGGGCCTGGGGCGATTGACCCAACCTACGGCCGGCGTGTATGCCGAAAACCGCTACCTCATTCCGAGCCTCAACGTAGCGGCGGTAGCATTGGCCCTGCCGGTGGGTGTAGTAGAGCCGGCAGCGGGTGGGCTACCCGCCCGGGCCAGCCACGGCGTGGTGGGGTTTGAAGCCCAGCGGTTTGGCGGCATTTTGTACAAGGAGGTGCGGGTAGGGGCTGCCTACGGCTACCAGCTCGGAGTGGTGAGCGTGGGCGGGCGGCTCGACGCGCTGCAAGTGAGCCTGCAAGATCTGGGTAGCCGCCGCACCCTGGCTGCCTCGCTGGGCGGGCAGGCCGAGGTGCTGCCCGAGCGGCTCACGTTCGGCGTGTATCTCTACAATATCACCCAGGCCAAGCTGGCTGACTACCAGGATGAGCGCGTGCCCACAGTCCTGCGCGCCGGCCTGGCCTATCACCCCAGCAAGCAGGTGCTGCTGCTAGGCGAAGTCGAGAAAGACGTGGAGCGCGCCGCCGGCTTCAAGGTGGGCATCGAGTACTTGCCCGCTACGGCCGTGGCAGTGCGGCTGGGCTACGCCAGCCTCAGCCAGCAAGCTACCGCTGGGGTTGGCGTGCACGTCGGCGGCTGGCAGTTTGACTACGCCGCCGGGTGGCATAGTGCGCTGGGCCTCAGCCAATACCTGAGCATGAGCTGGCAGTGGGCTAAGCCAATAGCGAGCAGCCAGCGATGAAAGCGCTCCGTTTTCTCCGCGTCGCGGCGAGCAGCTGGCGGCCTTGGGTAGTAGTAGCGCTGGCCGGCCTGCTACCGGGCCTGGCGTGGGCGCAAGACTACCCGCGGCGAGCGCCCGATTTTGACCGGCTCACCCAGGAGCTGTTCGCCGAGATTCAGTCCGACCAGATTCCCTACGAAGACCTGTACGGCACGCTGCTTCAGTACTACCAGTCGCCGCTCAACCTCAACACTGCCACCGCCGAGGAGCTGCGCGCCCTGCCCCTACTCACCGAAAAGCAGGTAACGGCCCTGCTCCAGTACCGCCAAGCCACCGGCCCGCTCCTGAGCGTGTACGAGCTGCAAGCCGTGCCGGGCTGGGGCGTGCGTACCATCGGCCGGGTGGCGCCGTTCGTGACGGTAGAAAGCGCCAGCCCCAATGCGGCCCGCGGCCCCCTTTGGCACCGCATTACCCACGAAGAAAATAACGCGTTGCTGCTGCGCTATGAGCGTGGGTTGCAGCAGCGCAAGGGCTACACCGCCGTCGATACTTTTCAGGGGCGGCCGACGCTGCGCTACCTGGGCTCGCCCGATGCGCTGGCTCTGCGCTACCGCGTGAGCCACGCGCACGATTTCAGCCTGGGCTTTACGGCCGAAAAAGACGCGGGCGAGCCGGTGGCCTGGCGGCCAGCCCAACACCAGTACGGTCCCGATTTTCTATCGGCCCACGCGGTATTCTACAACCAGGGCCGCTGGAAAACGCTGGCCCTCGGCGACTACCAGCTTCAGTTTGGGCAGGGTTTGCTGCTTTCTTCGGGACTCGCGCTGGGCAAAGGCGCCGAAACGATCACTACCCTGCGCCGGGCCTCGCTGGGCGTGCGGCCCTACGCGGCGCTCCTCGAGAATACGTTTTTCCGCGGCGCGGCGGCTACCTACCAGCTCACGCCACACTGGGCAGCTACGGCGTTTGCTTCGCGAAAAAACATTGATGCCAATGCCCGCCTGAATACCGATTCGCTGGCGCAGTTTGAGGAGTTCAGCAGCAGCCTGTTGCTGACCGGCTTGCACCGCACGGCCACCGAGCTGGCCAATCGCCAGCGCCTAGCCGAAACGGTGGGCGGCGGCCACCTCGGCTACCTCAGCGCTGATGGCAACCTAGCGCTGGGCTTCACGGCCGTGGGCACGCACTACGGCCAGGCTTTTCAGAAGCGCCCCGAACCGTATAATCTGTACGAATTCCGGGGCCAAAACAACCTGGCGGTGGGCGCGCACTACAGCTACAGCTGGCGCAACCTACTGCTGTTTGGCGAAAGCGGCCGCAGCAGCGGGGGCGGCCTGGGCACCGTCAACGGCGTGCTGGCCAGCCTCGGCCCGATGGTAGATGCGGCCGTGCTCGTGCGTCATTACGACGTCGATTTTCACACCTTCTACGGCAATGCCTTCGGCGAAAACACGCGTACAATCAACGAAAGCGGCTTCTACGTGGGGCTAAAAGTGCGCCCGATTACCCGCTGGGAAATCTCGGCTTACTTCGACCAATTCCGGTTTCCGTGGCTGCGCTACCGGGTGGGGGCGCCCAGCCAGGGCCAAGATGCGCTGGTCCGCCTGGCCTTCACACCCACCAAAACGAGCCTGCTCTACGTGCAGTACCGCGCTCGCCGCAAGCCGCTCGACCTGCCCACCAGCCTGGGCCGCCCGGTGCCGCTGCCCGGCCAGCAGCTCCGCCACTCGCTGCTGCTCTACTACGATGGGCAGCCCACCGCCCGCCTCGGCCTGCGCACCCGCCTGCAAGCCACCTACCTGCGCGCCGACGACGGCCAGCCTTGGCGCACCGGCTTCGTGCTGAGCCAGGACGCCTCGGTGCAGGTAGCGCGCCGGGTGCAGCTGGCGGCCCGCTACGCGCTGTTCGACACCGACGACTATGATACGCGGCAGTATATGTTTGAGCAAGATGTGCTGTATGCCGTGTCGGTGCCGGCGCTCTACGGGCAGGGCACGCGGGCCTACGCGCTCGCTCAGCTCACGTTTAGCAAGCATTTCACGCTCTGGCTGCGCTACGCCGAGACGCGCTATCGCCACCAAAACACCATCGGCTCGGGGCTCGAAGAAATAAAAGGCGCCACCCGTTCGGAGGTGACGGCGCAGGTACGCTACCGGCTATAAATTACCGAAAAATAGCTTTTTATTTAGCAATAGCGCAGCTTGCTAGCTTAGCCAAGCTCCTGGCAGCCAGCCGCTGAGTAGCCGCAAAAAACTCGGCAATAGCAGCTTAAGGGCGACAATGTTCGTTTACACCGCGGTGGCTTACTATTCTTCAAACTTGCCAAACTGATCATGGAACAACCAATTTTGCGCCGTCAGCACGGCTTCACCGACTACAGCTACATTCCACTGGCCCTCACCATTCCGAAGCTAGCCGGCTTTGAAAAAGAGAAGAAAGCCGTTACGATGACTCGTGTATTAGCAGGAAACATCTTGTTATCCAGCTTTTTCACCCGCGCCGAGTGGGGCGTTGTAAAGAAAATGCCGTACAAAACGCACCTCATCCTGGACGTAGCCGTGGGCATCCTCGCCGCTAGCTCGCCCTGGCTGCTGGGCTTCGCCAAAAACAAGGCCGCTCGCAATTCTTTGTTGCTGCTGGGCACCTTCGGCATCTTGGCGGGCACGCTCTCGCGGCCCGAAGAAATGCCCGCTAAGTAGGCAATCAGCCGTTGGCTTTTCGCTGCTAGACTTGTTCCTGAATCAGGGCAAAAGCACCAAATGCACACTTGACGTTTCCTTACTGTCGAGCTAAAAAAGCAGGCCTCAATTCCAGTAGCTAAAGGCACTTTTTGACTCAGAAACTTCTCTGAGGCAGCTTGGCGGCTTTTTAGCCCAAAAGAAGGTAATTACTTTACAAGCAGTATTTTTATGCCTGGCCCGATGCTAAGTGTGCATTTGGTGCTTTTGCCCTGTTTTTAGATGAGGCCTCGGCCGCTAGGCGTCCGTTTTCACCAGCACTATTTGCGCGTTATCAGCTTGGCTGATTTTACGCCGGAAATCCTGGTATTCGGTATACTTACTGGCGGGCAGCGGGGTAGTTACCGGGCGGCGAGTTTCGAGCTGCCGCACGTATTGCAGCGTGCCATCGGGCAAGGTGGTACAGGTGCTGGAATACGTACCATAGGCCGAGGTGAGTTGCACCGGCTGGGGCAAGGATTCGGGGTGGAAACCGGCCGGTAGGTGCAGGCGCACGGTATCTTGGGTGAGGCTGGGGCGAGGCAAGGCAAGCGGCGCCTGGCGCGGGCCGATCTGGGCCGGCAGCGAGCCCAGCCGGCCGAGCAAATTGGGCTCTAGCAGCAGGCGCCGGCCGGCCACGGTGCCCACGCTGGCCAGGTCGAGCCCCAGCGTTTCGACCACGCTGGGCAGGCCCTGCGGCGTGGTGGCGGGCACGGCGGCTAGCCGCAGCTTATTGATGGTGAAGTGGCTCAGCCGCAGCCGATTTGAAACGTATTTTTTCTGCTCTTCGGGGTCGGCTTCGTGTAGTAATTGGGCATACACATCCTGGGCCAGCCCCGTGCGCTGGGTGCGCACCGAGGCCTTGCCCCCACCGCTAGCATCGAGCCACAGGTCGGTGCGACGCTGCTGGCGATTGGCCTGCGCGCCGTAGCGTGGGGTAGCCACCAAGCGGCCGCCCTCGGGCGTGAGCAGTAGGGCGTGGCGGTTGCCGGTGAAGGTGCCCATGTAGCCAAAGGCCTCTGTCTGGCTGGTGCACTCCATCCACACGGTATCGGCGGGCACGGTGCCGTGGGCGGCCAGCGGCATGCACAGCACCACGTGGTTGAACTGGCTACTCGGGAAGCCCTGGCGCACGTCGGCGTGGCCAGCCCCGGCCCCGATCAGCGCCACGTAGGCCGGCAGGCCCGCCGCCTTGAGCAGGGCGCAGGTGTAGTTGCTTAGGGCTTTGCAATCGCCGTAGCCGCCGGTAGCCACGCTGCTGGCGGGGGCCGTTTGCCAGCCGCCCAGCCCCAGCTGCACCGACACGTAGCGCGTCGAGCTTTGCAAGAACTCGTACACTTTGCGGGCTCGCTCGCGCGGGTCGGGAGCCGTTACCAGCAGCTGGGCCATCTTGGCAGTGAGGGCGGGCGGCAGCACATCGCGGCCCTGCCCCAGCTGGTACGTCCACAGCCCCAGGCTTTGCCACGAGGCGAGCGAGCCCGCGTGGCCCTGCACCTCAAAAGTGGCGGGCGCCAGGTGCACAGCGGGCAGCAGCTCGGTGAGCGAGGGCGACAGCGGCTCCTCCTCCACGGCGGGGTGAGCGGAAAGCTGCCAGCGGTAGGTGGTCTGGTTGCCCGCCACCGTCGGCGCACTCGCCGCCCCGGCCGGCAGTAGCTGCTCCTCAAAGCGCAGGGGCAGCGCCGTGGGCGTGGTCACTTGCAGCGTAGCCCCTTCGAGCGACACGTTTTCATCGCTTTGGGGCTGCCAGCTGGGGTAAAAGAGCGTGTTTTCCGATACTACTTCGTAATCAAACTCAACGGTGTAGGGCGTGGTAGGCTGGCGCAGGTCGGCGTAGCGCACGCGCAGGTCGGTCATGAAGCTGCCACCAGCACTGCCCTCTCCCTGGTCGCGCACTTCGGCGGGCCGCAGCTGGTGCAGCAAATGCCCCTGCGCATCGTACACCGCCCCGCGCAAGTAGCTGATGCGGTTGAGGTTGTCATACCCTACTTTTTTCAGGGCGTATTCCTCGCTGCTCGCCTCATCGAGGATCGTCACGGCTTCGTGCACGGTGTACACGAGCTGGCTGGCCGACTTCACGGTCACTACTTCGTCGTAGGCGCGCACCACGGCGTGGGCATTTTCGCGCAAAGCCGGGGCAATGGCATCGGCGGGGTATTTGGGAACCGGAGCGCCGAACAGCACCAAAGAAGAAAATATGGGTAGTATCATAGCGAATAAAGACTCAGTTAAGGAACGTACTACTAGCCGATTAGCTACCCGATTTCTTGATAACCAGCGCCTCAGCCTGCTTGGCCAGCATTTGACGATACAGCTCGCGCAGGGCGGTGTATTCGGCGGCGCTGTACACGGGCTTGTCGAGGGTGAGGCGGCTGAGCAGCTGCACGGTACCCGGCGCGGGGCTGCTGGCCGAGTAGAGGTAGCGCCCACCCTTGTCGGGCAGTACCAGCGACGCCGGCTTGGGCAGCTCGGCGGTGTAGCCAGCCGGCAAGGTGAGCGTCACCGTTATCACCTCCTGTTGCAGCATGCCGATATCGACGGGAAACAGGCGCTGCTCGTGCCGAAACGGGTTTTGCCGCTCGCCAAACGCTTCCAGCGGCTGGATGTACAGCTCCTGGGCGGTGCCCGGCGTGCTGGCCGCCTGGCGCAGCTCGTAGCTCAGGCCCAAGGGCTTGGCTACCTCACTCACCGCGGCAAATTTATAGTTGGGCACTTCCCAGCTCGGGTGCTGGCTAGCCAGCTCGGTCACGTACTTCTTCTCGCCTAATTGCTGAAGCTTTTCGCGGGCTTCGAGGCCCGAGTAGCCGCCGTGCTCCTCCTTCACCTGGCCGCTGAGGTTGCCCTGCGCATCGAGCGTCAGCTTCACTTCCTGAAAATGAGTATAGCGCTGGCTAGGCACCAGGCTCACCCAGCGGCCTTCGCCAGTGTCGGGCACGGTATGGCCCACTTCGCTGAGGCAGCGGGTGGGCAGCACGCCGGCCGGCAGCAGCGGCTCGGTAGCGTCGAGCAGCAGCTCCTTTTGGTCGGGCAGCTCTACCAGCGCCACCACGTAGTTAAACTGCTCTAGCAGTGGGTATTCCTGGCTGACCTGGCCGTGGGCGCGGGTACTCAGCAGTACCGGCAGCGTGCTGAGGCCCGCTTGGCGGAGCGCCGCTACGAGCAGCAGGTTTACATCACCAGCTGTGCCGCGGTGCAGCTCGTAGCTACGCTTGAGTGGCGCGCTGGCGGCGTAGTGGTTGGTGCCATCGTACTTGATGTGCTGAAGCACCAGCTCGCGCACGGCGGCGGCCCGGGCGGCGGGGTCGGGGTACTTGGCCAGCAGCGGCTGCACGGCGGCGCTCAGGAAATCGCTGTGCTTGAGCGCCAGCCCAAACAGCTCGTGGTCCAGCAGCACTTTGTTTTTCTTGGTCCAGCTATCCGTCAGGTCGTGGTACTCCTCGTTGGGCAGCTGCGTACCAGCCAACTCAAACGTCATGCGGGCCAGGTAGTCATTGGCCGTCGTCATGTAGGGCTCGGGGCGAAAGGCCGGCGCATCCTTCATCACCCAGCGATGCTGCTCGGTGCTCATGCTCACGCCCAGGTTACCCACGTCGGTGCCAGCGAGCGGCCCGGCGCCATCGTGCACGCGGTTGGTGAGCAGTAGGCTTACCGAGCCTTGGCCCATCTCGTTGATGGCGAACGGCAAGTAGCCCCGGTACAGCGTTTTGTAATGATAAACCTGCGGAATGCTGGTGCGGTACTCGCTCCACCGGGTGGGTATTTCGCGCTGAAAAGTCCAGTCCTGGTAGTTGCTAAAATAAGTGGACGAGACCGTGTAGGCGTACTCTATCACGGCGCCCTCCTGCACGTTGGGCAGCGTAAACTTGCGCACGTTCAGGTGGTTGGTGCGCTTTTCCTCAAATGCCTTGCTCTCGTCGAGCTTGGTTTTGCTGATTTTGCCATCGGCCCCGCGCACGTAGGTAAAGCCGCGCAGGTTACTCAGCTTTTCGGTGCCGTTGTCGCTGTGGTAGAGCGGCACTTCCACGGTGGCGTAGTCGTAGCCCGCTTTCTTGAGAATCTTGAGGCGCGTAATTCGCTCCGAGATGATGTTCATCTCCCCGGCCGTGCTGCCAAAGCGTGCGTTGCCGTAGTCGCAGAGCACTACGGCCGAGGCGGCGCTATCGCCCACAAAATTGCGGGCCTCAAAGTCGGCTGGCACGGGTTGGCCAAGCTGCACCGGCGGCGGAATCTTGCCGGCGGGAGCCGCCGTTTGCGCCATCGTGGC
The DNA here is from genome assembly GCA_964514915.1 of uncultured Hymenobacter sp. Taxonomy (GTDB): domain Bacteria; phylum Bacteroidota; class Bacteroidia; order Cytophagales; family Hymenobacteraceae; genus Hymenobacter. The sequence continues at coordinate 24,070 of CAZERY010000017.1, forward strand.
GAGGGGCCAGGCCAGGCTAGCCAGCAGCCAGCGCCCGGCTGGCCAGGTCCGGCGTAGGATTGAAATCATAGCAGAAAAAGGGAATGCTTAGTAAGCGGGCGCGACTAGCTCCGCCCAGCAATTATATTTTCTTCAGCACCAAGGCTTCAGCTTGCTTGGCGATGGCGAGTCGGTAAAACTCGCGCAGCGAAGCATACTCTTCGGCGCCGTACACGGCCTTATTGAGGTTGAGGCGGCTGAGCAGCTGCACCGTGCCCGGCGTGGGGCTGGTGGCCGAGTACAGGTAGCGCCCACCTTGGTTGGGCAAGTCGATAACGGCTTGCTTGGGCAGCTCGGCCGCGTAGCCCGTCGGGAGCGTCAAGGTCAGCACAATAACGTCCTGCGTCGGAGCCCCAAAGTCAACCGGGTACGTGCGCTGCGCGTGGCGAAACGGATTCCGGGTTTCGCCAAACGAAGCCAGCGGCTGGATGTACAGCTCCTGGGCGGTGCCCGGCGTGCTGGCCGCCTGGCGCAGCTCGTAGTTCAGGCTCATGGGCTTGGCTACCTCGCCCACCTCAGCGAACTTATAAGTTGGCACTTCCCAGCTCGGGTGCTCGCTAGCCAGCTCGGTCACGTACTTCTTCTCGCCCAATTGCTGGAGTTTTTCGCGAGCTTCGAGGCCCAGGTAGCCACTGTGCTCCTCGTGCACCTGGCCGCTGAGATTACCCTGCGCATCTACCGCCAGCTTTATTTCCTGAAAGTGGTTATAACGCTGGTTGGGCGTCAGGTTCACCCAGCGGCCTTCCTCCTTATCAGTCACGAGGCGGCCCACTTGGCTGAGGTAGCGGGTGGGCAGCACGCCGCAGGGCAGCAGCGGCTCGGTGGCGTCGAGCAGCAGCTCCTTATTATCAGCCAGCGGCAGCAGGCCGATGACGTAGTTGAACTGCTCCAGCAGCGGAAAGCTCTGGTTGACGCGGCCGTGGGCGCGGGTACTCAGCAGCACCGGTTGGGCGGGCAGGTCGGCCTGGCGCAGCGCCGCAATGAGCAGCAGATTGATATCAGCGGCCGTGCCGCGGTGCAAATCGTAGCTGCGCTTGAGCGGACCGCTTGCTATGATGCCATTGGTGCCATCGTGCTTCATGGCTTTTAGCACCAGCTCGCGCACCGCGGCGGCCCGGGCGGCGGGGTCGGGGTACTTCGCGATCAATGGCTTGATGCTGGCCGCCAGGAAACCCGCCCGCCCCAGCTGCCCCCCAAACTCGTCGTCGCTCAGCAGATCGGTGTTGATTTTAGACCAGGTACCGGCTACGTTGCGGTAGGCCTGGGTGGGCATCCGGGTGCCCGCCAGCTCAAAGTCAATGCGCGCCACGTAGTCGCGGGTGGTGGTCATGTACGGCTCGTCGCGCAGGGCGGGCACGTTTTCCATGGCCCAGTGGTAATTGGTAGCCTTCGCCATTACGGCGTCGGCCGATGCGGCCACGTGGCCCGAGCCACCCGAAAAACCACCACCGCCGCTGCCCTCGGTGAAGCCACCCGCCGTGTGCACCATGTACTGGGCGGTAGTTTCTTCCTGCGTTTGCAGGGCGAGGGGCTCGTAGCCCTGCATCAGCATCTTGTAGTCGAAATACTCGGGAATAATGGCCCGAAACTCGCTCCAGCGGGTAGGTATCTCGCGCTGAAAGGTCCAGTCCTGGAAGTTGTGCCAGAAGTCCGACGTCACGGTGTAAGCGTACTCAATCACGGCGCCTTCGCGCACGTTGGGCAGCGTGAATTTGCGCACGCGCACATTCTTGGTGCGCTCTTCCGTAAAAGCCTTGCCGACTTCAAGCTTTACCTTCTCCAGCCTGCCGCCCACTTCGTTGTAGGTGAAGCCGCGCAGGTTGGTGATTTTTTCTTCCGAGCCGTCGCGGTGGTACAGCGGCACTTCCACGGTAGCCACGTCGTAGCCCGCCTTCTTCAGAATCTTGATGCGCGTCACGCGCTCCGTTTCCAGCTGGAAACCCTGGTTGTATTGAAAGCGCGAGGCCCCGAAATCATACAGCACCACGGCCGAGGCAGCACTATCGCCCACAAAGCTTTTAGCTTCAAAATCAGCTGGTTCGGGCTTGCCAAATCTTATTTCGACCACCTTGACCGGTGCTTGCTGGGCGTGTCCGGCAGTGGCCGCGGCCAAGGCTAACGCCCATTGCATCCCAATAAGTAAATTTTTATTCATAAACGAGAAGCCAGGCAGGTATGAGCAGAAAAAGTATATAGCTTCGCCGAGCCGGGTAAAAATAGATGGCGGCTAACCAATTTCCAATTGCCATTCATTAAAACTACACTACTTCCTCGGGGCCGGCCACGGCTAATGCCTCGGCGACCAGCGCCTCGTGGGCGGCGGGGCCCGCTGGGGTAGCGCGTACTCCCAGCAGCAGGTAGGCCAGCGCGGCTAATACGCTGCCCAGACTAAGCGCGTGCACCCACGGCAAGCGAACGGGCTGATTACTAAAAATCCACCCCGCCAGCAGGGCTCCCAGCCCAATGCCTACCTCGAGGGCAATGTACATGGTGGCCAAGCCGCGGCCACGCCGCTCGGGGGGGCTCAGGTCTACGGTCCAAGCGTAGAGAGTGGGCGAATTCAGCCCGGTGCCCATCCCAAAAATGGTGGCACCCAGCAAGAAAATAGGGGCCGATGGCGACCACGTCAGCACCGCCAGCCCCAGCGCCAGCAGGGCAGCCGACCAGCGTAGCACCGGCACCCGCCCATGCGTATCAGACACCTTGCCGAATAGCAGCCGCATGGCCAGCGAAGCCGCGGTGTAGTAAATAAAGAATATGCCCTTCGACAAGCCTAGCGCCTGGCTTTGGTCGGGCACCACCGTCACGATGGCGCCGTACGGAAACAGGCATAGCAACGTAGCCAGGGCCGGAGCGGCCACCCGGGGCTCCAGCACCTCGCGGCGAAAATCCAGCTTCAGCAGGCGTAGGCTGAAGGGCTGCCGCTGCGCCCGGGGCAGCGTTTCGGTGAGCGTGCCTTGCACCAGCACCGATAGTAGCGCGAAACCCGCCGATACATAAAACAGGGCATTCAGCGAAAAATGCTCCACTACCTGCGTACCAAGCCACGGGCCCACGGCCATGCCCAGGCCGCCCGTCATGCCGAGCAGGCCCATGGCCTGGCCGCGCTTTTCGGCCGGCACGATATCGGCCACGAAGGCCGCCGTACCCGTGGGCTTGAACCCCGTGCTAAAGCCGTGCAGCAGCCGCAGCAGCAGAAAGCTGCTTACCGTGAGCGCCCACGGATACGCCAGCCCGCACAGCACGCACACCAACGACCCCAGCACCATCACCGGGATGCGCCCTACCGTATCGGCCAGCTTGCCTGAAAATGGCCGCGAAATAGCCGCCGTAAGCGTAAAGAGCGCAATGATAAAGCCTTTGTAGTCACCCCCGCCCAGCCGCGTCAGGTGGGCCGGCAGCTCGGGCAATAGCAGATTGAAAGAAGCAAAAAATAGAAACGACGACAGGCACATTAGCCAGAAGCCCCGCGAGTACTCTACCCTACTAAAAACGGGGCATAAAAACGGGAAGGCTCGACCTTTGGAGT
>CAZERY010000018.1:0-27312 GCA_964514915.1 uncultured Hymenobacter sp.
GGCACCGGCCTCAACGCCCTGCTCCAAAACTACTGGATGGTGATTCACCCGCCCACGCTGTTTTTGGGCTTCGCACTCACGCTGGTGCCGTTTGCTTTTGCCATCGCCGGCCTCTGGAAAAAGGAGCTAACCAGCTGGGTGAAGCCCGCTTTGCCCTGGACTGCCCTCGGCGGCGCGGTGCTGGGCGTGGGCATCATGATGGGCGCTTACTGGGCCTACGAAACCCTGAACTTCGGCGGTTTCTGGAACTGGGATCCGGTCGAGAATGCCGTGTACATTCCTTGGCTGGTGCTCATCGCTACGCTGCACGCTATGGTGCTGTGGCAGCGGCGCCGTACGGGCCTGCGCACGGCCTACGTGCTGGTGGTGGCCACGTTTGTGCTCATTCTCTACGCCACGTTCCTGACCCGCAGCGGCGTGCTGGGCAACGCCTCGGTGCACTCTTTTACCGACCTGGGCTTGTCGGGCCAGCTCATTATCTACCTCGCCTTCTTCACGGTGGGCGCCATCGCGCTGCTGGCTAGCCGCTGGAAAAGCATCCCGATTTCGGAGAAGGAGCTGACCGCTTATAGCCCCGAGCTGTGGGTGTTTATGGGCGCTACGGTGCTGTGCCTGGCGGCCTTCCAGGTGGTAGCCACCACCAGCATTCCGGTGTATAACGCCTTCCTGGGCTTCCTCAAAATCAAGTCGAACCTGGCGCTGCCCGCCGACCAGATTCAGCACTACACCCGAATCCAGCTGTGGGCGGGCGTGCTCATCGGCCTGCTTTCGGGCGTAGCCCAGGTGCTGTGGTGGCAGCGCAACGACAAGGAGTCGGTGCTCAATGCGCTCGCTTTCCCCACCATGCTGGCGCTGCTTACCACGGCCCTCACGGTGCTGCTGGTGCGCTACTTTGGCCACACCATCACGCCGCCCTACGTGGTACTGCTGCTCGCTGGCCTGTTCGGCATCTTTGCCAACCTGACTACCCTGCTGGGCCTGTGGCGCCGCGGGGTGCAGCTGTCGGGCGGGGCGGTGTCGCACCTGGGCATCGCCCTGATGCTGCTCGGCATCCTGGCCTCGGCGGGCTACTCCAACACTATTTCGCGCAACATTAGCGGCAAGCTCATCTCGCGCGATATGTCGGACGAGCAAAACGAGGAAAACGTGCTGCTGTGGCGCAACGAAACCGGCCTCATGAATGGCTACGACGTTACGTATACCGGCCAGTACCTCGACGTGCCCGGCGTGCCGGGCTACGTAAACACCCAGCTCCTCTACCGCACCGACGACGAGTACAAAGCCGTTGCGCGCGGCGATATCAAGGCCAACGATAAGGTGTATTACCACACTGGCGACACCCTCGAAATTCAGCCGGAGAATACTTATTACCGCGTCAATTATGCCGATAAAAAGTCGGGTCAGCAGTTCACCCTCTATCCCCGCGCCCAGATAAATGAGGAGATGGGGGGCGGCGGCTTGCTCGCTACGCCAGCTTTGCAGCGCTTCTGGGACCACGATATTTATTCGCATATCTCGTCGGTGCCCGACCCCCGTAAGGAAACGCCTTGGAGCCCCGCCATTCCGCACGAGTTAGCGGTGGGCGACACGCTGTTTTTGAATGATTACTTCGCCGTGTTCCGCGCCATCGAGCAGGCGCACGATGTGCCGGGTATTAAGCTCCAGCCCGGCGACATTGCCCTGCAAGCCGACATGATCGTGACCGGCGAAAAGGGCCGCCAGTACCACGCTCACCCGGTGTTTCTGCTGCGCGCCCGCCAGGTGGGCCACGTACCCGACGAGATTGAGGACCTGGGCCTGCGCCTTACCCTCGACCAGATTGACCCGGTGAAGGGCAAGTTTACTTTCGCCGTGAGCACCACTGCCAAGGATTACATCATTCTTAAAGCCACCGAAAAGCCCTTTATCAACCTCCTGTGGGGCGGCACGTTGCTTATGGGCTTCGGCCTGATTCTGAGCATGCGCCAGCGCCGCACGGCACGGGCTATCGCCCCGGCTCCGGCGGCCACCAAAGGCCGCGCTGGGGCTGCGCGCCCGCAGGCAGTAGCCTGATTAAGAGGCTGAAAAAGCACGTAACCAGATTAAAACCGCGGGCGACCCAACTTGGGCCGCCCGCGGTTGTTTATAACAGCTAGCGCTTCGGGGCTGGCCGCGTCGGGGCTTAGCCGCCGGCCATTTTATAGCATGACTCACCCTACTCTTTCAGCGTTACGCATCGGCTTGTTTGGCGCCGGGCGAGTAGCGGCCGCGCTTGGGCCAGCGCTGGTGGCGGCGGGGCAGCAAGTGGTATTCGTGGCGAGCCGCACGCCGGGCCCAGCGGTGGCCCTGGCTGCTAGCCTGCCCGGCTGCGTAGCCCTGCCCCAGGCGCCAGCCGAAGCCGCCCCACCGCCGGCCGACGTGTACCTGCTGGCCGTGCCCGACGCGGCCGTGCCGGCGCTGCTGGCGGCCGTGGCCTGGCCAGCCGGCGCGGTGGTGGTGCACCTGGCCGGCGCCCTGCCGCTGGCCGTGTTTACGGCCCAGCCGCAAGTGCACGGTGGCGTGCTGTACCCGTTGCAAACCTTCAGCTCCGGCCGGGCCATCGACTGGGCCACCGTGCCGCTATTTGTCGAAGCGGCCGACCCAGCCACCGGGGCTCTGCTGCTTGCCCTGGCTAGCCAGCTAAGCCGGGCCGCGGCCCAGCTCGACTCGGCCCAGCGGCTGCGGCTGCACCTGGGGGCGGTGTTTGCCAGCAATTTTACCAATCATCTGCTTGGCTTGGCCCAGGCGCTGCTCACCGAGGCTGGCCTGCCCTTCGAGCTGCTGCACCCGCTGGTGCGCGAAACCGTCGAGAAGGCCCTGGCCGCCCAGCCCACGCCGTTTGCGGTGCAGACGGGCCCCGCCGTGCGGCACGATGCGCCCACACTGGCCGCCCACCAGGCGGCGCTGGCTAGCCACCCGGCCTGGCAAGGGCTCTATGCGCAGCTTACGGCCAGTATTCAGGCGCAGGTGGCCGAGCCGCCGCCCGCTGCCTAACTTTGCACCTTTCAATTGGCCCTTAGTGGCCCCCTTCTTGTGTTGCCTTCTACCATTATTTTTCAGTTTCAGGATGGCCAGCCCGCCCAAACGCACGTGGCGGCGAGCGGCGAGTCGGTACTCGACGTGGCCCTCAACAACGGCATCCAACTTCAGCATAATTGCGGTGGGGTGTGCGGCTGTAGCACGTGCCACATCTACGTCGACCGGGGCGGTGACGAACTGCCCGAGATTTCCGACAAAGAAGAAGATTTCATCGACCGCGCCATCAACCCGCGCATCAACTCGCGGCTAGCCTGCCAGTGCGTGCTACCCAATGAGTCGCTCGACGTAGTTGTAACTCTACCACCCCAAAATTTCCTGGGGCACTAGCCTTTTTAATTATGAATTAGAAATGATGAATGATGAATGGGTCGGCGAATAGCCAAAATCCTGATTTTCACTTATTCATGAAGTATAGTTCATAATTTCTAATTCATAATTTTTTAATTCAACCCAGTGAATCACTACGAGCCGCCTATTCAGTGGGCCGACCACGAGGACGTTGCCATTGCGCTCTACGAAAAGTTTGGCGATGACTTTTCAGAAGCCAAAATCTATCGCATTCGCTTCACCGAGCTGCTGGAATGGGTGCTCACGCTGCCCAACTTTGAGGGCACCCGCGAGCAGGCCAATGAAGGCCATCTCGAGCAAATTCAGGCTAAGTGGGTGTACGAGTGGCGCGACCACCAGTAGCCATAGCCAACCCCAGGCTTGGCTACTGCGTATGCACAGGCTAGCACGGCAGCTTCACCGAAGTAAGCTGTGACGCTGCTAGATGCATTTTTCTTTTGCTAAGTATGAATACGGGGATAGTAAAATTTTTCAATGAAGCCAAAGGTTTTGGGTTCATTACCGATGATGCTTCTAAGCAAGACATCTTCGTGCACATCACCGGCCTCAACGGTGGCCAGGTGCAGCAAAACGACCGCGTGGAGTTTGAAATCCAGGAAGGCCGCAAAGGCATGAATGCCGTAAACGTGCGCCGCGTCTAATAGCATTTGCGCATAAGTAGTTATCTCCAAAGCGTCCTTCCCGTCTACCGGGGAGGACGCTTTGCTTTCAGGTAGCTAGCTGCTCCCTGGAGCGTACCTTCGGGGGAGTTTAGTGCTGCCCTCCATGCCTACCGCCTTGCCTTCGGCCTCTGCCCCGGTGCCCCCGCCCGACGAGGGTGAGCAGCTTGCGTACGTGGGTAGTGGCCGGGGCTGGAGGCTGGCGCGGGCCATCCCTAAGCTGGTGCGCTGGCCCAATCTCGCTATCATGCTGCTGAGCTTAGTGCTGGTGCAGGGTATGTTGCGGCCCGGGCAGTCGCTGGGAGCCGCGCTGCTGGCGCCGGGGTTTGGGTTATTGGTGCTGTCGTCGCTGCTAGTGGCCGCGGCGGGCTATATCATCAACGATTATTACGACGTTAAGATTGACGCCATTAACCGGCCCGACCGCCTAGTGGTGGGTCGGCTGGTGCGCCGCCGCCATGCCATGCTCGCTCACCTCGTACTGAGCGGGATAGGAGTAGGACTAGCCATCCTCAGTGGCCACGGCAAGCGGCAGGCGCTGCTGCTGGGCCTCGTGACGCTGGGCGCGGCCCTGCTACTTTGGGGCTACTCGGCGCGCTTCAAGCGGCTGCCGCTGGTGGGCAACTTAAGTATCGGTGCGCTCACTGCCGCCCTGATATTACTGCCTGAACTACAGCTGCTAACTGGCCGCGAAGCGGTATGGCTCTACGCACTGGCGGCTTTTCTGCTTACGGTAGTGCGCGAAATTATCAAAGACCTTGAGGACATGCGCGGCGATGCGCAGCATGGCTGCCACACGCTGCCGCTGGCGTGGGGCATAGTGCGCAGCAAATGGGTTACGGGGTTTTTTCTGATGTGCCTGCTGGTGTTAGTGCTAGGCGTGTCTGGGCAGTTGCTGATGTGGGGCCGCTGGTTATTAGCTGTTTGGCTTTTAGCGCTAATAGTAGTGCCGCTCGGGTGGCTGGCTAGGTTGCTGGTGCGGGCCGACCGCCGCCGCCAGTTTCGGCAGCTCAGTGCCTGGTGCAAAGGCATTATGCTGGCCGGGGTGCTGAGCATGCTTTTAATATGAAGCCCAGTTAAAGTTCAGGCCTGCCAACCGCAGGTACTCAAAATCCGTTCAGGTTACTAACACGTTTACTTCTTCCCTTTTCTATGCGCTTTTTTCCGCTGCTACTGGCTGGGGGGTTACTCAGTGGTGCTTTTGTGAGCCAGGGCCAGGCCCTGCCAGCTACCGAGACTAGACCCATCAAGCCTCTTAAAAAAATCACGATTCTACCGGTGCCCGTGCTGTTTTACCAGCAAGAGACGGGGGCTGGCTATGGCTTGGGCGGCTTCTTGAGCGGTCGCTTTGGCACAGATACTCTGACGCGTACTTCCAATGCCCGGGTGCAGTTCTGGACTACTCAGAAAAGCCAATCGTTGGTGCAGTTTGTACATACGATATACTCGCCGGGCGAAAAATATTACCTGAACGGCGAAGTCAGCTCTTATAAAAACCGACTCTACTATTTCGGGGTCGGCAACGACGCGCCCCAAGTGCAGAATAGCCACCGTTCGTTTCTGGATTTTCAGTTGTTTATCATCAACCAGCGCTTTCAGAAGAGTATTGCCCACAACCAGTTTCTGGGCCTGCAATATCGCTTGGCCCGGGTGTACAACCTCAACGAGGAGCAAGGCCGGGTAAATGACAATGGCGATAATATTGGCGTAACCAACCCTAACGATCCGGCCCAGAAAAATTATTTTCTGGTTGACCCGCGGGTCGACCTGCGCCAAACCCGCAACTTCTCGCTCTCCGGTATTGGCCCGGTCTATACCCTTGATAGCCGCGATGTAGCCTTAGCCGCTTCCAAAGGTAGCCTGCTCGATTTGCAGGTGATGTTCAACGGCAAGTTTGTTGGCTCCGACTATAACTTCGTTCGTTACCAGATAGATGCCCGCCACTACCAGCGCATTTTCAGCGATAAAACCATTCTGGCGATGCAATTTTTGGGGCAGTTTCACTCGGGTAACGTGCCGTGGTACGGCCTGGCCGGCATTGGCGCCAACCTGGGCGGTACTCTCTACGACAACGCCAACCTGATGCGCGGCATCTATGAGCAACGCTACCGCGACCGGCAGCTGATGACGGCGCAAGTCGAGCTGCGCCAGCACCTGTTCTGGCGCATCGACGGGGCGGCCTTTGTAGGCGCCGGCCAAGTGGGTTATAACATTAGTGACTACAGCTTTGGGGGTATTCACCCGGCTGGTGGCTTGGGAGCTCGCTTCAACTTCATTCGTCGCGACCGGGTAAACCTGCGCTTCGACTATGCTTTTGGTAGCGATCCAGGCTTTTACTTCGCCATTGGCGAGGCTTTTTAAGCCAGCTTAAGTAGTAACTGATGTTACGCAGCACCTGAACCAGTCTGCTGAAAACAGGCTTTTCCTGCTCTCCTGGAGGTCATTTCCAGCAAGCTGACGTGGGTAGTGCGTAACAGCAGGTAGTAAGTATACTCCTTTCATTAAAAACCGCATTACCTATTTTGGGAGTACGGTTTTTTGATGAAAGGAGTCTTTAGTATTGCTGAAATAGCTTGTTTCTTAGAAGAATTTAATCCAAGTTAAGCAGGGGTATTTTTTTTAGATAAGTTGTTGTAATTCATTAGATTTGCCTTGTATAAAAATGAATAATCTGTGAGCAATACTGCAAAAGTGGATTTTTAGGTAGCAGAAGGCTATCCTTCGGTGCTTTAGTGGCGTACACGGATCTCCTTATGGACCAACTCGCCACGCCGGCCCGCTTTCACGCTACGCGCGAAGCGATGGCTACTGCCCCATCGGCCCTACTACCCCAGCCGCTTACTGAAGAGCAGCTACTATGCCAGATAGAGCAAACGCTGCATCGCCAGCTGCCGCCCCCTGTTGCTGCCCTTCAGGCTTGTGTTATCATCCCGGCCAAGGATGAAGCGGCTACGCTACCGGCCACTCTGGCCGCGCTAGCTGCCCAAACCACCTTGTCCGGCCACACGTTGCCCGCGGGTATGATAGAAGTTATCGTGCTGGCCAACAACTGCTTGGATCGTACGGCTGCGGTAGTGCGCCAAGCGGCGCGGCGCCACCCCAACCTGGTTTTGCACGTCGCCGAAGTCACGATACCGCGGGCTCAGGCCCACGTAGGGCGGGCGCGCCGCCTGCTGCTCGACGAAGCCGCCCAACGCCTCGAAAGTACGGTAGGGCCTACGGGTGTACTCCTGAGTACGGATGCTGATACGCTGGTAGCTTCTACGTGGCTGGCGGCCACGCTGCACGAAATTGAGTTGGGCGCTGAGGCCGTGGGCGGGCGCATCCTTACGCAGGCAGCTGCGGCGGTTGAGCCGTGCCCAGTGCGGCGCATCCAGCTCCGCGATGCGGCTTACCGCGTGCTGCTGCGCCGGCTCGAAGATTGCGTCGACCCCGCTCTGGCTGACCGCTGGCCCTGCCACCACCAGCACTATGGGGCTAGCCTGGCCCTCACGGTGCGCGCCTACCGCCAGGTAGGGGGCTTACCGGCTGTACCTTTTCTGGAAGATGAGTCCCTGTGGCAGCTGTTGCTCCAGCACGACTTGCCGGTGCGGCACAGCCCGCACGTGCAGGTATACACCTCTACCCGCCGCTGTGGGCGCGTCGAGGTGGGCCTATCGTGGCAGCTACGCGAGTGGGAAACCCTGAGCGAGAGCCAGCAGGAGCCTCAAGTACCCTGCCCGCACGAACTCGTGCGGGTGTGGCGGGCGCGCCGCCGCCTGCGCGCCTGGTGGCAGCTAGGCGCCCGCCGCCCCGTAGGCGCTGAGTTGCCACGCTTGGCTCAGGCCCTTGAAGTACCCGTGAGTGACCTCCTGCAACACGCTCGGGCGGCTACTTCATTTGGCCAGTTGTGGTGCTGGATCGAGCAAGCCCGCGGGGCTGTGCTACCCGTGCCGCTCACTGGCGCCATGCGCGACTTGCGCACCTATCTGCGCCAGGGCATTCGCTAGTCTGTTAGAAAATACCGCAAGCTCAGCGTTTGCACTGAGTGGCTGCTGAGCTTGCGGTATTTCAGTGGATTAGCGCTTATCAAACAAATCGAGACGGTACTTTTCGGCGCGCTCGCCGTGGAGATGTTGCAACTGACCATTGCCCTGCGTTTTTTCCAGAAAAAACTCGTGCACTTGGTCGCCGGTCTGCGGATAGTCGGGTACTACTGGCGTCCAATGCACTAGCAGTAGCTGGGCACCAGTGGGCAGGGCCGCTAGTATCTGGTCGGCGGCGCGGGCCAAATCGGCGGGTGACCAGTAGTAGCCCACTTCCGAGAGCAGGATTAAGTCAAACTCCCCGACAGGAAACTCATTCGGAACCTGCATCTTACGCAGGTCTACCTGGGTTAAGCCAGCGCAACGCTGCCGCGCCTGGGCCAGCGCCGCTTCGCTGACATCTACGCTCAGTAAGTAGCCGCAGCGGGCAGCTAGCTGCGCCGTAAACACCCCAATCGAACTCCCGATTTCAAAGGCTCGCTCGTAGCGCGGCCGGGGCAGCGCCGCCAGCGTAGCCGCGTACTTGCCGCGTTCGTAGGGGCTGCTGGCAAACGCCCACGGATCTTCATTGGCCCGGTAAACGTCATCGAAATAAGTAGGTAACAGCGTGTTGGGTTGCTGTGGATTCATAGGGGAGAAAGTAGAATGTGCAGTGGTTAGGCAGCTACTCAATAAACGACTCGGTAGGCTGGGCAAAGTGCGCCAGCATATCGGCTGACAGCAAAAAGCCACTCGGATCGTCGGTAATGGTGCCGGGGGCGAGCTGCGAGCGGTGCGCCGCAATGGCACGCTGCTTGCGGGCCAGCACTGCCTCAATGTCGAGCCGAAACCCGGTGCCCTCACCCGCCTGGGGCAGGTCGGCGGGGGCGGCGCGCTCCCAGGCCCATACTACGTATTCGAGGCGGCGCGGCGGCTGGGGTAGTTGGGCCAGGGCGGCCGCGGTAAGCTGGCTGGTGGCCCGGTGGTCGGGGTGAGGATCGCGGCGCCAGGGCGTTAGCACGGTAGCAGCTTGCTTGCAGTCCAGAAAACTGGCTAGCTGGGTAGCGGCCTCCGCAAAGCCAGGCTGGCCAAGCGTGGGCACCTGGCTATCGGGCAAGTTCAGATACAGCACATTATCGTCACTTTCATCAATATCTAACACGGCCAGGGCGTGCCGAAACTCAGCGTAGCGCAGCTCGCGCCGGGCGCTGGCCGAAAACGCTTGCGAGTGCGGGTGCGACATACTGCCATCGCTCACCAGCACGGCTGCCACCGGCACCCCAGCCTGGCGCAGCAAGGCTAGCAGGCCGCCGCAGCCCAGGGCCTCATCGTCGGGGTGAGGCACTACAATAACGGTGGCACCCAACGAAGCAGCGTAGCTAGCCGGCCGCAGCGGATAAGTAGCGAAAGGAGAAACAGACATGGGAAAACAGGCTTAAAATCAATTGCTCCATAGCTCGTACGCCGGCCGGTCGGAAGCCAGGGCGAAGCGACCAGCCTCAGCCAGGGCAGCATCGGGGGCGGGCTGGCGTAGGTAGTGGGTGAGGTCGCGGTGCAGGCGCTCGAAGGGCTCGGGCTGAAGCAGGCCCCGCGCGCCCACGCTGCGCTCGGCCAGGCGCAGGGTGGTTAGGCAAATATCTTCGGTGACGGAGCGCAGCAGGTTGGCATAGGCCGCCATGGGCTCCAACTGAGTTAGGATAAATACCTCGCTAGCCGACGTGGGCAGGGCGGCCTGGGCCGCCGCGCCGCGTAGCCAGCGCTGGCCGGTTTCGTGCAAGGCTAGCAGCTCGCCCAGGCGCTGGCGCTGGTAGGGGTCATCGGTGCGGCCTAGGCGGCGCAGAAAGCGCCGGGTTTCGTCGAGCACCGCCGCCGCGCCGCCCAGCTGCACCGCCGCGAAACGCACCGTGCCACCCCCAAACCACGGCTGACGATAATAATCGTTGGGCTGGCCCAGCAAGTTAATACTGCTGACTTCCAGGCCCGTAAAATCAGCCCGGAAGCTGGCGGTAGCTCGCATGCCGAGCGGCCGCCAAAAGCTGCGGTCAAGTAGCGGCGGCTGCGCATCGGCATTAAGTACGAGCATTTGCCACCCCTGCTTGCCGGGCAGCGCACCCGTGAGTAATGGCCGCGTGACGTGGCCTGCGCCCGAGGCAAACGTTTTGGCGCCGCGCAGGCGGTAGCCGGTTCCGGTCAGCTGGGCTTCCAGGCGCACGCCATCGGCCGGGTTTTCGGTGTTCCAAACTCCAAACAAGTGCCCCGCCCGGGCGTCGGCGGCGTAGCGCATCTGCTGCGCCGCCGTGCCGAAGCAGCGCACCAGCAGCAGGGCATTGACGTGGCCCTCGAAGAGCCGCCCCACGGCCAGGTTGCCGCGCCCCACGTGGTAGAGCACTTGCAGCAGCGGCAGCGTAGTGGCGGGCTCGCCCAGCCCCGCGCCGCCCAAGGCCACGGGCAGCACCGCTGTGAGCAAGCCCGCTTCGCGCAGCCACTGCATCTCCAACGTCGGGAAGCCCCCAATTTCGTCGGTTTTTGGGGCTTGGGCCAGCAGCCGCGGAGCTAGCCGGATGGCCGCCGCTACGGCATTGGCGGGGGTAGGAGTAGCAAAACCGGCCGACGTGGGCGTGGAATCGTCAGTAAAGTCGGCAGCCGGAGTGAAGTCGGTCATTATGAATGCTAGGGAATGAATACGGAGTGAGGTGACTTGGCTAACTCCAAACTGCGGCGCTTAGTTGCCGCCGGGCTAACGGGGTTTAAGGCAGCCGCTGCACCAGAGCCAGCAGCTCGCGTTGGATAGTCTGGGTTTTATCGTGCGCGTACCAAGTATGCAGCTGAATAATAAACTCTTCATGCGACAATCCTTCAGCTTTCAATCGCAGTACTAATTCCTGCGCCACGGCCGGGCGCGGGCCCCAGTGCGCGGCCTCGGCCAAGGTGTCGGCGTGCAGTACCACCAGCTGCGGAATGGCCCGGCTGCCATTGGTGAGATAACGGTCTATAAGGTCGGGGTTTTCATCGCGCAGCAGGTAGCGGGTTGCCACTTGGCCGGCACTGGCCTGGGCTACGGCTTCGAGCACGGGCACAATCTGGCCGGCATCGCCGCACCAGCCCTCCGTGATTATCAGCCAGAGGTAGCGGTGCGGCAGCTGGCGCACGGCCTCCACCAGCTCGGGCAGCACGCGCACCGTTTTGTCGAGGCGGCTCATGCGCTGCTCGTTGAGCCGGGTGTACTGCACGAGCTCTGCCGACTGCGCGGGGCCGGTAGTTTTGCCTTCGGCTAATAAGTTGTCAATCAGCTGGCGGTAAGCCGAATAGGAGTAGGCTGCCGCCAGGCGCTCGGGCGACAGCACGGGGGTAGTAGGAGTGGGCATAAAGCGAAGATGAAAAGTTGGTAGCTACTAACAGGCAACTCCGTCAGTGGATGCTCCACACCGGATTTTTTTCAAAAAAAACCCCTGGCCCCGCTAGTGGGGCTACCTTTGCGGGGCCAAACCCTCGCCGGTCGGTTGGCCGGGCGGGGTGGTGGCAAGCGTTGCCAGCCAGATGGCTGTTCATCCCCCAAACATTCTCCCAATGTCCGCTCGTCCTATTCGCGCCGCCCTCCTTTCGGTATATCATAAAGACCGGCTAGCCCCGCTCGTGGCCGTGCTGCGCCGCCTGGGCGTTACGCTCTACTCCACGGGCGGCACCCAAAAATTCCTGGAAGAGCAAGGCGCCGAAGTGACCGCCGTGGAAGACCTTACCGGCTTCCCTGAAGTATTTGGCGGGCGCGTCAAGACGCTGCACCCCAAGGTGTTCGGCGGCATTCTGCACCGCCGCCACGAAGCCGGCGACCTCGCCCAGGCCGCGCAGCACGGTATTCCGCCGATCGATTTGGTGGTGGTCGATTTGTACCCGTTTGAGGAAACCGTAGCGAGCGGTGCTCCTGAAGCCGAGGTAATCGAGAAAATCGACATCGGCGGTATTGCCCTGCTGCGCGCCGCTGCCAAAAACTTCCGCGACGTGCTCGTGGTCAGCTCGCGCGACCAGTACGAGGCCATTGCCGAATTGCTGGAAAAAACCAACGGCAGCCCTAGCCTCGACGACCGCCGCTACTACGCTGCCGCCGCCTTCCAGGCCACCAGCCACTACGACACCGAGATTTTTAAGTACGTGAGCCAGGGCACTAGCCTGGCCGCCAGCGCCCAAGCACCAGGTACCAGGCACCAGGCACCAGCCACCCCGCTGCGCTACGGCGAAAACCCCCACCAGGCCGGCACGTTCTACGGCGACCTGGCGGCGCTTTTCGATCAGCTGCACGGCAAGCAGCTGAGCTACAACAACCTCGTAGATGTGGACGCCGCCGTGCAGCTCATGCGCGAGTTTGCGGGCGGGCCGCCCGCCGTGGCCATCCTCAAGCATACCAACGCTTGCGGGGTAGCCCAGGCCACCAGCCTCCACGATGCCTACGCCAACGCGCTGGCTTGCGACCCGGTATCGGCTTTCGGGGGCGTTATCATCGTGAACCAGGAAGTGGACGCGGCTACGGCCCAGGAGCTGAACAAGCTGTTCTTCGAGGTGCTCATCGCGCCCGGCTTCGCGGCCGAGGCGCTGCCCGTGCTGCAAAGCAAGAAAAACCGTATTTTGCTGCGCCAGAAGCCAGTCGAGTTTCCTGCCAAGCTGGTGAAGACTTTGCTCAACGGCCTCATCGAGCAAGATGCTGACTTGCAGATCGAGACGGCGCCCGACTTCCGCACTGCCACCGCGTCGGCGCCTACCGCCGATGAAGTAGCGGCCCTGGAGTTTGCCAACAAGATCTGCAAGCACACCAAGAGCAACACCATCGTGCTGGCGCGCCCCGGCCAGCTGCTCGCCTCGGGCGTGGGCCAGACCTCGCGCGTCGATGCCCTACGCCAGGCCATCGAAAAGGCCGCCAGCTTCGGCTTCGACCTGCACGGTGCCGTGATGGCGTCGGATGCGTTTTTCCCCTTCCCCGACTGCGTCGAAATTGCGGCGGCGGCCGGCGTGCGCGCCGTGGTGCAGCCCGGCGGTTCTATCAAAGACCAGGATTCGATTGATGCCTGCAACCGCCTCGGAATGAGCATGGTGCTGACTGGCGTACGCCACTTCAAGCACTAGCAGCAGGCAGGAGTGAAGAACGTCGGGCTGACGAAAGGAAGCAGCTGGCTTGCGTTGTTGAGCGAACCTCACGGCATAAGCGAGCTGCTTCCTTTCGTCAGCCCGACGTTCGCTCTTGAGTAGGCATGGGTGGCAAAATAGGTGTAGTGCCAAGTGCTGTACTTATTCAGACTTCGTTCTATTGTACCTTTGCTTATTCCTACCAGCCTACTATTTCGCGCGGCGCTATTTAAATGGGGTTCTTCAACTTTCTGACCAGCGATATTGCCATCGACCTGGGCACTGCCAATACGTTAATCATTCACAATGACAAGATTGTGGTGGACGAGCCGAGCATCATCGCCAAAGACCGCACCACTAATAAGGTAATTGCGGTGGGCTCCAAAGCCCAGCAGATGCACGAAAAGACGCACGATAATATCAAAACTATCCGGCCCCTGAAAGACGGGGTTATTGCCGATTTCCACGCCGCCGAGGAAATGATAAAGGGCCTCATTCGGCTCATCGATACCCGCAACCGGCTGTTTCAGCCCTCGCACCGCATGGTTATCTGCATTCCGAGCGGCATTACGGAGGTAGAAAAGCGCGCCGTCCGCGACTCGGCCGAGCACGCCGGCGCCAAAGAAGTCTGGATGATTCAGGAGCCCATGGCCGCCGCCATCGGCATTGGCATCGACGTGGAGCAGCCCGTGGGCTCGATGATCATCGACATCGGCGGTGGCACTACCGAGATTGCGGTTATCGCTTTGTCGGGTATCGTTTGCGACCAGTCGATCAAGACGGCCGGCGACGTATTCAACCAGGATATTCTCGACTACATGCGCCGGCAGCACAACCTGCTCATCGGCGAGCGCTCGGCCGAGCGCATCAAAATTGAGGTGGGCGCGGCCCTCACCGAGCTCGATGTGACGCCGCCCGACTACGAGGTGCGCGGCCGCGACCTGATGACGGGCATCCCGAAGGTGATAAAAGTAACGTCGTCGGAAATCGCGATTGCCCTCGACAAATCGGTGGCCAAAATTGAGGAAGCCGTGCTCAAGGCACTGGAAATCAGCCCGCCCGAGCTGTCGGCCGACATCTACGAAAACGGCATTCACCTCACCGGCGGCGGCGCCCTGCTGCGCGGCCTCGACAAGCGCCTGGCCGCCAAAACCAAGCTGCCCATCCACATTGCCGAAGACCCACTGCGCGCCGTGGTGCGCGGCACCGGCAAGGCCATCAAGGACATCCAGGGCTTCCGGGGCGTATTATTAACTTAGATCAATTAGCAGTCATCAATCATCAATTATCAACCTTGCAAGCGTTAATAAACAGTGCTTTTGAGCTGGGTAATTGATGCTTGTTAATTGATAACTGCTAATTGACTTATGCGTAATCTCATTGCTTTTCTGCTGCGCTACCAGGGGGTTATGCTCTTTGTGCTGCTGGAGGTGGTGAGCTTATTCTTATTTATTACCAATAGCTCCTACCAGCGGGCAGCGTTTTTCAACTCGGCCAACGCTTATATGGGCGTGCTGCTGGCCCGCCGCACGCAGGTGGCCGACTACTTTCGGCTGGGCGATCTCAATCAGCAGCTGCTGGCCGATAATGCCCACCTGCGCCAGCAGCTGTTTCCGCCCGATTTTACGCGGCGCGAGGCCGACTCGCTGCCCGTGGGCCGCGATACGCTGGGGCGTATCGTCTATCGGCACCTGCGGCCGGCGCCGGGGAGCCTGGCCCCAACGGCGCCCGGGATGCTAGCCACCACTAGCAAGCTGCCCAAGCTAAAACTCACGCGGCCCGACACGCTGCTGCTTGGCGGCGTGCAACTAGCCACCCAAGAAGTGGCTTATCCACTTATTCCGGCCAGAGTTATCAACAATTCCTTGCGAAATGTGGATAACTATCTAACGCTGAACGTCGGGACTGCTGACGGTGTGCAAGCTGGGCTGGGCGTGCTGAGCGCAACCGGCGTAGTGGGCCGGGTGAAGGCTGCGAGCGAGCACTACGCTACTGTCACCTCGCTGCTGCACTCCAAGTCGGCGGTGGCGGCCAAGATTAAGCGCGATGGCACCTTTGGTAGCGTGAAGTGGCCCGGCGATGATTTCAGCCACGCGCTGCTCGACTATATTCCGCGCCAAAACCGCCTGGTGCGCGGCGACACGGTGGTGACGTCGGGCTACAACGCCATCTTTCCCGAAGGCGTGCTGGTGGGCACCGTCGAGTCGTTTGTGAAGGAGCCGGACAAGAATTTCTGGACCGTGACTCTGCGGCTGAGCACCGACTTCAGCCGCCTTACCTACGTGTACGTGGTGCACAACCGGCCGCACATCGAGCGCGACTCGCTGGAAACCAGCGCCACGGCGCCCGAGCCCAAGGCTGCCGCGCCCACCACTCCCCAAAAGCCACCGCGATGAGTATAGTAGGAATGCTGGTGCGGCAGCTGCTCCGCTTTGGGCTCTACGTGAGCGTCTACGTGCTGCTCATCAGTCAGCTGTCGCTATTCGACCGGGGCTGGTGCTTCTTCTACCTGGGGTTTTTGCTGTTTTTACCGCTCGATACGCCCATTGCGCTCCAGCTGCTGCTAGGCTTTGGGCTGGGCTTCAGCATCGACGTCACCTACGATACGGGTGGGCTGCACGCCGCCGCCGCGGTGCTGCTCGCTTACCTGCGCCCCTGGGTGCTGCGCCTGCTCACGCCCCGCGACGGCTACGATGCCCAAGACGCGGTAAACGTGCACCAGATGGGCTGGCAGTGGTTTATGGTGTACCTGCTGCTGCTGGTGAGCCTGCACCACCTGGCCTACTTTTTCCTGGAGCTGGGCTCGTTTCGGCACCCTTTGCTGACGCTGACCAAGGTAGGCGTGAGCATTTTATTCACCAGCGTAACGTTGCTCATCGTGCAGCTACTGTTCTTCCCGGTGCGGCGCAAGAGCGGTATTCGGTAGGCTTTCAGCCCGCTGCGGAGCAAAGAAAAACCAGGCCACAAAGATCAGCAAACCGCCGCCGGCGGCCGTAACAAGCACTTGTGTAATATCCATAAAGGGCAGGGAAGAGAAGTCTGTTTTTTAGTACTGGCTGGGCTGAAACCGGCGTAGCCGCAAAGAATTGGTCAGCACCGATACCGAGCTGAGCGCCATGGCGCCCGCCGCCAGCATTGGTGATAGCAGCCAGCCAGTGAACGGATACAGCAAGCCTGCCGCCACCGGAATACCCACCACATTATAAGCGAAGGCAAAAAACAGGTTTTGCTTGATGGTGCGCATGGTGTGGCGCGAGAGGGCAATGGCCGTTGCCACGCCCTGCAAGTCGGGCCGCAGCAGCGTGATGCCGGCCGCCTCCATGGCTACGTCGGTGCCGGTGCCCATGGCGAGCCCCACGTCGGCGCGGGCCAGGGCCGGCGCGTCATTGATGCCATCACCGACCATCGCCACCACGCGGCCTTCGGCTTGCAGCGCCTGCACGTGGCCGGCTTTGTCGGCGGGCAATACCTCGGCGAAATACCGGCCGATGCCCAGCTGGCGCGCCACGGCGGCGGCCGTTTGGGGGTTGTCGCCGGTCAGCAATACCACTTCCAGTCCCTGCGCCTGCAAAGCTTTTATGGCCGCGGCCGAAGTAGGGCGCACCTCATCGGCAAGGCCCAGCACGGCGACTGGCTGGCCGTCGAGGGCGGCGTAAAGTACCGTTTTGGCCTGGGCCAATAGGCTGGCGGCAGCTTGCCGCGCTTCGAGTGTGAGGGTAGGGCCGGCCTCGCGCAGTAGGCGCTCATTGCCGATGAGCACGGCTTGGCCGCCCACACTGGCCGTCGCGCCCTGGCCTTCGATGGCCCGAAAGCCGCTGGCCGTTAGCTGGCTAGCGCCTTGGCTTTCGGCGTAGCGAACTACGGCCGCGGCCAGCGGGTGCTCGCTCTGGCGCTCCACGGCGGCTAGTAGCGGCAGCAGGTCGGCAGCTTGGTGGCCAGCCAGCGGCAGCAGGTCGGTGAGGGCCGGCTCGCCTTTGGTGATGGTGCCGGTTTTGTCGAGCACGATGGTATCGACCCGATAAGCTTTTTCGAGCGCCTCGGCGTTGCGGATGAGCACGCCGTACTCGGCACCTTTGCCGGTGCCCACCATGATGGCGGTGGGCGTAGCCAACCCCAGCGCGCAGGGGCAGGCGATGATGAGCACCGCCACAAACCCCGTGAGGGCCAGCGGCAACCGCGAGGCCACCGGCGCCACATCAAACCACAGCACAAACGTGGCGATGGCCAGCATGATGACCGTGGGCACAAACACGCCGCTGATCTTATCGGCGAGCCGCTGAATGGGCGCGCGGCTGCCCTGGGCATCGCTCACGAGCTGCACGATCTGGGCCAGCACGGTGTCGGCGCCCACCTTCGTGACGCGAAAGCGGAAGGCGCCGGTTTTGTTGAGCGTGGCCCCAAAAACCGGGTCGCCTGCTTGTTTTTCCACCGGCAGGCTTTCGCCGGTGAGCATGCTTTCGTCGAGAGTCGAATGGCCGTCGGTGAGCTGGCCGTCGGTGGCGACTTTCTCGCCGGGGCGCACTGCCACGAGGTCGCCCAGCCGCAGGTCGGCCACGGGCACGTCTGCTTCGCGGCCGTCGGGGCGCACCACGCGGGCGGTTTTGGCCTGCAAGCCCAGCAATGCTTTGATGGCGGCCGACGTTTGCTGCTTGGCCCGGGCCTCCAGTACTTTACCCAGCAAAATGAGCGCGATGATAGTCGCCGTCGTGTCGTAGTACACGGCCGGCGCGATGCCGTGCGCCCGCAGCGCCTGTGGCGCCAACGTAGCCGCCAGGCTAAACAAAAACGCCGCGCCCGTGCCCACCGCAATCAGCGTATCCATGCTGGCGGTGCGGTGGCGCAGGCCGTTCCAGGCCGCCACGTAAAACTCGCGCCCGCTGTACAGCAGCACTGGCAGCGTGAGCACCAAGAGGAAGTAATTGAGCGCCGGCTCCGAAATCTGGTGCAGCAGCGCCGGCCACAGCATGAGCATACTCAGCGGCATAATGACGGCGGCCAGCCCGGCCGCCACCCCGAAACGGTGGCGCAGCTGCCGGTAGGCCAAGGCTTTGCGAGCGGCCAGTTCCTCGTCGCTAGCCCCGTCGCTGGCTAGCCCGGCGGCGAGCGGCGCAGCCGACTCGGCCACGTGGTAGCCGGCGGCCTCTACGGCGGCGGCTAGCTGGGCGCGGTCAGTGAGGCCGGGCGCAAACGCGACGGTCGCTTTTTCGGTGGCGAGGTTCACCTGGGCGCTTTGCACGCCGGGCGCACGGCTAAGCGCGCGCTCGACGAAGTTGGCGCACGAGGCGCACGTCATGCCCTCGATGGCGAGGGTAGCCGTTTGCACCGGGCCGGGCGCGGCGGGCTGGGGTAGGACAGGGGTAGGTTGCGGGTGCATGAATGAGCAAAGAGGAGCCGCCGGGTGCGGCGGCTAGTTATAACAAACCGAACTCCAAAAAGCCGCCCTGGCGCGGTGCATAATTGCGCTCGGGGCTAGCCAAGATTGTGGCTGGTTGCGAGCCTGGGCCGGGACTAGAGCGGTTTCAGAGTCAGCGTACGACCAGGCAGTAGCGCGGACTTTCAGTCCGCGAGTTGTTGGGCCTGTTGCACTGGCGGACTGAAAGCCCGCGCTACTGTACAGCAATTCCGAAGCTGCTCTAGCGGGGCAACCCGTGTGCACTTGGCCTGGTTCTGGCATCTTTGAAGGGAAAATTCCGGCCCATTGGGCCAGCTTGTATGCGTATTCTCTTGCTCTGCTGCCTGTTGCTGATGACTGCTTTCCTCGCCGACTCGGCCGCCCCTGGCCCGCCCACGCCTTTTGGCAAGCAGTGGCAGAAAATCGAGGCGCTGCTCAAAAAAGAGCAAACGGCCACGGCTGCCCCGCTGGTCGAGGCCGTGTACCAGCAAGCCAAGCGCGAAAACAATGCCCCGGCCTACGTGCGGGCCTTGCTCTATAAAATCCGGCTGCTGTCAGCCAAAGAAAACGACGCCGACGAAAAAGCCATCGCCCTGCTCGAAGCCGACCTGCCGGGCGCGCAGTTTCCGGCGCGGCCCATCCTGCACTCGCTGCTGGCTAGCCTCTACGCCGATTATTTCAACCAGCACCGCTACCAGCTCTACCAGCGTACGCCCGGCGCGGCCCCGACCACCGACCAAGCCACGCCCGGCGGCGCCGATGGTGGCACCAGCCTCGCTACCTGGGATGCCGCCCGCCTCGGCGCGGCCATCGTGCGGCACTACGAGCAGTCGGTGCAGGACGGGCCGGCCCGCCAACTCAAAACCACGCTGGCGGGCCTCGGCGACCTGGCGGCCGGCGGCGATGCCGAAGGCCGCCAGCTGCGCCCCACGCTCTACGACCTGCTCGCCCAGCGCGCCATTGCGGGCCTGCAAAACCAGGAGCTTTATATCACTCGGCCCGAGCAGCAGTTTCAGGTAACCGACTCCAGGCTCTTCGGCCGCGCCCCGGAGTTTGCCGCTTTGCCGCTGGCCGCGCCGGCTGCCGACTCGCTCAACGGCCAGCTGCACGCCTTGCAGCTGCTCCAGCGCCTGACCGCCGCCCGCCTGGCCGCCCACAACCCCGCCGCCCTGGCCGATGTGGATTTGCAGCGCCTCGACTACCTGCACCGCCTCACCCAGGATACCGACCTGGCAGGCCAGTACGAGCCGGCCCTGGCCCGCCTGGCCGATGCGTATAAAGCGCTGCCCATCAGCACGGAGTTTATTGCTCGCCGCGCCGAAGCCCAGCGCGAAACCGACCCCGCGGCGGCCGTAGCCCTGGCCCGCGAGGCCGAAGCCCGGTTTCCGAAGTCGCGCGGCGCGGCGCGGGCCCGGCAGCTGCGCGCCGAAATCGAGCAGCCTGAAGTAGCCTTCACGGCCGCCGACATCGTGGTGCCCGGCCAGCCCTGGCGCCTCGACCTCACGGTGCGCAACGTCAGAGAGCTGCACGCCTGGGCTTACCGCGTTTCGCCTAAGCAGTGGGAAAGTTTTAACCGGTACGACGGCCGCAACCAGTCGGTGGCCGTGCGCTATGCTCAGGCGCTCAAGGCGGCGCCGGCTGCTACTTGGGCAGTGCCCGGGCCTTTGCTAGCCTATCAAGAGCAAAAAATAGCCGCGGCCGGCCCGGCTCTGCCGCGGGGCTATTACCTGGTTATTATCAGCAATCAGCAGCAAGCTCCGCTCGCCGCCCAGGCTGGGGCCAGCACCGCCGCCGCCCTGCTGGGCGCTAGTGAGCTGAGCGCGCTGCACCGCACCCAGCCCGCTACCGGTGCGCCGCAGCTGCTGGTGCTTCAGCGCCAGAGTGGCCAGCCGCTGCCCGGCGTGTCGGCCCAGGCCACTTATCAGCAGTATGACCATAGCGGCCGCCAGCAAGTAAGCCGCCTGGGCGAAGTGCGCTCGACCACCGATACTGGCTTAGCTGCGTTCGACCTGCCTCTTAAGCCAACGACCAAGGTGCCAGGCTATCCCAATGAGCAAGTGGCTAGCATTCGCCTGTGGCGCGGCGCCGATACGCTGGTCGTGCGCAATCCTGGTGGTTACTACTATAACCAGCCAACTGATGCTGGCGCCACCGAAACCAAGTGCCTTCTCTTTACTGACCGCGCTATCTACCGACCA
This sequence comes from uncultured Hymenobacter sp., assembly GCA_964514915.1. Lineage (GTDB taxonomy): Bacteria > Bacteroidota > Bacteroidia > Cytophagales > Hymenobacteraceae > Hymenobacter. The sequence continues at coordinate 20,771 of CAZERY010000018.1, forward strand.
GGCCAAACGGTTTACTTTAAGGGTATTCTACTAGAAAAAAGAGGTAGTAAGTCGCGCCTGCTCACCAAGGGAAAGCAGGCTGTTGAGCTGGTAGACGCCAACGGCGACGTGGTGCAAAAGCTGAGCTTCGTCACCAATGAGTTTGGCTCGTTCAATGGCTCCTTGGTGCTGCCCACCGGTCGGCTCAGTGGCACATTCAAACTGAGTGCCGACGACACGGCCGACGAAGGCGAAGTGAGTTTTTCGGTTGAAGACTACAAGCGGCCTACTTTCTACGTGCAGCTCGACTCGGTGCCTGGCCGGCCGCAGCTCGGCCAGCCGCTGCGCGTGAATGGCCGCGCCCGCGCCTACGCCGGCCAGCCCACCGACGGCGCCACGGTCAGCTACCGCGTCACGCGGCGCGAGCTGTGGGCGCTGGCTAGCCGAGGTTTCCAAGGTGGGCGCGGCAGCTACCGGCCCGGCTACAATGGCGGCAGCCAGGAAATCGCCCACGGCACCGCTACCACCGACGCCGAGGGTCGCTTCGTCGTCAGCTTCACGCCGCCGGTGCCCCGGGGCCCCGGCCGGCCGCGCTGGCAGCCGGGATACTTATTTGAGGTAACCGCCGACGTGACCGATGCCGCTGGTGAAACCCGCACCGGCACCCGCGGCTTTCCCATCGGCCGCAACCCGCTCAGCCTGAGCCTCACCGGCCCCGCCCAGGCCGATAAGCAGCACCTGCCCGCCTTCACGCTGCTCAGCACCAATGCTACTGGCGAGCCGCAGCCCGCTACTGGCACGCTGCGCCTGCTGGCCCGCCGCTGCCGCCCCAACCCGCCCGGCGTGCCCGGCCCCGCGCCCGAAGACGCTGACTATGAAGCCCCCGCCGAGCTGGTCCGCACCCTGGCTTTTGATACGAAGTCCAGCCCCGGGCTCGACCTGCACGCCGCGCTGGCTAGCTTGCCCACCGGCCGCTACCGCCTCGAAGCCCAGGCCGCCGGCGCCGATACGGCCCAGGCGCAGCTCGACTTCACGCTCTACGACGCGCAGGCCGGCACCGTGCCCTTCGCTACGCCCGACTGGTTTGTGGCGCTGCAAGACTCCGTGGCGCCCGGCCAGCCCGCCGCCATCCTGCTCGGCAGCAGCGAAGCCGACGCCCGCATACTGCTCGAAGTGGAGCGCGGCGGCCAGCTGCTGCGCCAAGAGTGGCTAACCCTGAAGGCCGGCGAGCAGCGCCGCGTGGCCATCGAAAGCGGCCCGGCCGCGGCGAATGGGCCACTTTACATCCATACCACGCAGGTGCGTGACAATCGCTTTTATCGTCACGAGGCCACCGTGCAGGTAGCTGCGGCCGAGCGGCCGCTTCAGCTGGCCATCAGCACGTTCCGCGATAAGCTCCAGCCCGGCCAAAAAGAAACCTGGCGCGTCACCATCCGCCAGGCCGACGGCCGCCCCGCCGAGGCCGAGCTGCTCGCCACGCTCTACGACCAGAGCCTGGACTTATTCAACGTGCACCAATTTCAACCGCTGGCGATGGCGGCCGACGGCCAGCCGGCGCTGTTTGGCTGGCAAGGTGACTTTGGCGGGTTGTATTCGTTGCTGGTGCAACGCCCAACCAGCTCAGCCGACGTGCCGCCAGTAAGCTACCCTGTGCTCAATACGCAGTATGCCGCGGGCGTCTTGCTGCAAGAGTTTATGCAGTCGCTGCCAAGGTTGACTGACAGCGACGATCCCCAGGCGCTCCAAGGCTGGGTGGCGGGGGTGTCGATACAGGCCGCTAAGCCTAGCAGTGTCAAGAATATTCGGATGCGCGGCATAAGTACGCTGGGTGCCGATCGCAAAGCGCTCAGCGAAGTGGTGGTCGTCGGCTACGGCACGCAGCAGCAGGCCAACCTAAGTGCAGCAGAGGTAACAATCACGGCCGGGCGGCCGGTCGATTTGTCGGGGGTGAAAGCCCGCGCCGACTTCCGCGAAACGGCTTTCTGGCAGCCCGCCCTGCACACCGATAAAAACGGCAACATCACCCTCGAATTTCAGATGCCCGAGGCCGTGACGCGCTGGCAGCTGCTGGCCCTGGCCCACGACAAAGACCTGCACACCGGCCAGCTCGCCCGCCAGCTCGTGACGCAGAAGGAAATCCAAATAACTGCTAACGCCCCGCGCTTCCTGCGGCCCGGCGACGCATTCACGTTCCCCGCCAGGCTGGCCAACCTCACCGACTACGCCACCCGCGGCACCGCCCAGCTCACGCTGCTCGATGCCGCCACCGGCCAGGATATTACCAGCCAGCTGCTCGCCGGCCCGGCCCAGCAAGCCGTGTCGGCCGCCGCCCACCAGAGCGTGGCGCTGGGCTGGGCGCTGCGCGTGCCCGCCGAGTTTGCCCCGGTGGCCGTCACCTGCCGCGTAGTAGCCCAGAGTCAGTCAGCAGTTAGCAGTGAACAGTTAGCAGGTAAAAACTCCCGTAAAAAGAATCAGCAAGCTCCCCTCTCCCAAAGGGAAGGGACTGGGGGTGGGGTTACGTTTGAGGACGGCGAAGAAAATACCCTGCCGGTATTGCCCAACCGCATTTTGCTCACTGAAAGCCTGCCGCTGCCCATCGTGGGGCCGGGCACCAAGACGTTTGAGCTGAAGAAATTGACCGGCCCGGCGAGCCCCACCCGGCGCAATTACTCGCTCACGCTCGAACTAACGGCCAACCCCGCCTGGTACGCCGTCCAGAGCCTGCCTTACCTCATGGAGTATCCCTACGAGTGCTCCGAGCAGACCTTCAGCCGGCTCTACGCCAACCTGCTGGCCGCCCAGATTCTCCAGGCCAACCCGCGCTTCAAAGCCGTGCTGGCCGAGTGGACGCGCCAGGCGCAGAGCTGCACCGCCCCGCAGCGCAACCAGCTAGCCAGCAAGCTTGCGCAAAACCAGGAGCTCAAAAACCTGCTGCTCGAAGAAACACCCTGGGTGCGCGATGCCCGCAGCGAAACCGAGCGCCTGGCCCGCCTCAGCACCTTGTTTGACGAGGCTCGCCTGCGCACCGAAACCGCTCGCACCCTGGCCAAGCTGCAAGCCATGCAGCTGCCCGACGGCGGCTTTCCGTGGTTTGAGAAAATGCCCGCCGACCGCTACATCACCCAGCTCATCGTGGCCGGCCTGGGCAAGCTGCGCAAGCTCCACGCCTTCGACGCCAGCCAGAACGACGACGCGGCCCGCGCCATTTTGCAAAACGCCCTGCGCTACCTCGACGCCCGCTTGGCCCGCGACTACGCCGAGCTGCGTCAGCAAAAGGCCATCAAGCCCACCGACAACCACCTCGCCGATATCCAAATTCAGGCGCTCTACGCCCGCAGCTTCTGGCTAGGCCAGCCTCTGGCGGCCGGCGCCCAAGCCGCCTACGCGTACTACCAAAGCCAGGCCGCCACCTACTGGGCCGGCCAGCCGCGCTACCTCCAGGCCCAGGCCGCGCTGGCTCTCTACCGCGCAAAGCCCGCCTCAGCGGCCACTCAAGACATCCTGCGGGCGCTGGCCGAAAACGCCCTCCACTCGCCCGAGCTGGGCATGTATTGGCAAGACGTGCGCCCCGGCTACTACTGGCGCGAGGCGCCTACCGAAACCCAGGCCACGCTCATCGAGGCCTTCGAGGAAATCAAGAACGACCAACAAGCGGTGGCTGAGCTGAAGCTTTGGCTGCTCACCCAAAAGCAAACCCACAACTGGGAAAGCACCCGTGCCACCACCGACGCCTGCTACGCCTTGCTGCTGCGCGGCCCCGACTGGCTAGCTCCCACCCAACCTTTACAAGTCACCGTTGGCGGTCAGCCCGTGCAGCCCGAAGCCATCCAGGCCGGCACGGGCTACTTTAAAACCAGCTGGTTAGCCCCCGACATCCAGGCGGTCCAGGGCCTCGTCACCGTCACCAAGCCCAGCGCCGGGGTAGCCTGGGGCGCACTCTACTGGCAGTACTTCGAGGATATCGACCGGGTGACGCCCGCCGCCACGCCGCTCAGCATCGAGCGCCAGCTCTACCGCGAAGCCCGTACCGCCAGCGGCCCGCAGCTCGAACAGCTTACCGCCACTACGCCCCTGCGGGTCGGCGATGCGCTGGTAGTGCGCCTCGTGCTGCGCACCGACCGCGAGCTCGAATACGTGCATCTCAAAGACCAGCGCGCGGCGGGCCTCGAGCCCATCAGCCAGCTCAGCGGCTACCGCTACCAGGCCGGGCTGGGCTACTACGAGAGCCCGCGCGACGCAGCCACCAACTTCTTTTTGAGCGCCGTGCCGCGCGGCACCCACGTCTTCGAATACCGGCTGCGGGCTAGCCAGGCCGGCAACTTTTCGGGTGGCCTCAGCCAAATCCAATGTTTATATGCTCCCGAGTTTGGGGCGCGTTCGGCGGGCCAGCGGCTCACCATTGCGCCGCAGTAGCCGCGTCTGGGCTAGGCGGTTGCGCCGCGCCGGCTGAAGTAATTGTTTGAGAATGTGCGCGGCGGCTCGGCCGGGCTAGCCTCGGCAGTAGAGTTGCCGCCGGCTTGCGCGGTTAGGCATTGCGGCCTATTTTTGTTTTTATTCATTATTTCAGTAAGTTATTGATGAGGAAGCTAGTTGCTCTTTTTGCCCTGTCCCTGACGACCTCCGCCGCCTGGGCCCAAGCCGACAAAGCCCCCGCCGTTACGAAGCTGCCCGGCGAAGAAAGACTCAGTACCCGTGAGCGGGCCGAACGCGATTTCCTGATGCCAGTGCGGCGCAAAAAAGCCGCTGAATTGTCCAAACCCACCGCCTCGGCCGAGCAGCTAGCCACCGCCGCTCCCGAAATCGATGCGGTAGCCCACTACAACGAAGCCGCCGACGTGCGCGCCGAGGAAGTAGCTACGGCCGCCACCCACGCAACCGCTACCCATTCGCGCGCCGCGCGCCGCGCCGCTCGGTTAGCCGCCGCCCGCCTCAGTAAAACGAGCGCCGCCCGCCGCTCCAGCAAAAGCAGCAAGGCTAGCAAAGCCAGCCGCACCAAAGCCGCGCGCGCCACCAAAGCCAGCCGTCGCAGCAGCAAAAAAACCGCGAGCCACAAAGCAGTTACTCATAAAGCCGCGAGCCATAAAGCCAAAAAGGTAGCGACCAAAACCAAGCACCATACGGCCACCAAAAAAGCCAAAGCGAAAGCCAGGCCCGCTGCCAAGCACAAGCGTCGCCGCTAGCCGTTGCCTACTACGTTAAAGCCCAAGAAGCCCGGCAGCACTGCCGGGCTTCTTGGGCTTTATAGCTTTACTAATGTGCCAGTTAGTAGCTGCTTATGGCAGTTTTGGAGTCAGTGTACGGCCAGGCAGTAGCGCGGACTTTTAGTCCGCGAGTTATGAGGCCCCTGCACTGGCGGACTGAAAGTCCGCGCTACGGTACAGCGATTTCGAAACTGCTCTAGGTGCCCACGCCGGCCACGCGCACCACTAGCCCGTCGAGGGTAGGCGCCAGGCGAATCTGGCAGCTCAGGCGGCTGGTTTCGTGCAGCACGGGCAGCGTGTCGAGCATCGCCCACTCATCGTCGCTGGGCTCGGCCAGCGGGGGGCCGGCCAGCACCTCTACGTGGCAGGTCGCGCACAGCGCCATGCCCCCGCAAGTGGCCTGAATGGGATAGTCGTTGGCCTTGAGCAGCTCCATCAGGCTTAGGCCCATATCGGTCGGCGCTTCCAGCTCGCGCCGCTGGCCGGGCGCTTCCTCTACGTAAATGCGAATGTCAGTCATTGATTCAGCTGTTAGCTGCTAGCTAGTACCGGTCAGCTTTTTGTTAGCGAAGGCTAACCGCTAGTAGTTAACAGCTCAAAGAGTGGGTACGCCGTTGACGGTGGTGTACTTGAGGGTGTATTTTTTGTCGGGGTAGATGTACTTGAACGCGCCCTGGCACATGAGGGCGGCCTCGTGGAAGCCGCATAAGATGAGCTTGAGCTTGCCGGGATACGTGTTGATGTCGCCGATGGCGTACACGCCGGGCAGCGAGGTGCTGTAGTCGACGGTGTTCACCAGTACGGCGTCGTTCTCCAACTCCAGGCCCCACTCGCCGATGGGGCCGAGCTTGGGCGTGAGGCCGAACAGCGGCACGAAGGCATCGACGGGTACGGTTTCGGCCTGGCCGTTGTTGCCCGTGATGGTGACGTGTTGCAGCAGCTCGTCGTCGCCGTGCAGGTGCGTCACGTTGGAGCTGAGCACGAGCTTGATTTTGCCGGCTTCGTGTAGCTTCTGCACCTTTTCGGCCGAGTCGGCGGCGCCGCGGAAGGTGGTGCCGCGGTGCACCAGCGTTACCTCGCTGGCTACGTTGGCCAGGAAGTTGGTCCAGTCGAGGGCCGAGTCGCCGCCGCCCGCAATCACGATTTTCTTGTCGCGGAAGTGCTCGGGGTCGCGCACCATGTAATGCACGCCCTTGCCGCCCTCAAAGCGCTCCAGGTTTTCGACGGCCGGCTTGCGCGGCTCAAACGAGCCCAGCCCGCCCGCAATCGCCACGGCCTTGCACTGAATCTCGGTGCCGTCGGTGGTATAGAGCTGAAACGAGCCGTCCTCCAGCTTCGCAAACCGCTCGACGCGCTCGCCCA
>CAZERY010000019.1:0-27261 GCA_964514915.1 uncultured Hymenobacter sp.
ACCCTATTCCTATTCCATTTCTTCTTTTAACTAGCTACGCGCTCAACACACGACCCGCAAAACAAAGCTGCTATATCACCATGGTAAAGCAGCTCGCTTTGCTCAGCCGGGTTGGGCTTGGCCAGCTAAGCTTTCCTAAAATAGACATCCTCCCTTGCTTTCTTATCGTGAAGTAAAGGGCAAAAAAGTCTTACAGAGTGTATATATGCACGTTTTCTCGACTTCTTCCATACGCTCTATTCGTATGCCGGTAGAAAATGCAGCTACGGCGAAGCAGCTGACCATACTCAAGTTTTACATAGTCCGCGTGCTGGAGTCCGATGGTAATCACCTGGCTCATTGGGAATTTGCTCGCGAATTACTACAATTGGGCGACGCGACCTTGCAGCAGTACTACCGCCAGCAACGTGAGCAGCTAAACGATCAGCAGCTGGCCGAACTCATCGTGGGAATCAAGGTAGTGGAACAACTGCGCGAAACCCTGCGGTGGCTGGATGATGAAAATTTGGAGTACTTAAATCAATATGCCGACTGGTTTCGCATCAAGGCTAAGCTGCGGCTGGTGATGCCGTTGGTAGAGCGGCTACTCCAAGCATCGGGCGGGCCGGTAGTGCCTTACGCGCACTAGTTATTTCGCTCTTCTTGCCGATCGTGGCCGGTTGAAGTTAGTCAGGAAACAGTGATAGGCACGCGGCCCTACTCCCCTTTTACCTAGTAGGTAAGCAGGGGTTTTTTTATGGTCATTTGGCAAGCAGTTTCTCAGGCAACGCCAAAACCGCCGTTTGCTTGTTTTCTTTGTGGGCGCGCCGCCCTTTTGCGCCGCCTCTATTTGCTCATGGCAACATCCACTCTCACCGGCCTGCGCGCCGGCGTACTGCACGGCGACGAAGTGCAGGCCCTCTTCCAGCACGCCAAAGCCAATGGCTATGCCCTGCCCGCGGTGAACGTGACCGGTACCGATACCGTGAACGGCGTGCTCGAAGCCGCTCGTGATCTCAATTCGCCGGTTATTATTCAGTTTTCTAACGGTGGTGCGCAGTTTTTTGCTGGCAAAGGCTTGCCCAATGACAAGCAGCAAGCCAGCATTGCGGGCGGCATTTCGGGCGCCCACCACGTGCATCTGATGGCGCAGGCCTACGGCGTACCCGTGATTTTGCACACCGACCACGCCGCTAAAAAGCTGCTGCCCTGGATCGACGGCCTGCTCGAAGCGGGTGAGAAGTACTACGCGCAGCACGGCCAGCCGCTGTTTAGCTCGCACATGCTCGACTTGTCGGAAGAGCCAATTGAGGAAAATATCGAAATCTGCAAGGAGTACTTGGCCCGCATGGCCAAAATCGGGATGACGCTCGAAATCGAGCTCGGGGTGACCGGCGGTGAGGAAGACGGCGTTGACAACTCGGACGTGGACAGCTCGAAGCTGTACACGCAGCCCGAAGAAGTAGCCTACGCCTATGAGCAGCTAAGCGAAATCAGCCCGCGCTTTACCATTGCGGCAGCCTTTGGCAACGTGCACGGCGTGTACAAGCCCGGCAATGTGAAGCTGCAACCCAAAATTTTGCATAACTCGCAGGCGCATCTGCGGGTCAAACACAGCATTGAGGCTGAGCTACCCATCGACTTCGTATTTCACGGCGGCTCGGGCTCGAGCCAAGAAGAAATCCGCGAGGCCATCGGCTACGGAGCTATCAAGATGAACATTGACACTGACTTGCAGTGGGCGTTTTGGGAAGGTATCAAGAACTATTACGTAAAAAACGAAGGCTTTTTGCAAAGCCAGATTGGCAACCCCAGCGGGGCCGACTCGCCCAACAAGAAGTACTACGACCCGCGCGTATGGCTGCGCAAAGGCGAGGAAACCTTCGTGGCGCGCCTCAAGCACGCTTTCGAAGACCTGAATGCGGTAAACCGCCGGCCCTAGCCTGACCTCATTAGCTACGCCAGCCCAGCCATCACAGGATGGCTGGGTTTTTGCTTCCAAAGGCTTAGCAGCATAATCCGATTCCTACATAACCCCAACCCCAAGCTCGGCCGTATAGGCAGCCACACCTTTTTTACTTTCAACCCATGAAAAAGACTCTTCTCTCCGCTACTACGCTGGCCTTGAGCTTCCTGCTCACTACCGCTGCTTCGGCCCAAACTACTCCGACAACGACTACCAGCGACGGCGGCGACAAAAACAAAACAACGGTAGACGGCATGACCGTTAAAACCAAAGTTGAAAAAGACGGCAAAATGAAGGTAAAGGGCAAAGATGACGCCGGCAACCGCATGAAAGCTACCACCAAGCCCCGCAAAGGCACGATGAAGGATAGCACCACGCACTCGGGCATGTAAGCCTCTAAGCAGCTACCCACTAAAAAGCTGGGCCTAGATGGGCTGGTCCTTACTCAAAACTCAAACGCCCTCCCGGCCATACGGCTGGAAGGGCGTTTTTGCATGGGTGCTTAGCCAATTTGCCGCTTTTCAAGCGAGGGTAAGCCAGCGAAAAAGGGCCTTGGCATTACCTCGGCGAAGCCGGAAAAAGATGTGGGTAAGGACAAGCCCATCTAGGCCCGGCTTTTTGCATTTGAATGGGGCCAGCTACCGCGTTAGGTAAGGACCTTTATTTTTTGCTAGCTCAATAGTAGTTATTTTTTACTTGCCAAGTTGCTACTAATAGTGCAGCTGTCGCTATTGCCATGCTAGCCACTCCTTTAGCTCCTCGCCTGCCGTACCAGGCGGGGCTCAACAGCCTGCGGGCACTAGCAGCACTCAGCGTATGCTGCTTTCATTACTTTTCGGGCCTGCTACCCGAGCGCGAGCTCGTGAGCTTCAGCAAGCAGCTATTTGAGCGCGGCTACCTGGGCATTGACGTTTTTTTTGTGATTTCGGGCTTTATCATCCCTTATAGCTTATTGGCTAAGGGTTATCAGCTTAGCGACTTTGGTGGGTACCTACGACGCCGACTGGTACGCATCAACCTACCGGCCTACGCGGCTATGCTGCTGGTTATTACTCAATGGGTTATCACCGATAAGCTCCTTAATCACAACGCGCACTTTTTAAGCGGCCTCACTGCTAGCCGGGTGCTGCACAACTTATTCTTCACCGTACCATTCAGCCAGCAAAATTGGTTTGTAGGAGCCTGCTGGACCCTGGCTACCGAGCTACAGTTTTATTGCTTTGTAGGCCTGTTTTTTGGGGTAGTGTACAAGCAGGCCCGTCTTACGGGGTTTGGGCTGGCTTTTGGACTACTGGCGGTCGTGGCCGCACTGCATTTGCTACCTCCAGCTACAATTTTTGTATATAGCCCACTTTTTGCTCTGGGTGGCACGGCATTGCACTGGCAGCAGCGCCAACTAAGCACGCTAGCCTTTGGAAGCTGCCTGGTGGTTTTTACAGCCCTGACGTACTATTTGCTGGATGAATATGCAGCTAAAACGGGGCTAGCCGCGGCACTAGCTCTTGTACTGCTGCACCGGCCAATACCGGGCCTCGATTGGGTAGGCAAGGTCTCTTATTCCCTTTACCTAACCCATGTCCTGGTGGGCCGCACCACAGAATTTGTGCTTTTCCGCCTACTTGCTCCCACTTCCGACATTGGCCGTACGCTGGTTATGGGTGTATGCCTAGCTGTGGCCTTAGGCGTAGCTGGCTTGTTCTACCGCTGGGTAGAGCAGCCTTGCATGCGACTAGCGGCCCGGCAACGCTAGCTCTTCACTGTGCTTACTGCCGCACTACCCGCTGCGCAAAGCCAGTGCCGGGGATGCGCACCACGTATAGGCCGGCCGGCAAGGCACTCAGATCCAACTCGCCATTAGCGGGCAGCAGCGTAGCCATAACCAGCTGGCCCACAGTACCGAATAGCTGCACGCAGGAGCTACCGGCCCCTGAAGGCCGCTCGATGTGCAGCCGCCCACTCGTGGGGTTAGGATAGGCCAGCCAGCCAGCCCTAGCAGCTGGCGCTGCCGCGGCCAACGCCTGCTGCCTATAGGCCGCGGTGGCCGCCTGGGCCGCTGCTTGCAGCTCGGCCAGCGACGGCGCAGCTAGCACCGCAAAAACCACCCTGGCCGAGTCGCCCGGGGCGAGACTAGGTACAAGAGCACTCACGACCGTCGATACATCGGCTCCGTTGAGGCTGGTGCCGGCCGTGCGGTGTGCCCGACCAAAGCCGCCGCTCAGCACCAGGTATTTTTCGGCGGGGCTAAAGCCATCGGCTAGGTACACGGGCGTACCAACTGGGGCATTATTGTCGATGGCGTATACACCGGCGGCACTTGGGCCCAGCACTTGCACGCCAGTATATACCTGGCTAGCCACGGGGTCGTAGCAATAGCTCACGTGGTTAATAGAGTCCCAGCTGGCCACATTGCGGGCGGGTTTGCCTGGCAAGTCCCAATCGGTAAAGATGCCAGCGTAGAGTGGCTTGAGAGTGTCGGCCGTGAGATTACGCAGTGAGTAATCAAGCAAAATCACATTGCGCCGAGCGGCGGGAGCGGCCCAGCTTTGGCCGTGCTGGCGCACGCACACACCCACCGAGCGCGGGCGGAGCGGATCGGGCAGCGAATCGCGAAACGTGCCTTGTGCCTCCTGGTCGGCGCGCGGGCCAGGGGCTAGCCGCTTCACCTGGGCCAGGGAGAAAAAAGACTGGCGTATGGTACCCCCAGTAGCCCGCAGGCGGTCGGCCACGCGGGTGGGTGAGGTAGCAAGCAGCAGCCCGCCTTCACTGAGCAGCGGGGGGCCGCCCAAGTAGCTGGCTCCCAGCCCCACCGCGGCTGTGGGATCGTCGTAGCCCAGGTTGCCGCGGCTGGTCAGGCTCAAGCTAAGGTCGCCGGCATCGAGTTGCACAAAGTCGGAGTTGAGAAGAATGTTCGCGTATTGGTCTGACTGGTAGCCGTTGTCGCCCGCAAAGTGGTAGCGTACCAGCGCCAGCGTATTGAGGGGCACGCCGCTAGCTGCTACGGCCAGCCGGAAGGGTGCTGCTGCATTGTCGGCCGAAGCTAGCGTAGCTAGGTTGCCCACGGCAAATGTGCCTTGTCGCACGGTGAGATAAGGCGACAACGACGTGAGCGTGACCGTGAGGCCCGTCACGGGCAGCAGCAGATTGCGCACCGTGGTAGCCAGCCGAATGGTATCGCCGGGGACGTAGCCCCCGGACCGGACCGGGGCGAAGGTGCTAGCCACCACGCGCACTTCGCGCTGGGTGAGGGCCACTACTGCCCGAGCCACGTTGAGGCGGCCAGTACCCAGCAGGCCCACGTAAGCAATATTGGCTGGCTGGGTGTAGATGCTGGCATCGGCTGCCTGGCGCAATTGTGCGCCTACTTGCTCGGCGGTGAGCTGTGGAAATCGCGCCCGCACCAAGGCGGCGGCCCCAGCTACCTGCGGCGCCGAAAAGGATGTGCCCGTGCCAATCCAATAGTCGGCATCGACAGGACCGGCAATCGAACCTACATTACTACCCCCCACACTACGCACCTCTACGCCCGGCGCGGCCAAGTCGATACGGGGGTTATAGGTCGAGAAATTGGCAATATTATCGCCGCTATCGGTAGAGGTTACTGATAATACGTGCTCGTAGGAAGCGGGATAAAATAGCAGATTGGCCGGCGTGTTGCCAGCTGAGGCTACCAGCACCGCATCGCGATTGACGGCGGCGTAGGTGCACACATCTTGCTCGAAGTGCGAGTAGCCCCCTGCTCCGCCCCACGACATATTAATGACCCGACAGCCGTGATCAGCCGCGTACACAATGGCCTCAAACCCAGCGAAGCTTCCTGTGGCTAGGCCCGAAAATACTTGTAGGGGCAGCCACTTACACCGAAAGCCCACGCCCGCAATGCCCTTGCTATTATCGGTCTGGCCGGCAGCCAGGCCGGCCGCCAGCGAGCCGTGGGTGGTGCGGACCTCATAGCTGGGGTCGTTGTTGTTATTCGACATATCCCACCCTCTAAAATTATCAATGTAACCATCGCCATCATCGTCCACCCCATTGATTGGGTCGGCATAATTATATTTTATTTGGTGCACTAAGTCTTCGTGGCTCAGGCGAAAGCCCGTGTCCGTCATGCCAATCACCACGCTCGTATCGCCCTGCGTAAAATCCCAGGCGTGGTACGCCTTGATGAGCAGCAGGTGGTACTGGTTGCCGTAGGTCGAATCGGCCCTAGGGTCGTTGGGTTGGTAGAGCGGCGCGCGGATGTAGAGCGGCTCTACGTACTCGACTGCGCCGCTGGCTAGCAGCAGCGTCCGAGCCTTGGCCAGGTTAGCCGGGGCCGGCACATCGAGCTGATAAATCAGGCGCAGATCTACACTGCCGGGCTGCTCGGGGTTGGGCGCCTGGGTATACGGAAATTTTTGGGAGGCCCCACTAGCTCCTAGATTCTGCAGCGCAAGTTGTACGGCTGCTAGGCTAGCACCTGGTTTTAGCTTTATAACGAGTCTGCCAGGTATGGTAGGTGGTGCCGTTTGCCCCCACCCAGGAACCAGCCAAAAACCCAATAGCACTAAAAGAATAAAGAATTTACTCATAACACATTATCAAGCAGTTAAGCCAATCGCAAAGGTAAGGATGACTACGCATTAAGTACTTACGAAAAAAGGGTTAGCGACTCTCTGGTCACCACCCCCTTTTTTGGATTATTTCAAACCATCATCCGTGCTACGTGCTGGGCCAATACCGGGGCAAACCGACTTCGCGAGCTAGGGGCGCCGCGCCCGAAGCATAGAGGCCAGCCAGCACAATACCCGTTGCCTCCGCCAATTCCAGGTGATAGTCGGAGTGCAGCTTTTCGGCTTGGCGCAGGGCTTCCTGCGTACGGCGCACCAAGTGCTGAAGCAAGGGCTGCGTGGGCCCGTGCAGCCGGCTTACTACTTCGGCCTGGTGCCGAAATACGTTGGCGAGCAAGCGCAAGCTCAGCTCTAGCTCGCCCCAGGTATCGCCAGTGATGCGAGCGTGGTAGGCTAGCCGGGCTTGCAACTGCCGCAGGATAACGAGCAGGTCGTTTGGGGTTTGGTGGTAGCCACGCACGGGGTCGTCGACCTGGTGGCGCAGGGCGGCGCGGCGGTCGTCCAGCGCCTCGGGTCCTTCGAGCAGGCGGAAAGCTAACTGCTCGGTGAGCACCGCATCTTGGGCCACGAGGCGGGCTAGTAACTGGTCTTTTTCCTTCGGCGGCAAGTCGAAGAGGGCACGGCGCAAGTCGGGCGGGAGGGCAGGCATGGGCGATGATACCGGCTCGGTAAGGGTCAGGTTGCAAGTAGGCTGGCAAATTCATGATTTGGCCTAGCAACATTTTTACTCATCACCGTAGTCGACAGCATATAACGTCATAGGTTGGTGCTGCACATCAAGCCAATACATTTTCTGGTTGAAAATACCCATTACATCCAACACACCGAGCAAGCTAGTATAGGTCGCTCGTTGATGAAACCGAATTCTTACACCTAGACTCTTATTAGCACTCACTTGCTGCAATTTAATAGTTTCTATGGTGCCCTGGAGGTTGATAAAATCTGCCAAAGGAACGCCTATAAAATCAATGTCATGCCACTGGCGTAAGGTATCGAGCTCATGACGTGGCTTATACATAATAGCTACCCGTTCCCGCTCGGCTAGAGATGGCTTCAAAGGGCACATATACAGTAATATCATTCCTCCACTGCAAGAACTCCCAAAAGGCAACTGCCACTGAATTTCTGATTTCGGCTGTGGTACTGGTTCTGGAAATAGTGTCAGGCTGAACCATAGTGTGAGTAGAAACCAAAGCGCGAACCATACTGATGGCAACACCAGACGAAGCGGGAAACGGCGAAATGCAAGCATGCTCACCTGATGCCACCCACGCCCCAAATGCACAAAAAGCCCACAGCTTAACAGCTGTGGGCTTTTTGGTGGCTAGGCGCTGGCGCTAGCCGAGGCTATTTCTCGTCGTCACCTTCGGCAGTCAAGGTTTTGCCCTGGTGTTGCATTTCGGGGAGCGTGAAGCCGGCTTCGCTGGGGCGGATGAGCTCATCGGGAAGATTTTCGTCCGAAGCGGGGGCTGGGCCAACGGGGGCTTGCATGTCGGAGCGCATCGAATCGTCCATCATATCGTCCATTTGCTGGCCGCTGTTGTCATCGAATACCTGGCCGGCCGTCTCCCGATCAAGAAAGCTGTCCGATTCCTTTTCGGTTTCGGTGCGGGCGTTGTTCGAGGCGTCGGCTTGCGCGTCGGTAGTAGCGGTGGCGGCAGCCTTACCGTTGAGGTTGTTGCCGGGGGCAGATTGCGGGATAGAAGCCATGAGCTTAGTCGTTGTTATCGTGTTCTTTATCGTTTTCGCCTTCCCACGAAGCGCGGGCGTGGCCACCGGCGTAGCGGGGGTCGTCCTGCGCCCAGGCAGCACTTTGCACGTCGTTATCGGCGTTTTGGCTAGCGCGCACGGCTTGGGGATCCTGGTTTTGGGTTACGTGGCCACGCTGCTGCACGGCATTTTCATCCTGTGCATCGGTGGTAGTATCTTCAGTTTCGACGTTGTCCGACTTGCGGAATTCGCTGAATTCGTCGGGGTTGTCGTTACTGCCGTCGTTCTGGCTGCTTTTCGGCGGGGTGGCATCGACATCTTCGGGCTTACCAAAATCACCATACTTTGGAGTGCCGGCTTCGGCATCCTTAGCAGGGTCGTTAGGATTGAGATAGGCGTTGGCGGCGCGTTCGCGCTGGCCGGCGGGCCGAGGGTCGGCAGCCGATGAATTTTCGGACGAGTCGGGGGCAGAAATTATATTGCTCATGGCAAGGGAGGGGAAAGAATTAGAAAACCATTCGGGCCGCGCCCGGCTTTATCCTTACTCACTGTACGGGTTCTGGCTTTTTATGGCTAGCCTGGGCCACCGCCGCGCTAGCCTAACCAAGCTACTTCCCCCTTTTTCCCTCTTGATAATGAACGTTCAGCACAACTCCGCCGATCAGGAATTTACCAGCGGCCCCGCCGACCAGCCCGCCGAGCTGGCTTATACGCTGCCCACGCCCGGCGTTATCGACTTTGTGCACACCTTCGTGCCCGAAGACCGCCGCGGCCAGGGCGAGTCGGATGCGCTAGCCCGCGCCGGCTTGGCTTTTGCGCGCCAGCAGCACCTTAAGGTGCGCACCAGCTGCGAGTTCATGGCCTTCTTCACCCAGCGCCACCACACCGAGTACCAGGATATTCTGGCTCAATAACCCATGAAAAACCCGTTCTGCTACTCACTCAGCAAGACGGGGTTTTTAATTTACGGATTATGCGCGGCTAAACCGTAGGCGCATCTTGCCGCTGGGCCGCAGGGTGATGAGCGGATTGGTACCCGGCACTACCGGGCTAGCCGGCTCGATGCAAAAATTTCGCAGAGTTTGAATCAGTACCAATTGCAACTCAGTGAGGGCAAATTGGTTGCCTACGCACAGCCGCGGGCCGCTGCCAAAGGGCAGGTAGCCGTAGGCCGGCGGCGCGGGCACAGCACCCGGCGCAAAGCGCTCGGGCCGAAACACTTCGGCATCGGGCCAAAGATCAGGGTGGTGGTGCAGGCCGTAGATATAGAGCGAAAACAGCGTGCCTTTGGCAATAGGCACCCCCGAAACTCGTCGGCCTCGGTGGCTACGCGGTCCATAATCCAGGCGGGTGGGTAGAGGCGCATGGCTTCCTGCACCACTTGCAGGGCGTAGGGCAGCCGGGGCAGGTCGGCAAATTCGACTAGCTGACTGCCTGGTAGCTGGGCAGCTATTTCGGCGCGCAGCTGGCGCTGCGCCTCGGGGTAGTGGGCGAGCAGCGAAAAGGCCCAGGCCAGGGCGTTGGCCGACGTTTCATGGCCAGCTACGAGCAGAATATTCAGCTCGTCGAGCAGTTGGTTTTCGCTCATAGGCTGGCCATCGTCTTCGTAGCGGGCGTCGAGCAGCATTTGCAGCAGGTCGTCGGGCGAGGGCGGCCATTGGCCGGCAGGGCGGCTTGCGCGGCCCGGTGCCGGCCAATGGCCGCCCGCACCAGCTTGCGCAGCTGGGCGGCTAGCTGGTCGTGGCGGCCGTAGTTGCCGCGCACCCAATGCCAGGGCCGCAAGTACGGCTGCCGAATGGGGTTGACATAAAACGCCTGGATAGCCGTGAGCCAGTCGCTGAGCTGGGCCAGCTGGCCTTCGCCGAGGCTATCGCCAAACACCGACCGGGCCACGATGCGAAACGCCACCCGCGTCATGGCGGCGTGGGCGTCGAGCTCTACCACGGGCTGCTCGGCGGTGAGCTGGCTGGCCAGGCTCGCCACCCACTCGTCGGTGGCCTCGCGCATGAGGTAGGTGAGGCCGGCCAAGCGCTGCCGGTGAAAGCCCGGCTGAATGAGCCGGCGCTGGCGCAGCCAATCGGCACCTTTGTTGGTGAGCAGCCCGCGGCCCAGGTAGCGCAGCAGCCCGTGCGTAAGGTCCGACTTGAAGTAACGGCGGTGGTGTTGACGTAGAATATGCTGCACCAGCACGGGGTCGCGCGTCACCACCGATGGCCGCACGCCGCCCAGGTACAGGCGCACCGTGTCGCCGTAGTGCGCCAGCAGCTGGTTGAGTGCCCCAATCGGATCGCGAGTCGATTTCATCGAGTTGTGCAGCGTAAGCAGGCGCGGCACCTGCGGCCAGCCGGGCGCTCCGAGCGGTTGGTCAGCCATTGGTTAAGCGGGTAAAGTCAGTTCGCAGGGCAGCTCAAATTTCAGCTCGCGGCTTTTCTTGCGCCCGTGCAGCTGGGTCAGGAAGTCGTCGAGCTCAGGCTTGTATTCCAGCCACAAATCTTCGTGCAACTGCTTGGGAATGGCCTGCGTAAGGCGCACCGCCAGCCGCGCCGTGCCCACAAAAAAACCTTGGTATACGCTGTCAAACTGCCCGGTGTAGTTCTCAAAGATCAGCCGCAGCGTGTACAGCCCCAGGTCAATTTCGAGCTGCTTGCTTTTCGTGACGCGGCGGGCGCGGGTGGCTTCCTGGGTAGCCCCGCGCAGGGCTTTCACGAGGCTGCGGTTGAGCAGGCGGCCCGTCACGGCCACGTTGAACAGCTCGTGGATGCGGTCGGCGCTGGCTTCATACACGGTGGCAAGCGTCACCTCGGGCAGCAGCTCGTAGCTGTAGGTATCGTACAGCTCGGCGTCGCGGCGCACGGCGCGCAGCAGCAGCGCCTCTTTTTCCTTATCGGAAAGGCGAGCCAGGGCTTTTTTAAAATCGGAAGAGGGAACTGGCATAGCGCATGACGACTGGCAAAACCGGCTAAACAGGCACCGAGCCAGGCCGAAAATTACGGCCCGCAGCCCGCTAGCCACCATCCCGCCGCAACCCCCCGGCCGCTGGGCAGTTTAACGTAGTAGCACCGGGGCTGGTGTTGGCCCCGCTCACTCACATTTAAGTACCATGAAATATAATCTGTTAGGTAATACCGGCTTGAAAGTATCCGAGCTTTGCCTCGGCACCATGACCTTCGGCAGCGGCGGGCGCTTTGCGGCCATCAGCGGGGTCGACCAGGCTGGCGCCGACGCCCTGCTCAAGCGCTCGCTCGATGCCGGCATCAACTTTATTGACACGGCCAACGTGTATTCCGAAGGCATTTCGGAGGAAATCACCGGCCAGGCCATCCGCAACCTCGGCGTGCAGCGCGACGACCTGGTGCTAGCCACCAAAGTGCGCGGCAAAATGGGCGATGGCCCCAACCAGGTGGGCCTCACCCGCAAGCACATCGTGGCCCAGGCCGAGGCGAGCCTCAAGCGGCTGAATACCGACTACATCGACCTCTACCAGATTCACAGCTACGACCCGCTTACGCCGCTCGACGAGACGCTGCGCGCCCTCGACGACCTCGTGCGCAGCGGCAAAGTGCGCTACCTCGGGGCCAGCAACCTGGCCGCCTGGCAGCTGATGAAGGCGCTCGACATTTCGCACTACCAACATCTCGAGCGGTTTCAGTCGCTGCAAGCGTACTACACCATCGCGGGGCGCGACCTGGAGCGCGAAATCGTGCCGCTGCTAAACGACCAGAAAGTGGGCCTCATGGTGTGGAGCCCGCTGGCCGGCGGCTTCCTCAGCGGCAAGTACACCCGCGAAAACCAGCAGGGCGAAGGCCGCCGCAGTGGCTTCGATTTCCCGCCCGTCAATAAAGACCTGGCTTTCGACATCATCGACCAGCTCAAGCCCATGGCCGACGCCAAGGGCAGCACCGTAGCCGCGCTGGCGCTGGCCTGGCTGCTGCACCAAAAAGTGGTGAGCAGCGTCATCATCGGGGCCAAGAAAATGGAGCAGCTCGAAGACAACCTCACGGCCGTGGCGGTGCAGTTTACGCCCGAAGAGTTGCAGCAGCTCGATAAAGTGAGCAAGCTGGCTCCCGAGTATCCGGGCTGGATGCTCGACTTCACCGGCGGCGACCGCAAAGCCGAGTAGCCGGTTTTTAAGTCACTCATAAGAACATAAACCTGAGCAAGTTGAAGCGTTTCTACCGCTTCAGCTAGCGATGCTTCAACTTGTTCAGCCTGACGTTCTCACGGGGAGGATTCCCTGGTTTGAGCGAAACGAAACCGCCGTTGCGCGGGTTATTACCCGAATGCTGCCTTCCTACTGTCAGCCGCCGTTGGCGTATTTTTGTGTTATGGCTTTCCCCGCTACTCGCCCGCAGATTGATTACGAAGATGAGGTACTGCTGCTCGAAGAAGAGCAGGAACTGCGTACGCTCATCGTGTATAACGACGATGTAAATACCTTCGACCACGTCATCCAAACGCTCATCGACGTGTGCGGCCACGAGCCCGAGCAAGCCGAGCAGTGCACGCTGCTCATCCACTACAAGGGCAAGTGCGCGGTCAAAAATGGCACCTTCGAAGAGCTATCCCCGCGCTGCTCGGCCATCCACGACCGCGGCATTTCGGCCGACATCGTTTGAGGCAATGCCCTTTGGGCTACTCAAAATAAAGGCGAGCCTCGCAAGTTTGAACTCAAGCTTGCGAGGCTCGCTGCTTTGGTAGCCAGCCATCGCTGGCGCTACCTCTTCAGCTGGGCGAGAACCTGCTCAAAACGGGAACGCACGGGGTTGATTTGCTTGTTTTCATTCGCTATCCTTTCCCGTTTTGCTTGCCTGTTGCTGCTAACGACCACTCTGTTATTATCTCTCCCAAAGAGTGCCTCTCTGCACTGATAAAGGCACTTTTAGACACCTATGGATTTTCCTTCCAAATTGATTGAAAACGCGGTAGTTGAGCTGTCGCGCCTGCCCGGCATCGGCAAAAAAACGGCCTTGCGACTAGCCCTGCACCTGCTCAAAGCCGAAACCGATACCACTGCCAACCTCGCCGAGGCGCTCGCCAAGATGCGCTTCGACATCACGTATTGCCGCACCTGCCACAGCATTTCGGACAGTGAAGAATGCGGAATATGCGCCAACAAGCTGCGCGACCACGCCCTGGTGTGCGTAGTGGCCGACGTGCGCGACGTCATTGCCATCGAAAACACGGGCCAGTACCAGGGAGTGTACCACGTGCTGGGCGGCGTTATTTCGCCCATTGAGGGCGTTGGCCCGGCCGACTTGCAGGTCGATTCGCTGGTGGCCCGCGCGGCGGCCGAAGATTCGGAGATTCGCGAAATCATCCTGGCGATTTCGCCTACCATGGAGGGCGACACGACCGCGTTTTACCTCTCGCGCCGCCTGCGCGACCTGGAGCACCTCAATATCAGCACCATTGCGCGCGGCATCCCGATGGGTGGCGAGCTGGAATATGCCGACGAAATCACGCTGGGCCGCAGCATTGTGGAGCGGCAGCGCCAAAAATGAGCCGCTAGCTAATGGCTGCTAGCTGTTAGCTTTGCCCAACTCACGCTGGTGGGTAAACAAAGGGCTGAAGGAAGCGAACAGCTAGCAGCCAGTGGCTAACAGCTAAAACGTGAAGCTTTCCGTCGTCATTGTCAACTATAACGTCTGCTACTTTTTGGAGCAGGCGCTGCTTTCGGTTCGCCAGGCAGTGGAGCGCCTGGGCGAGCCCGCCGAGGTTTTTGTGGTTGATAATAACTCGGCCGACAACTCGGTGGCAATGGTGCGGGCGCGCTTTCCGGAGGTGATATTGCTCGAAAACAAGGATAATCCCGGTTTTTCGAAAGCTAATAACCAAGCCCTGCGGCTAGCTACCGGCCAATACCAGCTGCTGCTCAACCCCGACACGCTGGTGGAGGAAGACACCTTCCGGCTGTGCTGCGAGTTTATGGATGCACACCCGCGCTGCGGCGGCCTCGGCGTGCAAATGCTTGATGGCCAGGGGCATTTCTTACCCGAGAGCAAGCGCGGGCTGCCCACGCCCGCCGTGGCCTTTTACAAGATGTTCGGGCTGGCGCAGTTTTTTCCCAAGTCGCGCACGTTTGGCCGCTACCACCTGGGCTTTCTCGACAAAGAGCAGGCCCACGCAATAGAGGTGCTGAGCGGCGCCTTTATGCTACTGCGCCAGGCGGCGCTCGCCCAGGTGGGCCTGCTCGACGAAGATTACTTTATGTACGGCGAGGACATCGACCTCTCGTACCGCCTCACGCAGGGTGGGTGGCACAACTGGTACTTTCCCGGCACCCGCATCATCCACTACAAGGGCGAAAGCACGAAGCGCACGAGCGTCAACTACGTGTTTGTGTTTTACCGGGCCATGGTCATTTTTGCCCAAAAGCACTTTGCGCCGGGCCAGGCCGGTTTTTTTTCGCTGCTCATTAATAGCGCCATTTGGCTGCGGGCCGGGGTGGCAGTGGCGCAGCGCTGGGCCACCGCCGCCGCGCCCGTACTGGCCGATGCGGGCTTGCTCTACGGCGGGATGTACGCCCTCAAAACCTACTGGGAGCGCAACCAGAAGTACGTGCCCCTGCCCTACCCGCCGCAGTACATGCTGGTGGCCGTGCCGGTCTACATCGGAGTATGGCTGCTGGCTGCCTGGCTGAGCGGCGGCTACGACCGGGCCGCCCGCACCGGGCCGGTGGTGCGCGGCATTACGGCGGGCACGATTCTCATTTCGGCGGGCTCTAACTTTCTGGATAGCTGGCGCTTCTCGAAGGCACTCATTGTGCTGGGCGGTGCCTGGGCGGTGGCCGCGCTGATGGGCCGTCGGCTGCTCGCTCACTGGCTACGCCACGGCAACCTGCGCCTCACTGAAACCCGCCCCAAGCGCCTGGCTATCATCGGCTCGGCTACCGAGAGCCAGCGCGTGCGCCAGCTCCTGACCAATGCCCACGTGCCGGCCACCGTTATCGGCTACATTGCCCCCCCAGCGCCGCTAGCCCCCCCTGCCGCGCCGCTGCCCCTACCCGACCAGCTCGGCGAGCTGCGCCAGTTGCCCGAGCTGGTGCGCCTCTACGAACTGAACGAGCTGATTTTTTGTGGTAAAGACTTGCCGGCCAGCCAGATTATTGAACTCATGCTGAGCCTGCCCGCCCAGCCGGCGATTGCCTACAAGATTTTACCCGAAGACAGCCAGTACATCATCGGCAGCAATGGCAAAAATACCTCGGGCGACTACTACACCCTCGACCTAGCGCTGCGCCTGGCCCTGCCGACCCAGCGCCGCACCAAGCGCCTGCTCGACTTGCTGGCTAGCCTGCTGCTGCTGCTCGCCGCGCCCCTGCTCTTCTGGAGCCAGCGCCAGCCGGGCGGGCTGCTGCCCAATATCGGCCGGGTGCTACTGGGCCGCCGCAGCTGGGTGGGCCTGCGCTACACGCCCGAGGCCGCGGGCAGCGCGGCCGTGCTTTCGCCCGCCGATGCGGTGCCGGGCGGCCCCCCGCCCGATGTGGCTACCCGGCGGCGCCTCGAGTTTTTGTACGCCAAAGACTACGAGCTTGCTATGGACTTGCGCACGCTCTGGCGCGGCTGGCGCCAGCTAGGCAATGCTTGATGCAGAAAGCGCTCGCCTTTGCTCGCCAGCTCAGGGCCAGCTTACTTACTGCGGAAAACCAACTGGCTGCTGGCTGCTGGCACCTAGATTCAGCTCGCTCACCAACTTGGCTACCTGCGCAGCGTCGGTTTCGAAGCGCACTGCCTGAAATAGGCCATCGGCGGAGTCGGCGGGTAGCTGGTGCTTGGCGCTGGCATGAAACTCGCGCCCGCCCGTGCGGGCTGCCAGCGCCTGGATAGTGGCCGCCGTAATACCCGCTCCTGGCATCACTTGCAGGCGCCCGGCCGCCTGCGTTACCAGGGCGGCTAGCTGGTCTTGGCCCGCCATGGCCGTAGCCTGGCCGCCGGAGGTAAGCACCCGCTGGCAGCCTAGGCCAATGATAGCTTCCAGCGCCCGGGCTTGGTCGGGGCAGGTATCGAAAGCGCGGTGAAAGGTGACGGCCATGGGGCCAGCCAGCGCCAGCAACTTTTGGCAGCTGGCCACATCTACCTGGTTATTACCATCTAATACTCCAAACACTACCCCAGCACAACCCAGCTCGCGGCAGCTGACCACGTCGGCAGCCATAATTGCCAGCTCATCTGGACTGTAGACGAAGCCGCCCGGCCGCGGCCGAATAAGCACAAACACCGGCAAACTAACCCGCGCCAGCACTTGCCGGATAAGACCATAGGAAGGCGTAATGCCGCCTTGTTCCAGGTTCTGGCACAGCTCGATGCGATGGGCTCCTCCGGCCTGGGCGGCCAAGGCCGAGGCTAGCGAAGCAGCGCAGATTTCCAGTTTGTGAGTCATAATACATGCGTAACCACGCGGAAGCCAGACGCTACTTGGTGGCCGCGCAAGATACTGTAGCGGCCCTGCCTGTGGCTAGCCGGGAGCGGGGTCGCTGCTTATTACCTAAGTCCCTATTTCAAGCACTACCCTAGCTTAAAAAAACTAAGGAAATATCAGCGAAGTGCGTTGTGAAGGCCGAATAGTAGGCTAGCCGGCGACTACATTTGCAATTCGCCCGTTTACTTATTCTAAAGTTATGGCTACTAGTAGCGTTGCCCCGGCCCCCGTGGCTGACCCCTCCACCTATCTCTCCGCCCGCATCCTGAACATGCAGGAGTCGGCGACCATCGCAATGGCTAAAAAGAGCCGCGAGCTAGCGGCCAAAGGCGTCGATGTGATCAACCTGAGCTTTGGCGAGCCCGATTTTCAGACGCCGCAGTACATCAAGGACGCCGCCAAGCAGGCGCTGGATGAGGGCTACACCTTCTACACGCCCGTGCCTGGCTACCTCGACTTGCGCCAGGCCATCTGCGATAAATTTCAGCGTGACAACAACTTATCCTACAAGCCCACCGAGATTGTGGTGAGCACCGGGGCCAAGCAGTCGCTCACCAATGCCGTGCTGGCGCTGGTAAACCCCGGCGATGAGGTCATCATTTTTTCGCCCTACTGGGTGAGCTACGCCGCCATTGTGGAGCTAGCCGAGGGTGTGCCCGTGCCTATCATGGGCAGCCTTGAAAACGACTATAAAGTAACGGCCGCTGAATTTGCCGCCGCCATTACGCCGCGCACCAAGCTGGTGATGTACTCGTCGCCCTGCAACCCGACCGGCGCGGTGTTCAGCCGCGCCGAGCTGGAGGCCATCGCGGAGGTGCTCGCCCAGCACCCCGGCATTTTTGCCCTGGCCGACGAGATTTATGAGTACATCAACTTCACGGGTGAGCACGTGAGCCTGGCCCAGTTCGAGGCGGTGAAAGACCAGGTTATCACCGTCAACGGCTTTTCGAAGGGCTACGCCATGACGGGCTGGCGCCTCGGCTACATGGCTGCCCACCAAGACATTGCGGCGGCCTGCGACAAGCTTCAGGGCCAGATCACCTCGGGCACTTGCTCCATTGCGCAGCGCGCCGGGCTGGCCGCCCTGCAGGGCGGCCGCGCCTCGGCCGACGAGATGGTGGCGGCCTACCATCGCCGCCGCAACCTCGTGCTGGAGCTAGCCCAGGCTATTCCGGGCCTGAAAACGCCCACGCCCGACGGAGCATTTTACGTATTTCCCAATGTGTCGGCGTTTTTCGGCCGCACTGCGCCCGATGGCGCGGTAATCAAAGACTCTTCCGACCTGGCGCTGTATCTGCTCAACGATGCGCACGTGGCCTCGGTCAGCGGCGACTCATTTGGCGCCCCCGATTGCATTCGCTTCAGCACGGCGGCGGCCGATGAGAAGCTGCGCGTGGCTTTCGAGCGCATCAAGGCTAGCCTGGCCAAACTAAAATAGCGTTTAGCCCGCTCAAAAACATCTTAGCCTGACGTTCTTTTTTAGGGTGCCTTTGCTGGTGTTTAGGAAGGCTAGGCATGAGCCGTACCTTTACGGGACTTATGAATTTGCTATCCGCCGAGAATATCTCGAAGAATTACGCCGACCGCTGGCTATTTAAGGACTTGAATTTTGGGCTGCAACAAGGGCAGCGCATAGCCTTTGTGGGCATCAACGGCACCGGCAAAACCACCCTTATGCGGGTGCTGGCCGCCCTGGAGGCGCCCGACACCGGCTCGGTGAGCGTGCGCAAGGGCATTCGGGTGACGTACCTAGGCCAGCAGCCGGTGTTCGACGAAAGCCTGACGGTGGAGCAAACCATCTTTGCCAGCCAAAACGATACGCTGCGCGCCATCAAGGACTACGAGCACGTGGTGAACGACCCTAACCACAAGCCCGACGACTTGCAGCGCGTGATGGAGCTAATGGACTCGCTCAACGCCTGGGACTACGAGGCGCAGGTGCAGCAGATATTGGGCCGGCTGGGCATTTTGGGCGAACTTTTGCAGCGCAATGTGAGCATGCTCTCGGGCGGCCAGCGCAAGCGCGTAGCGCTCGCCCGCGTGCTCATAGAAGAGCCTGACGTACTGCTGCTTGACGAACCCACCAACCACCTCGACCTGGCTACCATAGAGTGGCTCGAAAACCGACTTTCCTCCCCCACCCTCACGCTGCTGATGGTGACCCACGACCGGTACTTTCTGGACAAAGTGGCCAACGAAATTGTGGAGCTCGACAAGGGCCAGATGTACCGCTACCAGGGCAACTACGCCTACTTTGTGGAGAAAAAGGCCGACCGCGAAATGCGCGAGGCGACCGAGGTTGAAAAAGCCCGCCAACTCTTCAAAAAGGAGCTTGACTGGATGCGGCGCATGCCCCAGGCGCGCGGCACCAAGCAGAAAGCGCGCATCGACGCCTTCTACGTGACCAAGGAAAAGGCGAGCACCAACCTGAGCAAGCAGCAGGTGGAGCTGAGCGTAAAAACCACCCGCCAGGGCGGCAAGATCATTGAGGCTGAGCATCTCAACAAGCGCTTTGGCGACAACGTGGTGCTCGACGACTTCAGCTACGTATTCAAGAAAAAGGACCGGATCGGGCTGGTCGGCCCCAACGGCGCGGGTAAGTCTACCCTACTTAACATGCTCACGGGCAAGCTCCAGCCCGACTCCGGCACCATCGACGTGGGCCTCACGACGGTGTTTGGCTACTACACTCAGACCGAGCTGGAGTTTGACCCCAGCCAGCGCGTGATCGACATCGTGAAGGAGGTGGCCGAAGTGGTGGAGCTGGCCAACGGCGACGTGCTCACGGCCAGCCAGTTCCTGAATCTGTTTCTCTTTCCACCAGCCCAGCAATACACGCTGGTGAGCAAGCTGAGCGGCGGCGAAAAGCGGCGCCTGCAACTGCTGCGCGTGCTGATTAAGAACCCCAATTTCCTGATTCTCGACGAGCCGACCAACGACCTGGACCTGGCGACGCTCAACATTCTGGAAGATTTTCTGCTGCACTTTACCGGCTGCCTACTCATTGTGAGCCACGACCGCTACTTCCTCGATAATCTGGCCGAGCACCTGTTTGTGCTGGAGCCGGGCGGGGCCGTGCTCAATTTCCCCGGCAACTACACCGACTACCGCGACTACCTGGCCGAGCGCGAAAGCGAAGCCGCCCTCGAAGAGGAAGAGCGCGCTGCCAAAGCCGCCCGGGCGGCCGCCAAAGCCACTGCCGCCGCACCGGCTACTCCGGCCCCGGTGGCGGCCGCGCCCGCCAAGCGCCGCGCTTCTTTTGCCGAGAAAAAGGAGTTTGAGCAGCTGGAAAAAGCCATCGCGGCGCTCGAAGCCGAGAAGGAGCAGCTAGTAGCCAGCCTCGCCGCCGGGCAGGGCTCGCGCCAGGAACTTACCACCTGGCCGGCCCGACTGCAAGCCGTAGATAAAGAGCTGGATAGCAAGGGGGAGCGCTGGTTAGAGCTAAGCGATTTCGTATAAAGCACCACTAAAAAAGGCGCCCGAACCTATTGGTCCGGGCGCCTTTTTTTTTGACACTTTCCAAGGGCTAGACTAGCGCCGCTGATGCGTCTGCACAAAGTTGAGCGCTACTGGCTCGCGCCCGAGCGGGGCGAGCACCTGCATCCCATCGGCGGCGTCGAAGCGCGGCAGGTACACGTAGCCGCGCACCTGCTGGCCGGGTTGTAGCTGTACGCGCTGCAAAGCGAACTTGCGCAGCTGCCCCGCCCGCTGGGCCAGGGTGTGGATGATGCTGGCGTGATGCGCGCGGGTGTCGCTGTTGATGCCATGGTAGACAGCCCAGGTCAGTTCGTGAACGGCCTGGCGGGTGTTACGCCTAGCTTCGCGGCCACGCATCTCCTTGTAGTTTAGGCCCTTGCCTGAGGTTCCGGAGGTGTCGTCTTTGCCGCTGTTCGCGATGTCGGTCCAGAGGGCCACGGTAAACAGCCCGACGGCCAGAACTTTGGGATAGGTGGGGCTGGCGGCCACCTGGGTAGAGTCCGCCTTTAGCTGGCTGATACCCGCGGCGGGATCGAGGGCGGGCAGCGGCGCGGGCGGCAGCTCCGGCCAGGGAGCGTGCAGGCTAGCCGCGGCGGCGGCGGCGGACGCCTGCTCGCCGCGCTTGACGCGCCGGCCATGAGGCACTACCTCCGCCCGCAACGGGACACTGGCGAAACTAGAGGGATCGATGGTAACCGGCACAGAGCCCTCATTATGGTATTCAACCTCAAACACCAGCCACTCGGGTTCGTAGCCCGAAAAGCGCACTCCCAGCGCCAGGCCATCGGCCGCGGCTTCTACCTGCGGCTGGCCACTAGCCAACAGCGTATGGGCCGTAGCGGGCTGCACCCCCAGCTGGTAGGTTGGGGCGCAGCTTATGGTAGCCAGGGCTAGCAGCGGTCCGAGTAGGCGCGCAGTAAAGCGAGTAGGAAGCAGCATGGGCGAAAACAGCTAGTCGTGAAACATATAGTAGTAGATGCGCGCAGTCAGCCAAAGGTTGCCTGCCTACCCGCCGCTAGCCCAGGCAGGCAGTGCCAGCAGCCATTGCCAAACCCAGTGCGATTTCGCGAATGAATATAGGCTGATAGAGGTGTAATTGTGGTGAAGGGCCACCAAGCTGATTACTTCTCCTTTATTAAGGCGAAGCGATCAGCCCCCCAGCGTATTGCTGGCGACCGGCCTGCTTAGTTGCCTCGGGGCTACTAATGCCTGCTTAGGCCTCCCACAGCTCGTGCTCCTGGCCTTTGCTGGTGGTGAGCACGAAGCGGGCGGGGTTAGGACGCAGCACCAGGCGGACGCGGCCAGGATATTTTTCGGAATCGACCCACACGCCATCTTCCTTGTGCGGGGTGAGGCCAGCCGGCAAATAAGCCGTGGGCAGCAGCACATCGGTGTCCGACTTGAGGTCGGCGTGCACGGTTTCGAGGGCCGCTTCGAGGTCGGAGCCGTAGTCGTCGTTAAAATCGTCTTCGAGGTCATGTAGCGCTTCTTCCACGTCGTCGTAGCGCGCATCGTCGTAAGTAAGCTTTTGCAGCTCGGCTTTTTTTTCAATCAGGGTCAGCAGGGCTTGGTTCAGGTCGGCAGCGTTCATCGGGGCAAGCGGGGAAAAGACAAAGAAATATGGGTGCGGCACAAATTTGCGCATGAAACGCTAAAAACCCACTTAATCGGCGAGGCCCACAACTTGTTTAGCACTACCTGCACCCATCCTATTTGGTAGTGGCGCCACCTACGCTTAGGCAGAAATAGTAAGGTGTGCCATCTGGCGCAGGCGGCATAGCAGTTATCAAAACCAGTTAGTTTAACTGGAATATTACTGTTATTGCAGCTCGCTTACTAGCCTATCGGCAGACTATACCCGCCTATTAGTTTTTGAATGCGCGCCTTTTTTACTACGCTCTTAGGCCTCAGCTTGGTACTGAGCGGCTGCCCAGGCCGGGCCCAAGTGGTCCAATATCTCGCCCCGCCACAAGGGCTAAACCCGTTGCCAGCCACCTCAGCGTACGTGGCCCAAGTGGTAGATGCGCGCCCCTACCGCACGCCACTGGGCTACACCAAAGCAAGTGGCCCAGTGGCTCAGTAGGGCCATTGCACCAAACACGTAGTTAACGTTTCTGCGGTTGAGCTAATAACCATATAGTATTGATTATTAGCACAATCTTAACGAAGTGGATTGCAAAAGCATCAAGGTAACTACTGGGTCAATTCACAAATGATTTTGAAGAATTCTAATCCAAAAAGTGGCCCTGCAAGCTAGAAAGTGACACCTGATTATTCTAAGCTCAACCAGAAAACGCTAACTATGCGTTTGGTGCAATGGCCCTAGTGGCTCAGGCGGTTATGTTTCGTGACGAGCTAGCCGCAACCATGCAGGCCTGCTTCAGCCAGTTTGCCCCCGGCCAGCCTCAAGCCGTACCGGTGGTGATGCGCGTAACCAAACTGGAAATTGACGAAACATATCGCCTGGGAGCAGCCATGGGAAGAGCGACTATGGAAGCTGTTTTTTTTGCTCCGCAGGCTGCTGGTAGTTATCGGGCAGTAGCCAGCTTTGCCCAAACGTTTCAACGATCACTGGCCAGCGGAACCGGCGCGGTACTGGCTGGCCATGCGGCTAATTTGGGCGCGCTATTCTTAAGCGCGGCCACCGTTGGCGCCAACCAAACTGCGTGGTTAGCCACCGGGCCCACTTACTCTATGGCCCAGCTAACCGCTGTGCAGCAGCCCAAGCCCGAAACCTCGTTGCCCCTGCTAAAACCAGGCGACCCTCGAAAACCTGGCTTTTATTATTCCTGGGCCGAGTTTAGGGCCGATAGCCCCGGCGGGCCAGGAGTGCCTGAAGTAGAAACCCGCCCCTACGCTGGCAGCCAGTGGATAGGTGATGATGAAATTAAGCCTTATCATCACGCCCTCGACGGCAAGCGCGTGCTAGCTATGGATGTGTGGGGGTTTAGCGACGGCCAGCAGGTTTACATCCGTCAGGATCAGGACTTTTACCGCCTCCGGCCGCACGAAAATGACTACATCTTTTTTGGCCGAACCGGTACCGGAGCGCTAGGTCATTCGGCCATTAATGTGCTGGGGGTGGCGTCGGCGGCCTACACGGGCGTCGGCGCTTTCAGCACCAACCCTGAGCACCGAGCGCTTTACCGGTTAAGCACGGCCACTGGCTTTGTCAGCCTAAGCCCGTCCATGGGCACTTCCATCTCCTCGGGGGCCGAGCGGCCCGCCCAGCTATTCGTGTACCGGCCGCGTAGCGCCAAGGGGCCGGCGGTGCGCATCCGGCTATCTACCGGGGAAGCCCCGCAGGAGTTACTAGCCGGCGATTACCTGTCATTCTCGCCGCCCATTGGGGCTACGGTGACGGGGTACTTGATGCCAGCTACCGGACCGGAAACCTTGTTGCCAGTAATTCCCACCAGCATGAACGCTATTTACCTGGAATGCCGGCCGGCCGAAACCACGCCCCTGCGCCAAGTTAAAGAGAACACGGGCGCGGCGGCCGTTACGCGGCTGATAAAGTAGCGGCTGGGCTAGCCCAGCCCGCGCTCGGGTCCCAGAATAGCTTCTTTAGCCGTCGCCCATCATCTCTGCCGTGCTGCCTTCTGGCCAATCGCTTTCCAGAAAGTAGCCGGTCACCTAGCCCCGCGCCAATAGTTGTGCCAGCCGCGCACCAAGAAGAAAATGTTCCCCAGTGTGAATAGTAGATATTTGCGGAGCGATTCTCATCTTTGGCAGCGCTATCAAGCACTTCTCCTAGTAAATTGTTTATGCGTTTTTCTACTTTTTTTGCAGCTATTACCTTAGGTTTCGGGTGCGTAAGCAGCCCGTGCGTGGCGCAATCTTATCAAATTGACTTGAGCAGCCAATCGCTGATAATACCAGGTCGCACGTTTTATATCAAGCAGGTACTTGATGGCCGGCGTGTACGCGCGGGCATTGGCACGGTGCGGCGGGGCATGGCCAATGTGCCCCAGCGCGCCGACTTGAAGCCTACCGTAGCTACTGCACTGCAAGCACTGCTAACCCAGCAGCTGCCTGCTCGGCCCACCGACCAGCCCGTGCTGGCCTTGGTGCGTGCCCTGCACGTGCAAGAAGACATTACTTTCACCAGTGAGCAGGCCAGCGACGAAGTAGCCCTGGATTTTTATTTACTCGATGACCAGGGCAATGCTCGTTTTGCCCTGGCTACCAACGAAACCGTGCAGAGCAAAGGCCTTGAAACCACTGCTCGCCACCCGCACCAATTGGCGCAGGCCATCCAGGCCTGCCTGGTGCAGCTAGCCCGCGTAGACTGGAGCAGCGTAGCCGCTCAGCCAGGCCACCCCGTAGCCGAGCTGCAACTAACACAGCCAGTGGCCAGCCGCACCTACCCCATACTTACCGACTCACTGCGGCCGGCGGGGTTTTACCGCACGTTTCCCGATTTTCGCATTAATGACCCAGTGGGCAGCCCGGCACTAATAGTAGTGCCAGAACGGGTGTTGGGCAAGGGTTGGGAAGACGTTTCTACCTATACTCCTTATTTGCAGGAGCCGGATGGCTCGCGCGGCGCCCAGCTACGAGGCATGTGGGGCTTTTCGGATGGCCAGCACGTGTACATCTATCAGCATAAACGCTATTGGCGGTTGGCGCGACAGGGCGACAGCTTCGGCTTTGTGGGCCCGAGCACGGCCGACCCTGGGGCGGTGAGTACGGCCAGTATGCTGGGCGGCCTGGTGGGCGGGGCTATTGCGGCGGCTTCTACCAGCGGCCAACCCACCGCCTATACCCTCAGCCTACTGACGGGCCGCGTGTCTACGCTAGCCGAAGACGACTACGTACCGACGCCCGATACGGTACTAGTGCATATCTACTGCCGCAAAAGTAGCCTCGGTGCCAAGCCTGAGCCCATTTACCTAAACGGGGAGCTTGTGGGCCAGCTAGCAGAAAATCAATTTATTACTATCCCATACGCCGGACACGCAGGTGTGGTGAATTTGCGGCTGGGCTCCCGCAAGGACCGCGAGCTAGTGTTTCAGCCTGACTTTCTGGCCCCCGTGTACGTGAAGGTTGGGCGCTATCCCGATGATGAAACCAAGCCACCGCTGGAGATAGTGAAAGCCCAAGTCGGTACGTTTGACTTGCGGCTTGTTAAGCCCAGCACCACCAGCAAGTAGCGGCCCGACCCTTACCCCAGCTCCGCGCTCGGGTCCCAGAATAGCTTCTTAAAACCGACTACCACGTCGTCGTCCACGCGCACGCCCTCGGCCTCTAGCCGCTCTTGCATGGCGGTGGGCGTGGGAAAGTGGTGGCGCCCGGTGAGCTGCCCCAGCCGGTTGACGACGCGGTGGGCGGGCACGGGCACGTCTTTTTGGAAAGTAGCGGCGTCGAGGTTGGAAGCCATGAGCGCGTAGCCGACGGCCCGCGAGCCGCGCACGGCGCCCAGGTAGTGCGCAATGGCCCCGTAGCTCGTGACGCGGCCCGGCGGCACCAGGCGCACCACTTCGTGCACATCGGCAAAGTAATTGCGCTCGGGGGCGGGGCTAGCGAGCGGGCGCGGCGCGGCGGTGGGCTTCTTCATGGGGTGAAAATACGGGCCGCCCCTCCCCGGCGGCGCAACCTCGCTCTGGTAGCTGCGTCATTGCGTACGCACTGAACCTGAACTTTACGCCGGCTGTTGCCTGGCCTTCGGCTGGCTGCTACCCGCGCCGCGGCCGTAGTGGCTGAATCTCAACTTATTCCCCATATGCGCTTTTTACTTTCGGCTCCGCTTGTGCTGGCCGGCAGCGCGCTAGTCCTGCTGGCTAGCTGCCATTCCAAAACCGACGCCGCCGGCGGCAAAGATGCTAAAAAGAATAACGGGCCAGCCCTGGTAGATGTGGTGGTAGCGCAGCCCTCGGCCGTGACCGACTCGGTAGAAGCCAACGGCGCAGTGGTAGCCAACGACTACGTCGAGCTGCACCCCGAAGTGAACGGCCGCCTTACCTACCTGCAAGTGAATGAGGGCCAGCGCGTGCGCAAAGGCACTATTATCGCCCGCATCAACGATGCCGACTTGCAGGCCCAGCTTCAAAAAACCCGGGCCCTGCTGCAAGTGTCGCGCCTCTCGCAAGGCCGCCTCGAAAAGCTGCTGAAGGTGCAGGGCGTCAACCAAGCCGACTACGACCTGGCCGTGAGCCAGGTGCGCAGCAACGAGGCCGACGCCGCCTACACCCAGGCCCTGCTGGCTAAAACGATTATCCGGGCGCCGTTCGATGGGGTGCTTGGCCTGCGCCAGGTGAGCCCCGGTGCCTACGTTACGCCCACTACCGTCATTGCCACCTTGCAGGCCGACACTAAGCTGAAGGTCGATTTTACGTTGCCCGAGGCGAATGGGGGCATTGTGCGGCCCGGCACGATGGTGACGGTGCACCTCGCCGGCAACCCGCCGCGCCGCTACCCAGCCACCGTGCAGGCCCAGGAAAGCCAGGTTAACCAAACTACCCGCAACCTGACGGTGCGCGCCCTGCTGCCAGTCGGCGCGCTGGCTAGCCCCGGCGCGTTTGCCCGGGTAAGCGTGCCTACCAGCGCGGCCCGCCGTAGCGTGCTGCTGCCTACCAACGCCATCATGCCCGGCGATAAGTCGGACCAGGTGGTGCTCGTTAAGCACGGCAAGGCCTTTATGCAGGATGTGAAAACCGGCGACCGCCAAAACGATCAGATCGCGGTGGTGAGCGGGCTGGCCACCGGCGACTCGGTGGTGACCAACGGCGTGCTCTTTACCCAAGCTGGCAAGCCGGTGAAGGTGCGGCGCGCTCGTTGACATTTAACAACTAACATTTATCATTTAACAATCTTTCTTACAACTATATCGACGAGTGAAAGAGCAGGTTGCTGAATGAAAAATACGAGTTGTTAATTGCTAAATGTTAATTGTTAATTGATAACATGAACATATCTGAATTATCTCTGAAGCGGCCCGTGCTGGCGACGGTGGTCAACCTGCTGCTGCTGCTCTTCGGCGGGGTGGGCTTCTCGTTTTTGGCCCTGCGCGACTACCCGGCCATCGACCCGCCCATCATCAGCGTGAATACCTCGTACACGGGCGCCAACGCCGACGTGATTGAGAACCAGATAACGGAGCCG
>CAZERY010000020.1:0-27246 GCA_964514915.1 uncultured Hymenobacter sp.
GCAGCAGGCCCATCATCACAAACTCGGTGGTGCCAATGGCCAGGCCGCCCAAAGCAAGCGGCAGTAATTTGATATTCACGAAGTAGAAATCTAATAGTAAGGAAGTAAGCGACTGGTGCTAAGCAACTAGCCGCCCTATGCCAGTGGCGCCCGGCGGTGTACGAACCGCTGTTTCAACCACAAAAAAGGTACCCCCAGCCCCACGATAAAGCCCCAGTCGGCCCCAAAACGCTCCAAGCCTTCCACCGCCAGGTCGAAGCGGCCCACCGCGAGCCCGGCCCCCACGAGCGCCGCCGCCGGAATAAAAGCCATCGCAATAAGCGGCCCCGCCTGAAAGCTGCGCCGGAAAGCCGCCAGCGTGACCAGGCCCGCCAGGGCGCCGGCCGCCGCTAGCAGCAGCTCGGGCAGGCCGGGGTGCGCCAGGTGCTGCACTTCCGGGTTGGCCGCTAGAGCATGGGCGCTGCTGTCGCCATTGGCCACCAGAGCGGCCATGGTGGCCGCCGCGGCTAGTATCAGCACCACGTAGCCCGCCAGCACCGATTGCAGCCCGTGCCACACGAGCGGCCAGCGGCGCAGGGCAAGGCCCAGCGGCACCTTGGTCATGGGGTCGAAGCCCGGCGAGATAACGGCGGAAGCTACGAAGGCCAGCGCCTGCGGCACGGGCTCGGCCACGAGGCCCAGGGCGCAGACAATGCCGCCCAAGCCCATCAGCAGCAAGTAGTTGGTAGTGATGCGGCCCTGGTGGCGCAGGCCGCTTTCCATTTCTTCCCAAATGGCCTCGTCGCGGTCGTCGTCCACGGCGTGGTGGTCGGCGGGCGAGATAAAGCTGATGGCTTCGCTGGTTACGATGCTGAGCGACCTGGCATCGGCCACGGCCGCGCGGGCGCGGCGCAGCACTTCATCGGCCCCGCGGTTGAGTACGTGTACGGTCAGCACGTCGCCGGCCGGCTTTTTAGAGGCCCCGAGCTGCACCGTTAGCCCAATGACTTCGTCGAGCGCTACCAGCTCGTGCTGAAGGGCCTCGGTGGCAGCGGGCGGTACGGTGAGTTCGAGAGTGCGGTGCATAGCAGCAAAATAAGAAGCGCCACAAGCTGCAACGTGGCCCTGCTTACGCACGCTTGCGGCTGGCGTTGGCCCCAAAATAACCCGCCGCCCGCTACGTCTTGGCTTGCTGGAACTTACTGCCTGACAAAGCGGAGAAAAAGAAGCAATGCCGGCCAACCCCTCAACCCGCTGGCTAGTAGCTCCGTTGCTAACAAAACAACCCGCTGGCTACCTGGTAAGTAGTTGCCAGCTACGTGCCCGGGCTACTGCTAAACAGAATTTTCCCAACCAAAACCAGTAGCGCGGGCTTTCAGGCCGCGAGCTGGCCGGCCCCGCCGATTCGCGGACTGAAAGTCCGTGCTGCTGCTGAGCCATACTCCTGGCTCCGAACCTGCTCGGAGATCCCGTGCGCCCTGCGCAACAACTATTTACGCCTGCCTTATGCCGCTGCACCGCGAGTTAGACAAGAAGCTGAGTAAGGTTTTTGAGCCCTCGACGACCATCGACGACGTGTTTAAGGGCTACGACATCACCTTCGTTACCAATGAGCACGGCGAGCCGGTGACGCTGTTTTTTGGTAAGCGGCGGCCCGATGGCCGCATCGTCGGCGAGCGCTTTACGCGCACCATCAAGCGGCAGCCCGGCAGCCTGGACGTGAAGTCCAGCCACTGGGACAACCACGGTAAAATTGGGCGTTGAAGGAGCCAGAGCAGTTTCGGAAGCGCTGCTCCATGCGCGGACTTTCAGCCCGCGCATGGAGCAGGCCCGGTAACTTGCGGACTGAAAATCCGCGCTACTGCCGGGCCGTACGCTAGCCTCAAAGCTGCTTTAGCTTTTGCTTCTTTCGACTATCCTGGCTTTTTTTGCCTTACTTACCGCCATGACGACTGTTTTACTTGTCCCAGGCCTGGGCAATTCGGGGCCCCGGCACTGGCAAACGCTTTGGGAGCAGCGCTACCACTACCCGCGCGTAGCGCAGGCCGATTGGCAGCACCCGGCTGGGCCCGAGTGGGTGCGGGCCCTGGATGCTGCCATCAGGCAAGTGGGTGGGCCGGTGCTGCTAGTGGCCCACAGCCTGGG
This sequence comes from uncultured Hymenobacter sp., assembly GCA_964514915.1. Taxonomy (GTDB): domain Bacteria; phylum Bacteroidota; class Bacteroidia; order Cytophagales; family Hymenobacteraceae; genus Hymenobacter. Next base: position 2,125 of record CAZERY010000020.1, read on the forward strand.
CTGCGCCACGGTAGCAAAGTGGGCGCAGCAGTTCCCGACAGCGGCGGTGGCGGGTGCGTTGCTGGTAGCCCCGGCCGATGTCGATCGGTCGGATTTTCCGCCCGAGGTCACGGACTTTGCACCCATGCCGCGGCAAGCGTTGCCGTTTCCGAGCATCGTGGTGGCGTCGGCCAATGATGAGTTCGTGACGTTGCCCCGCGCCGCGGCCTTTGCGGCAGCCTGGGGTAGCCAGCTGGTAAGCGTGGGTGCCCACGGCCACCTGAACGCCGATTCGGCCTTGGGTGAGTGGCCCACCGGTCGCCAGCTGCTTAGGCGCTTAAGCCAGGATGGCTAGCGTTTAGAGCGGTTTTGCAGTCGGTGTACCGGGGACGCTGCGAGTCCGCGCGGATGAACGCTCGCTGGCTCCTACGTGCGGACTCGCAGCGCCCCCGGTACACTCCGCACTATACAAATCACGCTACTCTAAAACGAAATGATATAGCATTGGGTGCCCTGTGTCCTGTTTCAGGCATGAGTCGCAACTGAATTGTTAACTATTGTTAACCAGGCGCGTACACTGCGCACAACCTCCTCCTTACGAAAGGCTCAATTGAGGGCCACAGCCCAGTCGGCTGGGGCCAGCTAAGGAGGGAAAGCAGCAAGTCGGCTCTATGAAACATCCATCTGAGCCATCACCCAGGCGAGTGGACCCCGCACCTGGCGGCCCGGCCGCTAGCTCGCGGGCCGACCTGCTACTAGCTACGCTGCCCGCGGGAGTGCTACTGCTGGGTGCGGGTGGCACGGTGCTGTATCTCAACCCACAAGCCGCCGCCTGGTGGGGAGTAACCCCAACCGATGCACAGGGCCACTCCCTGGCCCAGGTGGGCCGGGGCGCCTTACCCGAGCCGCTCTACGAGGCCCTGTGCCGGGCCGCGGCGGGCGAGCAGCTGTCAGGCCAGTATTACTTGCCGGCGGCCGACCAGTGGCTGGCGGTGGCAAGCTGGCCGCACCCCGAGGGAATAGCCATTCACTGGCAAGCTAGTATGGGGCAAGAGCAGCACCAGCACCAAACCCCAGCCGAGAATACGCCCGACACCCGCACCCGCAGCACCCTCCGTGCTATGCAGCGCCTCGAAGCCGAAAACCGGGCCCTCAAGCTCAACCAGCAGCAGGAGGTGCTGCTAGCCATTTTGCAAGCGCAGGAAACCGAGCGCAACCACTTGGCCGAAGGCCTGCACAACGGCCTGGGCCAGCTGCTGTACGCTGTCAAGCTGCAAATAGGCCAGCTTGATGTGCCCGCGCTGCACGCCTTGCCGGCCCTGGATGTGGTGCGCAGCTACGCTAACCACCTCCTGGCCGAAGCCATCAGCCAAACCCGCCTGCTCTCGCACGAGCTGCTACCTACTATGCTCACCGAGCAGGGCCTGGGCCCGGCCCTGCGCGACATTTGCCGTAGTCTGACCACGACGCAATTCCAGTTTACTTGCCACGTGTGGCTGGATGAGCAGGTGCTATCGCCGCCGCTGCAAACCGCTGTTTACCGGTTGGCGCAGGAGCTGGCGCACAACATTGCCAGGCACGCCGGGGCTACCCAGGCCACCCTCGAATTTGAGATGCTGCCCGGCTGGGTGAGCTTGCGGGCCGAAGACAATGGCCGGGGCTTCGACCCGGCAGCTACCGCCAAAGGCCTGGGCCTGCGCCTGCTCCACGATGCCGTGGACTTGCTGGGCGGTACCATGCTCCTCGATTCTGACCCCAGCTGCGGCACGCATATTCGCCTTCGTATTCCTTTTACCCCGGAGCAGGCCTCTAAATGATTCGTGTTTTTCTGGTTGATGATCACGTCATTATGTGCGATGGCCTGCGAGCCGTACTGGCAGGCGACCCCCTGTTGCAAGTAGTCGGCGAAGCCGCCAACGGCCAGAAGCTGCTTGACCAGCTGCCCGCTGTGCCCGTCGATGTGGTGCTGATCGACATGAACATGCCTGTGCTCGGCGGCCTAGCCACCACCCAAGAGCTGCACGTGCGGTACCCGCACGTACGTATTCTGATGCTCTCGATGCTCACCAATGAGCATACCATCGCGGAGGTGCTGGCGGCGGGTGCGCACGGCTTCGTACTCAAAAATGCCGATAAAAGCGAAATCGTAGCGGCAATATTGGCCGTAGCGGCGGGCAAGCGGTTTTTGTGTTCCGACATTGGCTTTAGCCTCCTAAAGAAGCTCACCGCTTCTGAAGGCGCCCCCGCGGACCCTGATGCCAAACGGCTAGCTGGCTTATCGCACCGCGAGCAGGAAATCTTGCAGCTCGTAGCCGTGGGGCTTACCAATCAGCAGATAGCCGACCAACTGTTTACCAGCCTCCGCACCGTGGAGTCGCACCGCCAAAACCTGCTGGTAAAAACGGGGGCTAAAAACACGCCGGCCTTGGTAAAGTACGCAATACAGCAGGGGCTACTCAAGAGCTAGCACAATTTCTGAGTCGCTGGGCAGTAGCGCGGCCTTTTCAGAACCGTTGAGTTCTAGCTTGATCGCCCTCCACGAGCGCCTCACCCCCTCTCCGAAAAGGAGAGGGGGAGGTAGTAGTTATTTTTAAAATTAACATACTAGAAACCAGTTATTTACATCTGTGGCTTAGGGCTAGTTCCTCTCTCCTTTTCGGAAAGGGGGCTCGTGAGGCGCCCGTGGAGGGCGATCAAGCTAGAAGTTAACGGCTCTGCGCTATGGTCGTACCCTGACTCCGCAATCGTGCTTAGCCAGGTGTGAAGAGTGGCTGAGTTGACCCCGGATGCTGGCAGCAGGTAGAAATACGGTACGACCGCGGCGCAGTGGTGGTGACCACGCACCCGGCCCGAATAAATACTGATGTCGCTCCGTATAACTACTGTAAATTTGCTAATCAAGAATTTATCTTGAGTAAAACCTGCCATTGATTCGGCGTTAGTCGTAAAAAGGTGGGCGTTTCCTCCTGTTCTTCGTCGTTCTTCGTCGCTGCCAGCCAGGCCCTAGAGGGGCTTTGACCTCTGCTTCAAGCGTGAGGCCAAGGCGGCCAAAACTACCTGGTGCCCTACGTCTATAGTAGCCGAGCGACCGCGCTGCCCAGGCCCCGCGTCGCGGCAGTAAACCAGCCATACTCCCAAGGCGATGGAGCCAACGGCAAGCATTTACTAGCCTACAGTCTCCCGAAAATTCCCTTTCCCTTATCCACCCCCGCATTTTCCTTTTGTAATGAAAAACCAAACCGTAATCGGCATTTTTGAAACTGCTGCTGAGGCAAAGCAAGCTGTACAGCACTTGACTAGCGCCGGCTTCGAACAAGATTTTGTTGACGTATCGCAGGCCTCCGCTGGCGCCAATGATACCAGCGACAACTACACCAATACGAGCGGCACCGCTACCGAAGCAGTAGGCGACGCGGCTGGCCGGACTAAAGATGGCATCAGTGGCTTCTTTAGCTCGCTCTTTGGGGGCGACAACGACGAAGCTCACACGTACGCCGAGATTACCCGCAGTGGCCATTCCTTGGTGACCGTGCACGTCGATACCCTTGAGCAAGCCCACAAAGCGGCTGACATTCTGGACGATGCCGGCGCTCTCAACGTGGACAGCAAGGCTGCTGAATATGGCCTTAGCAACAGCTACACCGATGCCCAAGCCGGCATGAAGCCCAACCAGTCTGCTAACAGCACCGACGGCATGACCGCCGAGGTTATCGAAGAAACCCTGCAAGTAGGTAAGCGTACCGAGCAAACCGGCGGCGTACGCCTGCGTTCGCGCATTGTGGAGCGCCCGGTAGAAGCCAGCGTGCGGCTGCGTGAGGAGCACGTGACAGTCCAGCGCAAGCCCGTAAACCGCGCCGCTACGGAGGCCGATTTCGCTGCCTTCAAAGAGGGCGACGTGACGCTCACGGAAAGCGCCGAGCGGGCTGTAGTAGGCAAAGAGTCTAAAGTAATCGAAGAAGTATCGCTGGGTAAGCAGGTGACTGAGCGCGAAGAAGTTATTCACGATACCGTGCGCAACACCGAAGTAGATGTGGAGCAGATTCCGGGCTCGGCCAACAACGCCGCCAACACCTCGGGCAGCGCTTCTACGTCGAAGGGTAAGTAAGCCTTTCTCATTTCTCTCCGGCCGTGGCAACCTGCTGTGGCCGGAGATTTTTTTACTCTAAGCTTTTTCCTATGACTCCTACTTCAACTGGTTCGGGCGCGGACCATGAGTACACAGTGGCCGCCGCTCCGGCGGCTTACCCAACTCATTTAGCCCCCGCAGCTAGCCCGGAAGCCTACCGGGTGGGCAAGCGCATTTCGTGGGGCGCCATCCTGGCCGGCGCGGTGCTGGCTATTGTGCTGCAACTGTCGCTCAGCCTCCTGGGGCTGGGCATCGGCCTGGGCACCATCGACCCGCTGCAAGAGCAAAACCCGATGGCGGGCATCGGCGTCGGAGCCGCCATTTGGTGGGTTGTGACGATGCTCGGGTCGCTGTATTTGGGCGCCACGGTGGCTAGCCGCCTGGCAGGTATGCCTCGCCCGACAGATGGCCTGCTGCACGGCCTGCTGACGTGGGCTGTGATGACGATGCTCACGTTTTACTTACTTACTACCGCCGTGGGCCGCATTATTGGCGGCGTGACGAGCGTAGCGGGCCGCGCCCTCTCGGGTATAGGTTCGGGCATTGCCGCGGCGGCGCCTGGTGCGGGTGATGCCATCAAAAGCGAGTTGAAGGACCAAGGAATTGACCTGAACGACCTCAAACAGCAGGCTCGCCTGCTGCTACGCCAAACCGGCAAAGCCCAGCTAACGCCCCAGAACCTAGAAAACCAGGCCCGCGCCACCGGCCAGGTAGCCAAAAATGAAGCCGGCCAGGCTGCCGCCAACCCCCAGGCCGCCGGCCAGAGCTTCGATGATGTGATAGACCAGCTCATCAGCCGCGCCGACAACATCGGCAACGCCGCCGACCGTGACGCGGCCGTGAACGTGGTGATGCAGCGCACCGGCAAGAGCCGCGCCGAATCGGAGCAAATCGTCGACAACTGGATTGCCACCGCCAAGCAGGCCCAGGCCAAGTTTGCCCAGGTAAAAGCACAAGCCGAGCAGAAAGCCCGCCAGGCTGGTGACGCAGCTGCCGAAGGCCTATCCAAGGCCGCCTTGCTTGCCGCGCTGGGCCTCGGCCTTGGCGCCGCCGCCGCTGCCCTCGGGGGCTGGCGGGCCACGCCGCCCGTCGCAACCGAAACGGAGGTGACCCACGCCTAACGGCAACTGCCTGAGGTACACGAGTCCCTTTACAACCTGGTAGGCCCGCGTGTGCCCACCAGGTTGTACTGGTTTTTTTTAACTTATGACTTACCCGCCCTTCGGTTATCTGCCGGACGGCGGGTAAGTTGTTATTGCTCCCTTATGCAACCTTCTTCCGAGTCTACGCCGCCAATCGACCTGGCCCAGTCCTTGGTGCTGCCCGTTATTGCCGAGGAGCTGCGCGTAGAAAAGCAAACCGTGGAAACCGGCCGCGTAGTGCTGCACAAAACGGTGCACGTGGATACCCAAATTGTTGATATACCGCTGCGAGTAGAGCAGGTGCAGGTGCAGCGCGTGGCTGTGAACCGCTACGTTGAGGAAGCTCCCGCCGTGCGCTACGAAGGCGACCTGATGATTGTGCCCGTGCTCCGCGAAGAGCTGGTCGTCACCAAGCGCCTGCTGCTGGTCGAGGAGCTGCACGTGCATACGCAGGCGCTCACTACCCACGAACCCCAAACAGTAGAGCTGCGCCGCGAAGAAATTCACTACGAGCGCGTACCTAGCCCAGCGGCTACCGGGGCTGCCGACCCGGCCGCTGCCAGCCAGGCTACTTAACGTGGCTTCAAGGGCGGAGTAGTGGTTGTACCGTGGACGCTGCGAGTCCGCGCGGGTAAGTGCTCGCGCCCACGCGCGGACTCGCAGCGTCCACGGTACAACTAGACTGACTCTGAAACCGCGCTGGTTTGGCGCTCTTCCGTAGTCAGAGGGTCCTTCACAAGCTAATGCAGCTCGCCTAGGCGCCGCCCGAGGTGCCGGCCCAGCAGTGGGTTTTTGGCTTGGCCAATTCGCTGGGCCGAGTAAATGCCGCTGTGGCCCGAAAAAAGATAGGCTACCACGCAGCTTAGGCCCAGGTAGATGCCCGCGTGGGTACCGAATAGCTCCAGCCCCATCAAGAGGCAGGCGAGCGGCGTATTGGCCGCGCCCGCAAACACGCCCACGAAGCCCATGCCCGCCAGCAGCGCCACCGGCAGCGGCAACACCAGCGCCAGGGCTGAGCCCAGCGCGGCCCCGATAAAAAACAGCGGCGTCACCTCCCCGCCCTTAAAGCCCGCGCCCAGGGTGAGGGCCGTTAGGGCGAGCTTCCAGGCAAAATCCTGCGGGGCAAGCGGGTGCTGAAATGCCTCCACAATGACCGGCACGCCCAGCCCGCTGTAGCGCATGGTGCCGAGCAGCCACATCGTGCCCGCCACCAATGCCCCGCCCACCACCGGCCGTAGCGGCGCGTAGGCAATGCGCCCAAACTGCCGGCTTAGCCAGTGAGTGAGCGTAGCAAAGCTGCGCGCCGTCAGCCCAAAGAGCGCGCCCACCAGCAAGGTGCAGCCCAGCCCCGTGGCCGTGAGCGGCCACGCCGCCAGTTCGGGGTAGTGCGTGTGGCCCACGCCCCAGGCCCGCGTCACCACGTCGGCCACGATGGCGGCCAGAAAGCTGGGCAAAATGGCCCCGTAGCTCAGCGAGCCCAGCAAGAATACTTCCAGCCCAAACACGGCCCCGGCCAGTGGCGTGCCAAACACCGAAGCAAACCCCGCACTCATGCCCGCAATGAGCAGCAGCTGCCGATCGCGCCGGGGCAGCCAACGCGAAAGCTGGTCGGCCAGCGCCCCGCCCATTTGCACGGCAGTACCCTCGCGCCCGGCCGAGCCGCCGAAAAGGTGGGTAAGAAGCGTGCCGCCCAGCACCAGCGGCACGAGCCGCAGCGGAATTACTTCGCTCGGGGCGTGAATTTCATCCAGAATCAGGTTGTTGCCCTTCACTACGCGGTCACCAAAGTAGTGGTAGGCGAGGCCTACCAGCAGGCCCCCCACCGGCAGCAGCGCCAGCGCCCAAGGGTGCGCCGCCCGCCACACGGTGACCCATTCGAGCGCTACCAAAAAGCCGGCCGAAGCCGTGCCGGCCAGTGCGCCCACCAGGCTAGCCAACAGTAGCCAGCGTGCTACAAACCAGGCTGTTGGGGTAGGGGAGAAGACCCGCAGGCGGGCGGGAAGGAAGCGAGAGTAAACAGATTGAAAAGCCACGGCACCAAACGCTAGGACGAACTACTCGGCGAAGCCCCAATAGCTGGCCGTCTCGTAGGAATCATCAGCGCAGCGTACGGAACACCGGCGGTTCGCGGTGGAAATCCATCACCGTTAAGTGCTGGCTTTACGCGGCAAGCACGCTTTGGTTATGACAGCTGGCTTATGTCGGCCCGGCCGTGGCGTTTCCGGCCAGCCACCCAGGCTGCGTACTTTGCAGCTATGTCCGATTTTCGTTTACGCGTCTTTGCTGCTGTGGCCCGGCACCTGAGTTTTACCAAAGCGGGGCAGGAGCTGTTTGTGTCGCAGCCGGCCGTGACGAAGCACATCCGCGAGCTGGAAACCCAGTACGGCCAGCGCCTGCTGGAGCGCAGTGGCAGCAAGGTGCTGCTTACCGAAGCGGGCCGCCTGCTACAAGCCCACGCCGAGGCCGCCGCCGCCGCCCAGCAAGTGCTCGACGAACAGCTGCTAGCCCTGCGCGACCCCGATGAGGCCGCCGGCCGCCTGCGCCTGGGAGCCAGCACCACGCTCAGCCAGTACGTGCTGCCGGCTTGGCTGCCCGCGTTTCAGGCCCGCCATCCCCGCGTGCACTTGAGTTTGCTCAACGTCAATTCCGAGCGGATTGCCGAGGCCCTGCTGCGCGGCGAGCTGGACCTGGGCTTTGTGGAAGGCCGCTCGCGGTCCCGTGATCTGCATTACGAGCTTTTGATGCCCGATGAGCTAGTGGCCGTGCGCCGGGCTGCGCCCGCCGGCCCGCCGACGCAGTCACTGCCGCTGGCCGAGGCGCTGGCCCGCCCGCTAGTGCTGCGCGAGCGCGGCTCGGGCACGCTCGAAGTGCTGGAGTTTGCCCTGCGCGAGCGCAAAATCAAGCTCGGCGACTTGACTGTAGCGTCTTACCTCGACAGCACTGAGGCCATCAAAGGCTATCTCGAAGCGGCCCCCGAAGCGCTGGGCTTCGTGTCGCGGCAGGCCCTGAAGCGCGAGCTGGCCGCCGGGCTGCTCGAAGTAGTACCCATCGCCGGCCTGGCCTTGCGCCGGCAGTTTGAGGCCGTGTGGGTGCAAGGCCAGCCGCTGCCCAGGGCTGCCCAGCGGTTTCTGAGCTTCGCCCAGGTTCAGGCCAAGCTACGCTTGCCAACTGGCACTGAGTAGCCAGTTGGCTAAAACGTTGAGGACGCTGGTGATACTGCCCCGTACGCCGCGTGGTCGCTGGGGTGACAAATGAGAAATAATTCACTGTTTTGCAGGGATTTACAAATAAGAAAAGTTTGCTTCCTTGCTTTTAAACATAACCAATAGTTATTTAGTATAACATTTTGAGATAACTGGATGGGGGAGGATACCGTAAATTTGCTTTGTAAATCAAGCATTTTTCATGTCTAAGTCTGCCATTGCTGCGCCCCTTGCTACATCGCCGGTTCTCTCCGCCGAGCCCATGCTACTGGCGCCGCCGGTCGAGATGGACCACGCCACCACTGCGCTCGGTGAGGCGGAGGATACCGCTGGCCTTTTTCAGTACTTTCACGCACCGCGCAAACTATTTGGGCGAGCGTTTACCTGGCGGCAGGTAGTATTCGGGCTGGTGCTGGTGTACTGCCTCACGCCCTGGGCTTCGCCGCCCATCGCCTTGGCGCTGGGGCTGCTACTAGCCCAAACGGTGGGCAATCCCTTCCCAACTCAAACCAAAGCATTCACCCACAAGCTGCTGCAATTCTCGGTGGTTGGGCTGGGCTTCGGCATGAATGCCCACGCCGCCGTGCAGGCCGGCCGGGAAGGTATTCTATTTACGGTCGCGTCCATTTTGGGTACATTGGTTTTGGGCTACTTCGTGGGCAAGTGGCTGGGGCTGAGCCGGCACGTAGTACACCTGATTTCGTGCGGCACGGCCATTTGTGGGGGCTCGGCCATCGCGGCCATTGGGCCGGTGCTGCGGGCCAAGGACGAGGAAATGTCGGTGGGCCTGGGCACGGTGTTCGTGCTGAACGCCATTGCCTTGTTTGCTTTTCCACCCATCGGCCACGCCCTGCACCTGAGCCAAAACCAGTTTGGCCTCTGGTGCGCCATTGCCATCCACGATACGAGCTCGGTGGTGGGTGCGGCGGCGGCCTACGGCAACCAGGCGCTCGAAGTAGCCACCACCATAAAGCTGGCGCGGGCGCTCTGGATTATCCCGGTAGCGCTAGGTACGGCAATGGTTTTCAAGCAGAAAGGGGTGAAAATCACGATTCCCTACTTCATCTTCGGCTTTATTCTGGCAATGCTTTTCAACACGTTTGTCCCGGCCTACGTGCCAGCCACTAAGGTACTGGGCCCGGTGATGGTGAGCCTGGCTAAAATCGGCCTTACGATCACGCTGTTTTTCATTGGCGCCAGCCTTTCGGCTAAAGTCGTGCGTTCAGTCGGCGTCAAGCCCTACGTGCTGGGGGTTGTGCTATGGCTGGTGATTTCGACCGCCTCGCTCTACGTGATTCTGCACGCAGTATGAGCCGGTGGGAGAGTAGCGGCGATTACCACGCATCGTTTCTAGGTGGTTAGCCGCCGTATAAGCTAGCCGAGCCGGGCCACGCCGCAACCCTTGCTGGTTACGTAGCGAACCACTGCTTTTCGTCTTGTTGCCATGCCACCCATCCCTGAGAACCAGCTTTCCCTTACCGATCGCCTGGCCCTGCAACGCACCCGCCTGGCCAATGAGCGGACGCTGCTGACCTACGTGCGCACCAGCCTGGCGCTGGTGGGCTTTGGCCTGACCCTGCTGCAATTTCACCCGGAGCGGGGTGGCCGGCTGGGCTACACGGCCCTAGCCGTGGCGGGGCTGGTACTGACCGTGGGCCTGCTACGCTTTCGCGCCCATCGCCGCCAGCTAGCCAACAATGCGGTGCAAGTTGCCTAAGGTCTTTTCTCACCGTGGCTGACCATCTCAGCAGGCTGGCCACGGCGAGAGAAGAGTTTCTTCCAGATTACTGCACCACGACTTCCACAGCGGCAATTCTATTGCTCATGTAGTTGCGGCAGTCGGGGCCGTGGGTGCTGGGCTGGATGCGGCCGGCGCGGTCGGTAGCGCGGGCCTGAAGGGTATAGCGCTCCGGCGTGCTGGGCGGCGTCCAGGCAAATTTCCAGAGGCGCCAGGCAAAGGGCACGGCGGCTTCGAGGAGCTGAGCGGGCTGCCAGCTGCTACCGTTATCGGTGCTGACTTCCACGCGCGTTACCTCGCTCTCGCCCGTCCAGGCCGCGCCGAATACGCGGTAGGGCTGGCCGGCAGGCACGGCTTCGTGCAGGGCCGGGCAGGCTATTCAGCCTTCACCGGCATTTCGGTGATGGGCGTGAGGGTAGGCAAGCCGCGCTCGCGCTTCCAGTAGGCGTATTCCAGCGTCTGCCAGTAGCCATCGAAGAGCACGGCACTGACCATGCTTTTGCTGAGCCACTTGCTCGAGGCCATGCCGTACCAGCCCGCGGCACTACCAGCCGCACCGGGAAGCCGCGCTCGGGCGCCAGGGGCTGGCCGTTCATGGCGGCGGCCGTAGGCCAAGCGCCGGCCGTAGTGGCAACTGCCAGGGCTGGCACCAGGCTGCTCAGCACGGTGCGGCGGCTCATGCCCGGGGCCGGTTGGTCGTCTCTTCCATATAGTTACTGGCTACTTAACTGCGAGGATAGCGCCCAATGCCGCTTCGATCTGAGCATTGGGCCGGCTCGCTATGTTGGACGGGATTCGGTAACTGATACTTAGCAGCTAGGATCTCTAACCGGCACCGCTGGTTTTGCCCGCGGCCTTGGCGGGTGTCCAGCTATTCTGGCACCAGGTTTACCGTATTTCCAGCCCTGCTTTTCCTGGTCATTTTACCCGGCAGGTGCTTCGATAGCATTGGGGCCGCAAGCTTGGGGCCGCGATCCAAAACCAAGAAATTCTGGCTGCCGCGACTTGCCTGGCTACACCGTCCTAGCCGCTGCGCGGGCCAGCCTCATGGGGTACCCAGCCTGCGGGCATGTCTGATAAATAGTTGTTTACCAGTAGTTAATGCGGCGAGTTGATGTTGGTAAACGTGCGCACTTGAGCAACTCCATCCTGCTCCGAGTTGTGGTATACTTCCACAAAGAATCCCCAGCCCGGCCCGTCCACATCTAGGTGATAAACATGAACTTGATTTTTCCCCTCCCAGCGCTGAGCCAGTAATGTGCCGTGCAGGAAAGCAAGCTGCTGTTGAGTACCTAACGATAGTTGGTTGAAATGGCAGCGTGTCATAGCGAGCAGAATAGAAGAGGCGGAGTAGAATGAGTAGCCAGTAAGGAGGCCAAAACCAAAAAAAACTGGGCCGCCGCGGTGGATACCTGCCCCAGGGCTGACGCCGGCCGGGCGTTTTGCAATCCGTTCACCTACGATTCTACCGGGCAGACTAGATTGTGCCAGTGGCTTAAAAAGCACTAGCGAGCGCTGGCCGGCCCTTGGAGTTTGGCCGCTAGCAGCTAACCACCCCTGGAAGATGCTAGCCAGGCGGGTCAGGCGGCTAGCAGCTAGGATGGGCTTCTTGTCGAAATGCTGAAGTGAAAACCACGTAAACCGGCTGGGCAGAGAAGGCTAGCCAGCCACTTTTAGCCTAGGTAGATACCCACTGGTACAATGTGTTAAATACAGCAGCAGGCTTCATTCCGAAGATTTTGCTGCGTAGTTGCGAGGTTTCCTTAATTGCTGCCGGGCTAGCCAAATAGGCTCAGTGCCTGGCAACAACCTGTGTAATTACATCGGTATTTTATTGAAAAGCAACAAGCTATACAAGGCTGGCTGCTTGTTGAAGCTGGCTAGCCAAGGGTACGGTTACGTATTAGGATGTATACCTTTCTTCCGAACCCATGCAGCCGCATCCGCCCCAACTACCCACGCAAGACCCAAAGTCGCCGGTGCCGAGAAACCTGAAGCGGGGTGCCCTCTTCGTCTTTGCAGCCATCGTATTAGTCGTGGCCCTCATCGCTTTTCTACTGCCCAAAAAACAGGTGGAAGGTCGTGATGCCCCCATGCCTACGCAACATCGTACTAATGCTCAATCTCCGGCCTACGGTGACCCCTCTGCGAAGTAGGAGTAGCTTAGTCAAACCGAGCCAGCGTGCTGGAGCGAGCGGGCAGCCTACCTTATCAAGTAGCGCGAAGTGGCCTCACCCACGGCCGACTGAAAACCGTTGAATTCAGACGTGAGGCAGTCGCATTAAGCTTGGCTTTAATGGGCTGCTAAATCTGTGAGTGGACTTTGTCGGTTTGCGGTCCAAAACCAGATTAACTCGATGCCAACTCAGACTTGTCGCGTTTTACGACGTACAAGCTATTATCAGCCACCGTCCTCTGTGCCGATAGCTGGGCTATTACGCTCTATTTGCCTCAGTAGTAAGCTTTCTTTCGCAAGTGGTTTATGCAGTGTTACTGCTGCTCATCAGTCCTCAAACTACCCGCTAGCTGGACTGATTTCCACTATTACAATATTTTTTTTCATTCACCCATTACCCTGGTTTACTATGAACCACACAGCTTGTAAAGCTACCCTCTTGGGGCTTGGTCTATTGGCCGCAGTCCCCCAACTACACGCCCAGACAGCCGATCGCAAAACGGCCATTGGTCTGCACGCTAATGCTACGCAGTACCGCGGCGACCTTGGCAACTCCTTCTGGAATTTCAAGGACATGCCCTACAGCGGTGGCCTCGATATCAGCCGCTACATAGGTAAAGTGCTTGACATTAAGCTCGACCTGGACTACCTGCGCCTGCGCTATCCAGCCGATGTCAGCACCTTTAATAATGCTAGCCAGCGGTTTCGTGCCCAGTCGTATTCGGCGGGCCTGGGCTTCAAGATTAAGGCGCCTATCAACGACAACTTCTTCCTGCACCCCTACGTGTTGATTCAGCCGGGCTTCAGCTGGGTGATGACAGACCGCTATGCTAGTGCTACAGCGGCCAATAACTTCACTCGCTACGGCGCCTTTACCGGTCAGATTGGTGGTGGCTTGGACTTCCACCTGGGCGAAGGGTCTATCCTGTACGTACAGGTGGGCCAGACCTACCTGCAAACTGATGATGCCCGCCTCGATGGGGTGGACAACAACGCTACCACGTTCTGGGACAAAAAGGACCGTTACCTGACTTTCTCGGCTGGCCTGCGGGCTAACATGGGCAAAGCCAAGGATGCCGACGGTGATGGCGTATCGGACAAGAAGGACAAGTGCCCCGGTACCCCTACCGGCGTGAAGGTGGATGCTAACGGCTGCCCAATCGACACCGACGGTGATGGTGTAGCCGACTACCAGGATAAGTGCCCCGACGTGAAGGGCCTGGCTGCCCTGCAAGGCTGCCCGGATGCTGATAACGACGGCGTAGCTGATGCCGACGATAAATGCCCCAACACCCCAGCCGGCGTGCGCGTCGATGCTAGCGGCTGCCCACTTGATTCGGACGGTGATAAAGTGCCCGATAACCTTGATAAGTGCCCCAACACGCCATCGGGTGTTAGTGTAGATGCCAATGGCTGCCCGCTTGACCGCGACAATGACGGTGTGCCTGACTTCCAGGATCGCTGCCCCGACCGTGCCGGCCCCGCCAGCAACAAAGGCTGCCCCGAGATTCCGGCCGAGCAGAAGAAAATCCTGAACGAAGCCACGAAGTACATCAACTTCGACTTCAACAAGAGCACGCTCAAGCCCTCGTCGTTCCCCCGCTTGCAGCAAATGGTACAGATCCTGAACGAGTACCCCGACTACTCGCTCTCCATCGCTGGCCACACCGACAGCAAAGGTGATGACAACTACAACCTGAAACTTAGCTATGAGCGTGCTGCTTCGGCCCGCGCTTACATGCTGAGCAAAGGCATCCCAGCCGACCGTATTGAGGCCCGTGGCTACGGCGAAACCAAGCCGATTGCCGACAACAAAACGGCCGCTGGCCAGGCGCTGAACCGTCGCGTAGACTTCGACCCTTACCTGACTGGCGAAACCAATGCTGCTGAAGTGAAGTACGGCCCAGCTCCTACGGTGTCTGAGCTACTGAAGCAAGGCAAAGCTTCGCCCGCAGCTACGAAGAAAGCGCCCGCTAAAAAGGCTCCTGCTAAGAAAAAGCCGGCTGCCAAAAAGCGTCGCTAGTCCGGCTCACGCCCGGCGCTAAGCTTTCGAGCTAGATTCCTTAAGCCCTACCTGCACTGCCTTCCCGGCCCGCAGGTAGGGCTTTTGCGTGGGGCACCATGCCAGCTACTCTGGGTAAGGAGCAATAAGGTAGGCTTAGGGGCAGAACGCTCGCTACTGTTAGCACAAGGTCGGCTTATAGCCAGATGTCTCCAAGATGTTATGCTTGAGCTAGATAAAGTAGTTTTACGACTTCCATCATATCATTCGACAGAGCAAAAAAAGCCATGCTGAGACAAGCTCAGCATGGCTTTTTTTGCTCTGTCGAATGATATTTCTGCTCATAAGCTAGCAGGTTTCTAAACTAACTCCTAGCCCAACTCGACTGAAGAAGCTAGAAAATGCTGGATAGCGTGCACTACTTCAGCAGGGGCGGTTAGGTGAGGGCAATGACCGTTGGTTGATAGCGTGATGAGGGTAGCATCAAGCAAGGTGTTAAGCAGATATTGACTCACCTCTGCGGGGGCAGCTGGGTCGTCGGTGCACTGCAATAGGAGGGTGGGGCAGCGCAAAAGGGACACCTGGGCTCGATAATCACCTAAGAAAGCCAGCTGCACGATGTGTTTTGCCATTTCTGGGTCGGCCTGGCTAGCACATTCAATGAGCGCGTAGCTCAGCTCCGGGGCTTGGTATTGCCCGATAAGCATAGTGGCAAACGTATTGGCCCAGGCCTGGTAATTGACCTCCATCCCGGCTAGTACTTCCTGCATATCGCTCAGCTCAAAGCCACCGTAATAGCCAGGGGCATTTAGGTGACGGGGCGAAGCGGCCAGCAGTACGACTTTTGAAAAATAAGTGGGAACCTGCACTGCCGCCAGTAGTGCGATGGTCGCCCCCACCGAGTGGCCGACCAACACGACCTCCCGCAGCGCCAGGGCCTGGCAAATCTCTACCACATCCTGCGCATAGCCAGCTAGGGTAGCATAGCGCGGGTCGTGGCTAGCCGCATGGTCTGATTGGCCTACTCCTGCCTGGTCAAATAATACCAGCTGGTACTGCGCTGCCAGCGCGGGGGCCACCAGGTACCACACGCTTTGCTCACAATTGAAGCCATTGCAAAAAACTAAGGTCGGGGTACCGGTGCCCGTCACGTGCACGTTTAGTCGCCGCAGGATGAGCTGGGCGGCTGGGTCAGCCACGAGGTCCGCGGCCGCGGTAGACATACTAATAGGCATTGGGCTTTCGTTTATTTATTACTATTTGTTCACGGGAATAAGCGAACTGCCAGTGCAAATCGGCCGCCTTTCCTTTCGTTATAATGTTTAAAATCAAGCTGCTATTGCTGCTGTTCAGTGCGATTGTTACTTAGCACGTAGCTCAATACGAATTGCTGTTTAACCCAGTGGCCAGCGCCACCCGCATGGGGCCGGCCACTGGGTTAAACAGCCGATCCTGATAAGTGTGGTGGCGCGGCAAAGAGTTCGTAGTGGGCTGAGTGGCCCCGGTAGATAAAGCAGTAGCACGCTCACCCAGAGGTTTCAGCGGAAGAGATTTCGTGGCCGGCAAGCTTGGAGCCAGTGGCGTGCAGGCGGGGCATCAGCTCCTGCTTGAAGCAAGGCGCAGCCGAATTTTGGGTGCATAGGGCGAGAAAAGGCGAATAGGAAAATGACCGACCAACAGCTAGTCTAGGGTACCCAATATTATCGTAATGAGGAGCCATGAGCAGCACCTAGAGCAGTTCTCGGGTTAGTGTACCTTTCCCAACCGGTTAACCCCGACCCCGACTAGCTTAGTTATTTTGCTTGCTGGATACCAATCGCAACCATCGTGCATAAGTTGTTGGCAGCAGCCAGCACTCGTTGCAAGCCACTGCCAGCGAAGTCGGCTTTGTTGAAAAATTAATAATTGTATATGTCCTAAGTAGACGGGCTATCTTCGCCGCATGGAAGAGATGTGCTGCTTATTTGATAGTCCTGGGCTACGTGTGTCGTATGATACCACTAATGGGTGGCTTTATAACCAATGGATAGGGGAGCATACTAGTGCTACTATCAAGGAGGGCGCCGAGGCCGTGTATGCGTGCCTAGACCGGCAGCCCTGCACCAAAATACTGAGCGACCATAGCTTGCTGCTCGGCAACTGGCAAGAAGCCACCGTCTGGGTCGGCCAGCAAAAATTTGCCCGTCTAGCCGCGCAGGGAGTAACCCATCTTGCTTGGGTGCACTCACCTCTTTACGCCGACCAGGCGGCAATGGAGCACACGCTTTTTTTTACCAAAATGCTTCGGGTCGTCATCTTTGGCGACATGCTTTCGGCCTACAACTGGCTCCTGTGCTGTCCAAACTGCCCCTACTAAAGTCCGGTTGATGCCAAAGCCGACCGAGTAGGCTTGGCGTGGCGCAAAAAGTGGCCGGGGTGTTTGGCCGGCTAAGCAGCCCTGCGGCTGTATCGCCGCCTTTGGCCAGGAGTTGCGCTAGCTGGCCCACAAGGCTGGGCTAGCTCGCATCGTTAATTTCCTGCCCAATGCCCAAGTATCTGTTTCTGCTCGCTTGCCTGGCTGGCTTGCCCGCCCTGGCCCAGCAAGCCCCCAAAAAGCCGCTCGACCACACCGTGTACGACCAGTGGCAAAGCGTAGCCAACCAGCGCATTAGCCCCAACGGTAAGTACGTGCTGTTTCAGGTGAAGCCCCAGCAGGGCGATGGCAAACTGTATCTTAAAACGACTGGCAACCAACTGCTTCGGCAGATCGACCGCGGCGATTCGGCACAATTTACCGCCGACTCCAAGTTTGCGGTTTTCGCCATCAAGCCCCTTTACCAGGATACGCGCCAGGCCCGCATCAAAAAAAAGAAGCCCGAGCAGATGCCCAAAGATTCGCTTGGCATCTACGGCCTGGAAACCGGTAAGCTAACCAAGTATGCCGACGTCAAGTCGTTTCAGCTCGCCGAAGCAGCGTCGGTGCTGGCCTTTTTGGCGGTGAAGGCCGCGGTGAAGGATTCGCTGAAAAAAGCGCCGGTCGATACCGTCAAAAAAATCACCGACCGGCTGCTGCAAACCAATAAGGAAGGTGCGCAGCTTACCGTCGTCAAGGTGCGCACGGGCGGCGTGCGCACGTTTGAGGCCGTGACCGATTACCAGGTCAGCAAGCCGGGCAATAAGGTAGCCTTTGCCGTGGCCGCGCCCAAGAATAATACAACCATCAAGTCGGGCTTATTTGTGTACGATGTGGCGGCCGGCAGCGTGCGCCAGCTCAGTGCGGGCAGGGGCGTGTACAAAAACCTGGCTTTCGACGACGCAGGCCGGCAGCTGGCTTTCACTACCGAAAAATACCCAGAAAAGGCGCTGGTTAAGCCCTTTAGCCTGTACTATTCCGACTTTGGCGGCGATAGTGCCCGGCGGCTGGTGGCGCCCGGCGCCCGCGTGCTCAAAACGGGCTGGTCGCCCAGCGGCTTCGGTAAAATCGTGTTTAGCGACAACGGCGAAAAGCTGTTTTTTGGCACGGCGCCCGACCCGATTCCGCAGGATACCACGCTGGTAGACTTTGAAACGGCCAAGCTCGATATCTGGAACTACCAGGACGACTACCTGCAACCCATGCAGCTCAAGACCCTTAAGAAAGACTTGCAGCGCAATTACTTAGCCGTTATCTACCCCAAGCAGGCCAACAAGTTTGTGCAGCTCGAAGACGAATACCTGCGCGATTCGCACATGGCCGAGCAGAATGACGCTGAGTACGTGCTGGCCCTGACCGACACCGCCAAGCGCGTGTCGATGCAGTGGGAGGGCACCACGCTCAAACAGGCCTACCTGGTATCGACGCGCACCGGTGCGCGTGTGCCCATCAACCCAAAAGCGGCCAAGAACCGGTTCCAGCTGTCGCCGCTCGGCAAGTACGTGGTGTGGTACGACTACACGGCCAAAAACTGGTTTTCTTTCGCGGTAGCTAGCCACCAAATTACCAATCTAACGGCGAAAACCGGCGTGGCGATGGCTGACGAAGAAAACGACTCGCCCGACGATGCCCAGCCCTACGGCGTGGCCGCCTGGACCAAAAACGACGAGGCCGTGCTGCTTTTCGACCGCTACGACATTTGGAAGATAAGCCCGCTGACCGGCGTGGCCACCAACTTCACCAACGGGGTAGGGCGGGCCAATAAGCTCATATTCCGCTACCGCATTCCGGTGGAGAAAAAGAAGTTTATCGAGCCTAACGACGACCTGTGGCTGCTCGCCCAAAACGAAACCAACAAGCAATGGGGCTACTATAAAAAGAACATTACCAGCCCCAAAGCCCCGCAGCTGGCGGTGATGGGACCTTTCGGCTACTCGCCGCTGATGCAGGCCAAAAACGCCAGCGTGTTTATCTACACCAAGGCCAACGTGAGCCAGCCGGCTGACCTGTACGCCAGCCGCGACTTGCAGCACGAGACCAAGCTGAGCAGCATCAACCCGCAGCAGAAAGAGTACAACTGGTTTACGGCCGAACTTACGCACTGGACCACGCCCAAGGGCTACGCGGCCACCGGCGTACTCTACAAACCCGAAAACTTCGACCCCGCCAAAAAGTACCCGATGGTGGTGTATTTCTACGAAAAGCTGTCCGATGGCTTGTACAAATACACGGCGCCCGCGCCCACGCCGTCGCGGCTCGATATTGCCTTGTTTGCCAGTAACGGCTACCTCGTATTCACGCCCGACATCAGCTACACCATCGGCGAGCCCGGCCCGTCGGCCGTGGAGTTTGTGAACTCGGGGGTGGCGGCGCTGAAGAAAAACAGCTGGGTCGACGCCGCGCACATCGGTCTCCAGGGCCAGAGCTGGGGCGGCTACCAGGTGGCCTACCTCATCACCCAGACCACCATGTACGCCGCCGCCTGGGCCGGCGCGCCAGTCGTGAATATGACGTCGGCCTATGGCGGCATCCGCTGGGAATCGGGCCAGAGCCGCCAGTTTCAGTACGAGCACACGCAGAGCCGCATTGGCGGCACGCTCTGGGAAAAGCCCGATTTGTACATCCACAATTCGCCGCTGTTTTCGCTGCCCAAGGTGCAGACGCCGGTGGTCATCATGTCGAACGACGCCGACGGCGCCGTGCCGTGGTACCAGGGCATCGAAATGTTTACCGACCTGCGCCGCCTGGGCAAGCCCGTGTGGCTGCTCCAATATAATGGCGAGGCGCACAACCTGGTGAAGCGCGAAAACCGCAAGGATATTTCGGTGCGCGAGTTGCAGTTTTTCGACCACTACCTCAAAGGCGCCCCCGCGCCCGTGTGGCTCACTAAGGGCGTACCCGCCGTAGAAAAAGGCCGCAATTGGGGCTTGGAAGTATCGAAGCAATAGCGGGTTGAGTGCTTTGTGAACGACGTAAGCGAGTAGCTCGGACTACAAAGCCCAAGCTACTGACCGCCTACTCGCCACCCCAACCGCCGGCCGGGAGCAGGCGTCCCGGCCCGCTTTAACTACTTAATCACCGTGAGCTTAGGGCTAGGCAGCCACTGCCACTAGCTAGCGGCTGGCGGGCGCCCGCCAAAAAAGAGTGCTTCTTTATAGGGTATATTCATTCTAAATAAGTAATCCAGGTCGTTACTTTGTGCAGAAAATGGATTTATTCTAAATAACCACGCTTTGCAAAACCTTCGACTCTTAGGCCTGGGCGCCACCTTTATTGGATGTTCCTTAACTGCTCAAGCTCAGCAGGCTACCGCTATTAGGGGCCGCGTTACTACTTCCGACGGCCGCCCCGCCGAGGCCGTAACTGTAGGCTTGAAAGGCCGGGGCCAGGGAGCCATCACCAATGCCAAGGGTGAGTATGCCCTGGAGCGCGTGCGGCCTGGCCCCTACACGCTCGTTATTTCGGCAGTGGGGTTGAAGGCGGAGGAAAAGACCGTGACCGTAGCCACGGGCCAGCCCGCCACGGTAGATTTTGAGCTGGCCGAAAATGCCCAGCAGCTGCAAGAAGTGGTGGTGAGTGGCGCGCGCATAAACAAGTTCAACCGTCCTGGCAGCGAGGATGTAGGTAAGATGCCACTCAAAAACCTCGAAAATCCGCAGGTATACGCCACCGTGGGTAAGGAGCTGTTAACGGAGCAATTGGTATTTTCGGTGGATGATGCCACGCGCAACGTGCCGGGCTTGCAGCAGATGTGGCAAGCCACTGGGCGCAGCGGCGATGGGGGCTCTTACTACGCTAGTCGGGGCTTCGTGGTGTCGAGCCAGCTGCGCAACGGCGTGGCCGGCAACATAACCAACACCATCGACGCGGTGAATCTGGAGAAGCTGGAGGTTATTAAAGGGCCGTCGTCCACGCTCTTCGGTAGTTCCCTGACCTCCTACGGCGGCCTGCTCAACCGCGTGACCAAAAAGCCCTACGGCAACTTTGGCGGCGAGGTGCTGGTGGCAGCCGGCAGCTACGGCTTCAGCCGCGAGAGCTTCGACGTGAACACCCCGCTTAACAAGGCCAAGACGCTGGCGTTCCGCCTGAACGCGGCCTACCAGTACGAAGACGGCTGGCAGAACCGTGACTACCCGGGCTTTGCCCAGAATTTAGCCATCGCACCGAGCCTGCAGTTTCAGCCTAGCGACCGGCTGAGCATCAACCTCGACGCAGAGGTTTACCGGGGCCGCAACACGGGGCAGCAGCTTATCTACTTCCAGTACGGCGACCCCATCCGCAACCTGGGCGTTTCGCGGGCCGACGAGGTGCCGCTCGACTACCGCCAGTCGTACTACGGGCCCGGCTTGCAGCAGGACTCGCGCAGTACCAACCTGTTTGCGCAGGTGCGCTACCGCATCTCGCCCAGCTTCACCTCGACCACCTACCTCACGTCCAGCCACAGCTACTCGCAGGGCAACGGGCCGTACTTTTACCTGGGCTCCAATGCGGCTATTAGCAACGGGGCCGTTACGACGCCCGGTGTGAATACCCTTCTGCGCGCCGACCAGTCGACGGACAACAGCCGCAACCAAGTATTCGAGGTTCAGCAGCTCTTTAATGGCGATTTCCAATTGGGCAGCCTACGCAACCGGGTGGTTGTGGGCCTAGATTTTCTGCGCATCAACTCGAACCAGGATTTCTTGGGCGGCATCATCGACCAAGTGCCGATTCGCAGCATCAGCCCTGGTTACCCGCAGGGCTACGACTACCGCGCGCACTTCACGGGCGCCACTGTCCGGGCCATTTACGCCGCCAGCCCGCCCTACCCCTACTTGGTTACGACCCAAGCGAATACGTACAGCGCCTTCGTGTCGGACGTGCTTAACCTGACCGATAAGCTTAGCGTGCTGGCCGCCTTGCGCGTGGACCGCTACGACAATAAGGGTGGGCTATACTACTTTCCGGTAGACGCGTACGCCCAAACGGCCGCCTCGCCTAAGTTCGGCATCGTCTACCAGCCGGTGAAAAACCAGGTAGCACTGTTTGCTAATTACCAGAACAGCTTCCGCAACCAAAACAGCTCCTTCCTCACCACCCAGGGCCAGTCGTCGTCGACCCGGCCCGAGCATGCCAACCAGTGGGAGGCCGGCGTGAAGCTGGACGCCGCCAGCAGTCGCATCGGTGCTTCGCTGAGCTACTACGACATCCGGGTGAGTAATATCTTGCGCACCATCGGCACCAACGCTGCCGGAGTAGCCCTTAGCAGCCAGGATGGCACCCAGTGGAGCCGCGGCGCCGAACTGAGCCTGACGGCCAACCCGCTACCGGGCCTCAACGTTGTGGGAGGCTTTGCTTACAACTACTCCGTGTTTGTGAATACTAGCGACGACGTGAACGGCCGCCGCCCCGAAACGGCCTCGTCGCCCTACCTAGCCAATGCCTGGGTGAGCTACCGCCAGCCCACGGGCGCCCTGCGGGGCCTGGGCCTGGGCCTGGGTGGCAACTACGCCAGCGATAACCTGATTGTGAACCGGGTTTCGCTGGGTGAGTTTACTCTGCCTAACTACACGGTGCTCAACGCCAGTGCGTTTTACGACCAGCCCCACTACCGCCTCTCATTGAAGGTAGATAACATCACCAATACTCACTACTGGGTGGGCTACACCACGATGAACGCGCAGAAGCTGCGCAACATTGTGGGCTCGGTAGCCTACAAGTTTTAAGCTTAGCAGGCCTCCGCCTATTGCGCAAAAGGGTAGACCAGAAAATGTAGTGCTGGAGTTTCAGTTTATAAACTATTTAAAAAAAGAAATGCAGTCATTGCGGAAGCGAACAGGGCAAGAAAAATGGTCATACGCATTATGGCAAGCAAAACTATTTATGTTATGGGTGCAACCGTCAATTCGTGGAAAACGGCCAAGATTGGTTTGTTAGTGAATCTGACAAAGTACTTATTAACAAGTTGCTCTTAGAACGCATATCTTTAGCAGGCATTTGTCGCGTGTGTAATAGTAGTGAGAAATGGCTGCTGTCTTATATTAAAGCGCTGTATAGCACGTTACCTGATGACTTGAATGCTGACCTGATTTTACCCGATATTGAAGCGTATCTAGCCGACAGAATGGATGAGGAAATTTCCCGATTAGCGGGGATAAAAAAAATTCAACTTCATTACAAGACTATCTTCAGCCAACAACAACCCAGGAAAGCTTAGTGGAGCTGCACGATACCTCCTATTCGATTGAAGATGAGCAGTATGCAGTTGATATAGAGAATAATGACTTACTGATAAATACCTTATACAGCCAAGAACGGTGCGCACGGGTAGCCTATTTTGGTATTCAACTAGATGAGATGTGGACCTTTGTGGGCAAGAAAGAAAATCAACAATGGCTATGGTTGGCATTAAATCCAGCGAATAGACAAATCGTTGCTTTTCACATCGGCAGTCGTTCAGGAAAAGATGCCCAGCTATTCTATGAGAATATCCCAACTGTATTCAAAGGAGAAGCTGGTTTTTTTTCAGATTATTGGCAGGCTTACAAACAAGTTCTCGAAGGGGAAAATCATTTTGCGGTTGGCAAGGACAGTGGATTGACGGCGTACATAGAGCGTTTCAATTGCACGCTTAGACAACGAGTTGCTAGACTTGGCAGAAAAGTATTAAGCTTCTCTAAATCGCAACTAAATCACATTGGTGCGATTAAGTATTTTATTTGTGATTACAATAAGAAGATGAAAGCATTACATTTATAGCACTAAGTACCCGTCGCTAATTACTTTATGGTAAAAATGGCGCGTCATGCTGAGCTTGCCGAAGCATCTCTACTGCGTAACTAACTCTAAGCGTTAAGATTACTTGCGCGGTAGAGATGCTTCGACAAGCTCAGCATGACGGTCTTTAAAGATAAACTATTTACCAATGGGTACTTACCCAAAAAAGAATGACGTTCTTACATTTAATAGTCATTTATCACTCCATTGGCTCTTCCTCATGACCTTCAAAAAAGCTATCGGTACCTTGCATTTGTGGCTGGGCCTCGGCTCGGGGCTGGTAGTTTTTATTGTGAGCCTGACGGGAGCCAGCTTCACCTTTCAGGATGAAATCCGGGATGCTACTGAGCCGTGGCGGCTGGTGGCGCCCGCGCCCGCGGCGCCCTTGCCGCCCTCGCGGCTGCTGGCCGCGGTAGTCGCTAGCCACGCGGGCGCCGTGCCATCCTGGACGACCTACTACGGCCCCGGCCGCTCGGCTACGGTGTACTTCACCGATAAGGCTGGCGGCAATTACGTGGCCTCGCTCAACCCCTACACGGGCCGGGTGCTGCACGAACAGGATTTGCGGACCGACTTCTTCACCATCGTGCAGGGCCTCCATATGTACCTGCTGCTGCCGAACCCGTGGGGTGAGTGGATAGTGGGCGTGGCCGTCGCTATTTTCCTGGTAATGCTGGTCACCGGCCTGGTGCTGTGGTGGCCCAAGCGCCGCCAGGAGCGGCATCAGCGCCTCACCATCAAGTGGGGAGCGCGGTGGCGGCGGCTCAACTATGATTTGCACCAGGTGCTGGGCTTTTACATCGCGGCCGGCGCATTTATCATCGCGCTCACGGGGCTTTTTATGAGCTTTGGCTCGTGGCTGCAAGTGGCCAGCACCCTCGCCAACACCGGCCAGCACTATCCCCTCGAAGAAACGCCGCCCACTATCGATACCTTAGTCACTGCCGTGGCGCCGGCCCAGCCGCTAGCCGACGTGGCCTACTGGCAAGTGCGCCAGCATTCGCCCACTGCCGCGATGGTATCCATCGGCCCGGGCACCGAT
Source organism: uncultured Hymenobacter sp. (assembly GCA_964514915.1). Taxonomy (GTDB): domain Bacteria; phylum Bacteroidota; class Bacteroidia; order Cytophagales; family Hymenobacteraceae; genus Hymenobacter. Next base: position 26,681 of record CAZERY010000020.1, read on the forward strand.
CACCAGCAGCCGCTGTACTGCCTCACGTATGAGAAAGCGCTGCACTACTACCACCGCGACGAGTATTATTTCCACCCCGTTTCGGGGCAGCTGCTGCGCGCCCTGCCTCACGCCACCAAGAGTGCCGGCAAAAAGCTGGGTGACCTCAATTACGACCTGCACACCGGGCAGATTCTGGGCCTGGGCGGCAAAATAGTGGCCTTTTTGGTGAGCTTGCTATCGGCTAGCCTGCCCGTAACCGGTACCCTGCTGTGGTGGGGCCGCCGCCATAAAACGAGAAAGAGTCCTGTTATCCTGGCGGTTAAGCCAGTAGCTGGGTTGGCGCCTTATTGAAATTAGGCAGGCTTAGTGCCCGTGGCTAGCCAAATTAGGACTTACGCAACAAGTCGTTTGTCATTGCGAGCGCAGCGAAGTGGAGCGCGGCAATCGCACCCGAACGAGCTGGGCAGGTGTCGTTCGGTGCGATTGCTTCGCGTTGCTCGCAATGACAACCAGTGTTTACGTAAGTCCTATTACAATAGAGTTATTATTGATTAAAAATCAAGTATTTGCGTAGTATTTCTTGA
>CAZERY010000021.1:0-26168 GCA_964514915.1 uncultured Hymenobacter sp.
CACCTCGACCAGTACGTGGTGGGCCAGGACGAGGCCAAGCGCGTGATGAGCGTGGCGGTGTACAACCACTACAAGCGCCTGATGCAGAAGCCGCAGCCCGACGAGGTAGTGATTGAGAAGTCGAACATCATCATGGTGGGCGAAACCGGGACGGGCAAAACCTTCCTGGCGCGGATGCTAGCCAAGATTCTGCAAGTGCCCTTTTGCATCGCCGACGCTACCGTGCTGACGGAGGCCGGCTACGTAGGTGAGGATGTGGAAAGCATTTTGACGCGCCTGCTTCAAGCGGCCGACTACAACTTGGAGGCCGCTGAGCGTGGCATTGTGTACATCGACGAGATCGACAAAATCGCCCGCAAAAGCGATAATCCCAGCATCACGCGCGATGTGAGCGGCGAAGGCGTGCAGCAAGCGCTGTTGAAGCTGCTGGAAGGCACTCACATCAACGTGCCGCCGCAGGGCGGCCGCAAACACCCCGACCAGAAGATGATTTCGGTGAATACCGAGAACATACTGTTTATGTGTGGCGGAGCGTTTAGTGGTATCGACCGCATTATCAAGAGCCGGTTGAATACCAAGCCGATGGGCTTTTCGAAGACCAACCTCGGGGAGGAGATGGACACGCAGAACTTCCTGCGCTACGTGTCGGCTCAAGACATCAAGTCTTTCGGGCTGATCCCGGAGCTGATTGGCCGTCTGCCGGTGCTCACGCACCTCAACCCATTGGACAAGAGCACGCTGCGCCTTATCTTGACGGAGCCCAAAAACTCGCTGGTGCGCCAGTACCAGCGGCTGTTTGGGATGGAGAACATTCAACTCGACTTTACGGAAGAAGCGCTGGAATACATTGTGGAGCGCGCCGATGAGTACCGGCTGGGCGCGCGCGGCCTGCGCTCCATCTGCGAAAGCATTATGACGGACGCCATGTTTGAGATGCCCTCGGAAACTGAAGTGGGCGAATTTACCATCACCGAGAGCTACGCCCGCAGCAAGTTTGAGAAGTCGCCGCTACGGCTGATGCGAGCGGCATAAAGCTGCGCTAGTGCCTTAACAAAGAACATCGTGCTGAGCAATGCTCAGCACGATGTTCTTTGTTAGTGTTGCCAAAACCCGTTCAAGCTAACTTGCGAGCCATGACACTAACTGAACGCTGGTGGCAGCTGCTGGTCGTGCGGCCCAAAGAGGGAAGTACAGTTCTCACAAAAGCGGGCTGCCACGCTTAGCGATGCGCCGCATCGCTAAGCGTGGCAGCCCCAGCTTGGCTAGCCTCAGGATACGGCCTAGCAACCGGCTAGCTCCTGCTGCGCGGCCTCACGCTCGGCGGGCGTGTTCACATTGCGCAGCGCAGTGCCGCCGGGCGTGGGTAACACTGCCACCTCGCTGTTGATGAGCATTTTGCGCGGGCACGAATAGCCCATCCCCAGGAAGCGCAGCAGTTCGGGGTAAGCCCGCGGCTCAAAAATGGTGATGAGCGGCTCGGGAAATTCATTATCGGGGCTTCGGAAAGCCGTAGCGAACTGGCTGGGCTGGCGGCCCGCCACCAGCTGTTGCAGCGTAGCGGCCGACAGAAACGGCAGATCGCAGGCTAACACCAGCCACGCGGCATTGGGGTCGCGCTGAAACGCCGATAAAATTCCCCCCAGCGGCCCTAGCCCCAGAAACGTATCGGGCAGCGCCTGCAGGCCAGTGGGCAGCTCAGCCGCTTGTTCGGCTCGGCACGAAACGAAAACATCTTGGCAAACCTCGGCCAGCAGCCCGGCAGCTACCTCACGCTGCTCGCGGCCAGTGGGCCCGTAGCGCAAGCGGCCCTTGTCGGTTTGCATACGCTGGCTGAGGCCACCGGCCAGCACGAGCCCCCGTAGCGGGGCCTGGCGGGCAGTGAGCCACTGCTGCACCCAGGCCGCTAGCCCCGCCGCATCGGCCAGCGCAAACTGCGGCAGCTGGGCGTAGTTGGGCAGGTGCGCTTGGAGGTAATCGGGAATTTCCGTTACGCCCTCGGCTAGCACGAAAGCCTGCACATCAGTTAGCTTGTCGAGCTTGTGGGCCAGCGACTTGCGCGGGTCGAGGAGCACAATTTGGTAGCGGGCGCGAAAGTGGTTGCCATTCACCAGCACCAGGTCGGCACCGGCTAGCAGTTCGGGCTGCGAGAAGCGGTCGAGTGGCCGCAACTCATCGCGCCGACGAAAGTGAATTTTGTCGGTTACCTCGGCGTAAGCGCCGGCTTGCAGCAGGGAGCTCAGGGTATGGGTAGCCTCGGCATCGCCACTGGCGTGGTCGGCATCGACGTAGCCAATGCGCTGCGTAGGAGCTAGCACGGCGGTGAGGCTTGCCGCCAAGCACTGAATCTCGCCGCAGGGCGCCCCCAGGAAAGCCAGCTCGTGGCGGGCAAATTCGCCAAGGTCGGGTCGGGTAAGGTTGGCGTGTTTGAAGCGGGGAGTGGAGGTTGCAGTCATAGAGCTTATAACAATCAGATGGAAAATTAGCTTGAAATGCGGAAGAAAGTACGCGCTACTTAGCCGTATAAGCTCTTCCTGTTGCTTCTATCTCCTTAACGTTTTCCCTGTGCTTTCCGTCGAAGATGCCTACTGCCTCGTGCTAGCCACGGCCCGTCCCTTGCCTTCCGAAACCGTGCCGCTGCTCGCCGCTACGGGCCGCGTCCTGCGTCAGGCGGTGCTCGCCGACCGCGATTTTCCGCCCTACAACCGCGTCACGATGGATGGCGTGGCCTTACGCTTTGCCGCGCTGGCCGCTGGGCAAACTGACTTCCGCATCGAGCGTACGCAGCTAGCCGGGGCGCTACCCGAGCCGCTCACCGATGCGCAGGCGGCCATCGAAATAATGACCGGCGCGGCCCTGCCGCCCGGCACCGATACCGTGGTGCGCTACGAAGACCTGACCATCAGCGAAGGCCAGCCGCGCCAGGCCACCGTGCGCGTGCCGCCGCCCCGCCAGGGCCACAATGTGCACACCCGCGGCACCGACCAGGCCGCCGGCACCCAGCTATTGGCCCCCGGCCTACGCCTGAGCGCGGCCGAAATTGCGGTGGCCGCTACGGTGGGCGCAGCGACGCTCGCCGTGGCCCGCCGCCCCCGGCTGGCCGTGGTGAGCACCGGCAACGAGATTGTGGCCGTCGACCAAATGCCCCTCCCCCACCAGATTAGGCACTCCAATGCGTATATGCTGCAAGCCGCGCTGGTTAGCGATGGTGCCGAAAGTGAGGCTTTTCACTTTGATGACGACCTGGCGTCACTCAAAATGGGCTTACCTGCGCTACTGGCCGAGTTCGACGCCGTGCTCCTGAGTGGGGGCGTATCGAAAGGCAAGGCCGATTTTTTGCCGCAGGCGCTGCGTGAGTCGGGCGTCGAGCAGCTGTTTCACGGGGTGGCGCAGCGGCCGGGGCAGCCCTTTTGGTTTGGGCAGCGGCCGGGTGGCGCGGTAGTTTTTGCGTTGCCGGGCAACCCCGTAGCTACGTTCGTGGCCTACTACCGCTACGTGCGCGGTTGGCTACAGCAGACGCAGCAAGCAGCACTTACCACGCACCAACCAGCTTTTGCGGAGCTAGCCGCCCCAGTCGATTTTAAACCAGTACTCACTTACTTCATTCCTGTGCACCTGACCGCAGCAACTGACGGGCGCCTGCTGGCGCACCCAGTACCCACTAGCGGCTCGGGCGACTTGGCCGCGCTGCTATCGGGCGACGGGCTGCTGGAGCTAGCGCCAGACCAAACGCATTTTGCAGCAGGCACGGCTTGGCCACTGTTGCGCTATCGAGGCTAGCTGCTGCTAACCGGCCTTTTTGCCCACCAAAAAGCCGCCTGGCTCACAATGGAATCAGGCGGCTTTGTAACTTAAAAACGCTGCTTATTTAAACAAGGTCAACGCTTTTAGAAAGGTTTGGGATACGCCCCACAGCAGGGGAACACCTACGTAGAGCCAGGCTAGAACTGTAGAGCCACCGGCAGATTCTTCGGCGGCGGGGCTAGATGTTGCGTTCGGATTCATGAGAAAAACGAATGTAAGGAGTGAAAAGCGACAGCCTAGTGGCCACCAGCTTCAATGATAACGGGACCCTTTTCCTGGTATTTAGCACTGACGGCCGTCACGCCCAAGTCGGCCAGCAAGCCTACGGTCAGCAAGCCGGCCATAGTGTAGAATACCGTCTGGTAGGTGGCAGCTCCCGTCAACCCCGCGGCCTTGGCGTGCTCCGTCAACGTGCTCACGATCAAGTGGCCCAAAATAGCCGCCGTGCTCCAAGCCGTGAGCAAGCGTCCATGAATTGCGCCCACTTGATATTTTCCAAACAGGTCGGATAGATAGGCTGGAATGGTAGCGAAGCCGCCGCCATACATGCTGATAATTACGCAGCAAACTATTACAAACAACCCTAGCTGCGCGTTATGGCTTAGCGTGGGAGCAATGGCGTAGAGCACGATACCCAGCCCAAAGTAAATAGCGTACGTGACCTTACGGCCCAACTTATCGGAAGCCGACGACCAGAAAAAGCGACCCAGCAGGTTGAACAAGCTGAGCAGCCCCACGAAGCCTGCTCCGGCGGCTACCAAGGCCGCTTCGGTCATACCCTTACCCTTATCGGTGCCAGAAATAACTGACTGAATAAGTGGCGAAGCCGTTTCGAGCACCCCGATGCCTGCCGTTACGTTGCAGAGCAGCACTACCCATAGCAGCCAGAACTGCGGAGTCTTGATGGCGTTGTCGGCCGATACGTTGCCCGTGGTGATGAGGGCGCTGTGCTCTGCGCTGGGCACGTAGCCAGCGGGCTTCCAGTCGTCGGCAGGCACCCGGATAGTCCATACCCCAAACTGCATGAATAGCAAATAGATAATCCCCATTACGATAAACGTGGGGGCCACGCCTTGCGGAGCCGAGGCTTTGAAGTGTGCCATCAGGTTGGTGGCTAGCGGTGAGCCAATCATAGCTCCACCACCAAAGCCCATAATGGCCATACCCGTGGCAACGCCCTTACGGTCGGGAAACCACTTAATGAGCGTACTCACTGGTGAAATGTACCCAATGCCCAGCCCGATTCCTCCTACAAAGCCATAGCCGAAGTACAGGAGAAAAATATTGTGTAAATGAATACCGAGCGAGCCAATCAGGAAGCCTCCTCCAAAGCAGAGCGAAGCGGCCAGCATGGCCTTACGCGGCCCCACTCGCTCTAACCACTTGCCAAACAGCGCGGCCGACAAGCCCAGCAACACAATGGCAATAGAAAAGGTGATGCCAATTTGCGACAGCGTCCAGTCGTCGGGCGCCGGATGGTCAGCATCGCCGCTGATGAGCGAGCCCAGGGGCTTATTAAATACGCTAAATGCGTAGGCCTGCCCAATAGCCAAGTGAATGGCGAGCGCCGCGGGCGGCACCAGCCATCGGTTGTAACCCGCAGGCGCGATAGTGCGGCTACGGTCAAGAAGTGAAGAAGAGGCGTTAGCCATTCGAGAAAGGGTGAGAGTGGAAGTGTAGTAAGTGTAATAGAGGCTAACCGCCTAATTTAGCGCAAGGTAGACGCAGGGTTTCACCTGACAAGATTTAGGGGTATTTATTTTGCTAAACTACTATAGCTGGAGCATTAGAAAAGCCCGCTGCCGAGCAACACAATAAAAGCCCCTGGCAAGATAGCCAGGGGCTTTGTATTTTTCATGAGGAAATGCTTAAGCGGGCACAGTTTCCAAGCGCTGCTTTTGGGCTTGCGGAGTCTTGTCGACCTTGGTGGGCGCTACTGTTACCACCACGTATTTCGAGGTGGGCGTGTTGCTCACTTTGGCTACGCTAGAGATGGGAACCAATGGGTTAGCTTCGGGGAAGTAGGCCGACACGTTGCCTTTCGGAATGTCGTAAGGAATAACCAAAAACTTCTCCACCGTGCGCTGCTCACCCTCATAGTGGCTGGTGATATCAACCGGCTGCTTGGCTTTGAGGCCTCGCTCAACGATGTCTTCCTGGTTCATAAAAATAACGCGGCGCTCGCCGTGGATGCCCCGGTAGCGGTCATTATAGTCATAGATGGTCGTGTTGAACTGGTCGTGGCTGCGTATGGTCATCAAGATGAGCTGGCCGGGTTCCAGAGTATATTTTTCCAGCTCGGTAGTAGTGAAGTTCGCCATGCCATTCTGGGTCGTGAACTTGCGCTCACGGGGCCCATTGGGCAGGTAAAAGCCACCGGGCTTGCGCAGTTGCTCGTTGAATTTCTCGAAGCCTGGAATGACCCGCGAAATGTGGTCGCGAATAACGTCGTAGTTCTCCGTCATGGCCACCCAATCGGCCACGTTGGTGCGGTCGCCGAGAGTAGCGATGGCTACGCCAGCTAGGATGGCCACTTCGCTCATAATGTTGTTGCCCGGCAACGGCACCAGCACGCCTTTGTTCTGGCTTACCACGCCCATTGAGTTTTCGCAGCTCGTCATCTGGTGTCCCGACTTCTGCATGTCGATATCAGCGTGCGTGAAGCAGGGCAGCAGCAGGCTGGTTTTGCCAGTGGTGAGGTGGCCACGGTTGAGCTTAGTACCCACGTACACCGTCAGGCTCTGCCGGCGCATGCCTTCGGCAATCAACTCGGTATCGGGGCCGGCCGCCAGTAGGTTACCGCCCAAACCAAAGTATACTTTCAGTTCGCCGTGGTACATAGCCTTGATGGCTTCTACCGTATCGTAGCCGTGCTCGTAGGGTGGCTTGAAATTGAATTCCTTAGCCAGCGCATCTTGGAAAACCTTGGTCGGCTGCTCCCACACGCCCATCGTGCGGTCGCCCTGCACGTTGGAGTGGCCTCGCACCGGGCAAGTGCCCGCGCCAGGCTTGCCAATAGCACCTTTCATAAGGTGCAGGTTTACAATCTCCTGGATGGTTTGCACGCCCTGGCGCTGCTGCGTCACCCCCATCGCCCAGCAGGTGATAATTTTCTGCTTAGTAGCCAGCATATTAGCAGCTTCCAGCAACTGCGCCCGGCTGATGCCGCTGAGCTGCTCAATATCATCCCAGCTGGTATTGCGGATGTTCTGCTCAAACGACTCGAAGCCAGTCGTAAATTCCTTAATAAACGCGTGGTCAACTACCTGGCCAGGATTGCGGTCTTCAGCTTCAAATAGATGCTTCATGATGCCGCGTAGCAAGCCCATATCGCCATCTACCCGCACTTGCAGGAAGAGATCGGTGATGGGAGTACCATCGCCCAGCAACACGCCCAGCGCTTTGAGGGGGTTCATGAAGTCCTGCGGGTTTTTGAAGTGGTTGAGGCCGGCTTCGATCAACGGGTTGACGCTGATGATTTTGGCTCCGTTCTTCTTGGCCATTTGCAGGGCCGTGAGCATGCGGGGATGGTTAGTGCCAGGGTTTTGGCCAATGATGAGGATAACCTCGGCCTCATGAATATCGTTGAGCGTCACCGAACCCTTACCCAAACCCAGCGTGGGGCTGAGCGCAGCGCCACTGCTCTCGTGGCACATATTGGAGCAGTCGGGCAAGTTGTTGGTACCAAACTGCTTGGCAAACAATTGAAACAGAAAAGCCGGCTCATTAGGCACTTTACCCGAAGTGTAGAAAGCCGCTTCGCCAGGAGATTTCAGCGCATTTAGCTCGCGGCCGATAATCTCGAAAGCCTCGGGCCACTCAATGGGCTCGTAGTGCGTGCCGCCGGGGCGCTTCACCATTGGGTGCGTGAGGCGGCCAAGATTATTCTGGTCGCGGTCGGTCATGTGCGAGAGGTCGGCCAAGCTGTATTTAGCAAATACTTCAGGGCCACAAGCTTTATCGTCCGCATCGGAAGCAGTAGCCTTGGCGCCGTTTTCGCAAAACTCAGCTACCGAGCGATGGTCATCGGGATCGGGCCAGGCGCAGGATGAGCAGTCGAAGCCATCCTTCTGGTTCATTTTCAGCAGGCCATAGGTGCCACGCGTCAAGCCGGCCTCGCCCCAGTTGAACTCCATCGACTTGATAACCGCTTGCACGCCGGCCGCGATTTTCATGCGGTTTTCGAGCTTGAGGCCGGTGAATTCTTCCGTGGGCTGGGCCAGCACCGGGTTATGGAACTTGGCCCCAGCCACATCGGGGGCCGGAATATGACGCTGGTCGCGTTCGCCCTGCGGGTCGGGGCGGTAATGGTCGTTGGTAGGCGCTGCGCCTTGGTCGGGGCGCTCACCGCTCTTGGGGGCATTAGCCTCGGCGCCCTGCTGCTCAGTTTTACCAGCCTTGCTAGGGTCGCTGATAGGAGACTCTTCCATAATGATACAACTAGTGAGAGGTGGGAGTAATTTAAAATTTAAGATTGGTGCAAGCTACGCCCGCAGGCCAGCATCTAACATAAAACTAGTGTTGACAATCTAAGTCCTTTTCGACCAGAATACGTAATTGCCGGCCATTGGCGACAAGTATCTGCGCTGAAAAGCCGTTTTTTTCTGTGCTGGTCCATTCGTGCGCCAGGCTGGCCGGCACTTCTACCGCGAGTGCCCCGGCTTCATAGCGCACTTGCACCACCGCTGAGGCGTCGGATGGCGAGGGTAACGTTTCGAGAGAATAGCGTAAAACCTGGGCCTCTTCTGGGCCAAAAGCAATGGTGTAAGCTACGTGGCCCGTATCGGCAAACTGAGTTACTTCTGCCTCTGAAAGCCGCAGGCGCAGTGAATTTTGCTCAAGTCTTAATTTCATAACTTATCCTCTTAACAAACCTAGCTTTCTTTTATTCCACAATCCGGTGGGCGTGGGTATAGATATTGAAGCGCTCATTGCGCACAAACCCTAGCAAGGTGAGGCCAAATTCCTCCGCAGCCTCTACCGCTAGGCTGCTCGGTGCGCCCACGGCCGCCAGAATGGCGGCCCCCGCCACGGCGGCTTTCTGCACCAGCTCGAAGCTAGCGCGCCCACTCACCAGCACGATATTCTCGTGCAATGGCACTTGCCCAGCTAGCAGCGCTGCTCCCACTACTTTATCGAAAGCATTGTGGCGGCCTACGTCTTCGCGCAGCAGCAGCAGCTCGCCCACCGCCGAAAAAAGGGCGGTAGCGTGCAGGCCGCCCGTCTGCTCAAACACGCGCTGGGCGGCGCGCTGCCGCTCGGGTAAGGCGTGAATAATAGCCGCTGCTACCCGCGGACTGGCCGTGGGTGGCGGCACCGGGCAGCGGCTGGCCTGCACCGCCTCAATACTGGTTTTGCCGCATACGCCGCAGCTCGATGTAGTGTAAAAATGCCGCTCCAGGCGCCCTAGCTCCACTGCTACTCCAGGAGCTAGCTCAGCACGTATCACGTTGCCCCGCTCTTTGGGCCGCCGCGGATCGGCGCGGTGCTCGATTAGCTCAATATCAGTTGCTTGCTGCACAATTCCTTCGCTCAGCAAAAAGCCCGCTACCAATTCAGCATCGTGGCCGGGGGTGCGCATCGTCACGGCTAGGGCATACGATTGGCGCTGGCTAGCCGGCCCATAGCCCAGGCTGATTTCGAGCGGTGCCTCTACGGCGAGCAGGTCGGTAGCGGCGGTAGTAGTGGCGCCCACCACGCGCTGCACGGTAGTGCGCTCGGCACTAGCGCTCGGCGGTGGTTGCAAAGTAGTCATAACAGTTGGTGGCGCACAGAGGAGCGTGATCTATCGTTGACCAATCTACCAATCAGTTTGTTCAGCACCAGCCATAAAATAAGTAAGCACCGCCTGGTCAAAGTTGCTATTCTTCCTGTAAGTATCCCACCATCAAAGCAGCCGCTTGGCGAGCGGCGCTGTGCTGGCCTAGCTTTTGGCGCAGCTCAGCGTAGGCAGCTTTTTGCCGGTCGATATATGTTTGGTCAGTCAGCAGACGCTTTAGCTCATCAAGCAGATTACGGGCCGTGAAACTGCCCTGAATAAACTCGGCTACCACCTCGCGGCCCATAATGAGGTTGACAAGCGAGATGTATGGCACCTTAATCACCGCTTTAACTACCATGTAGGTGAGGCTGCTGGTGCGGTAGCATACCACTTGGGGAACCCCAAATAGCGCGGTTTCGAGGGTAGCCGTGCCGCTCGTGACGAGGGCCGCGCTAGCCCGGCTCAGTAAGTCGTACGCCTGGCCAAATACCAGTTTGATGCCATTGCGCTCAAAGTGCTGGTAGTATTCACGGTCCAAGTTGCTTACGCCGGCTACCACAAACTGACACTCCTGAAAGGCGGGCAACACCGCGAGCATTTCGTGCAGCATCTCTTCGATTTCTTGCTTACGCGAGCCAGGCAGCACCGCAATAATCTTACGGGCCGGGTCGAGGCCGTGCTGGGCCATAAAGCCAGGATCAGGCTGGAAAGCGGCTACCTCATCGGCCGTGGGGTTACCGATATAATCTACCTTATACTCAAAGCGCTCGTAGAATTCCAGCTCAAAAGGCAAGATGACGAACATTCTATCCACCAAGACCTTAATCTTCTCAACCCGGCTCTGGTTCCAGGCCCATATCTTGGGCGAAATGTAGTAAAACACCCGGATGCCTTGCGCCTTGGCCCAAGCGGCCATGCGCAAGTTGAACCCTCCATAGTCTACCAAAATCAGCACATCGGGCCGATAAGCCAGCATATCGGCCTGGCATTCTTTAAGGTACCGCCGAAATTTCAGCAAGCTCGTAGCCGTTTCCCAAAAGCCCATCACGGCCAGCTCGCGGTAATGGCGCACCAGCTGCCCACCTTGAGCCTGCATCTGGTCGCCGCCCCAATAGCGAAAATCAGCAGCGGGGTCTTGGTCCTTCAGCTCGTGCAGTAGGTGGGCTGCGTGGGTGTCGCCAGAGCGCTCGCCAGCGATGAGATAGTATTTCATTAGGGAATTAAAAATTATGAATTAAAAATTAAAAATTATTTCCCTTGCACACGCGCTTAGGCAAGCCCGGCAATTTTTAATTCATAATTTTTAATTCGGCGCTAGCCGAAGTACTCTACCGCATTGCGCGGAGTTTCGTAGATTTTTATGCAGTGTAGCTGCGCCGGGCTAATACTAGGCAGTTCACGCGTTAAAATCTGCCAAAAAGCGATCGCCAGATTCTCGGTACTGGCTAGCTGGCCTTGCAAGAAGGGTACGTCTAGGTTGAGGTTTTTGTGGTCGACCTGCTCAGTAATATGCGTGCGAATCAGGTCCGACAAGGCCTTCAAATCGACGACAAAGCCCGTGTCGGGATCGGGCTGGCCCTTCACCGTAACAATCAACTCATAGTTATGACCATGCCAATTTTCATTGGCGCAGGGCCCAAATATTTCGGCGTTGCGCTCGGGGCTCCAAGCAGGATTATAGAGTTTATGGGCGGCATTAAAATGCTCACGGCGACTAACGTATAACATAGAATTGGCGGTTAGCTAGCAGTATATTGCGGCTAGCGGCTGCTTATGAGTAAACATAAACCAACTCCTAATCGCTAGCTGCTACCCGCATTTTTCAACAAATATACAAAAACGCCCCCCTGCGGGGCTATTACTAAGCTCACGGGCGGGTAAGACTAGCCTGCCCACAGGTGGGTGGCTAGCCAAAACCCATTGCCCGGCCCCGCACCACACGCAGGTTGCAGCGCTACCTTTGGGATAAATTCTTCTTGATATGATAGTCGTAACCGGAGCCGCCGGCTTCATCGCTAGCTGCTTAGTTTCTCGCCTCAATGCCGCCAACTTTAACGACATTGTGGTGGTCGATAACTTTGCCGTCGAAAAAAAGCTCCCCAACATTCGGGGTAAGAAACTGCGCGAATATGTTGACCGAGAAGAGTTTTTCGACTGGCTCGATGCCCACCACGAACAGGTAGAATTCGTTTTTCATCTGGGTGCCCGCACCGATACCGCTGAGCAGGACCCAGCCGTATTCGACCTGCTCAACCTCAATTACAGCAAGCAGATGTGGCTGGCCTGCGTGCGCTACCAGCTGCCGCTGGTCTACGCCTCAAGTGGGGCTACCTACGGCGATGGCCGCCTTGGCTATTCTGACCAGGATGATGCCCTGCTAGCCCAACTGCGTCCTCTCAATCCTTACGGCGAGTCCAAAAATGATTTTGACAATTGGGCAGTTCAGCAAACCGAGCAGCCGTACTTCTGGGCCGGCCTGAAGTTTTTCAACGTCTACGGCCCCAATGAGTACCACAAGGGGCGCATGGCATCGGTCATCCTGCACGCTTTTCGCCAAATCAAGGAAAATGGCAGCATGCAGCTGTTCCGCTCACACAACCCCGAGTATGTCGACGGCGGCCAAATGCGTGACTTCGTTTACGTTACAGATGTAGTGGAAGTATGCTACTTTTTGCTAAACCACCGCACGCACTCGGGCATCTATAACCTCGGCACTGGTCAGGCCCGCACCTTCATGGACTTGGCGCTCAATACTTTCGCCGCCCTGGGCCAGCCCGCCGACATCCGCTTCCGCGACACGCCCGAAGATATTCGCGAAACGTACCAGTATTTCACCGAGGCCGACATGCACAAGCTGCGTAGCATTGGCTACGAACGTCCATTCGCGAGCCTCGAAGAAGGCATCCGCGACTACGTGCAGAGGTATCTGGTCGAAGGTGCTTACTACTAATCTCCTTATCCTGAAAAGGAAGAGCCGAGTTGCATGACAACTCGGCTCTTCCTTTTTATAACGGGACCGAATACTGCTTACTTAGTCCCAGTCGCTTTAATGGCGCTAGCGGCCCGTCCACCCGGTTTGAGAAGCGCCGCATAGCGGTTGGGGTCGTTGAGGACGGCTACGGCCGCTTGGATGTTCGGGTCGTCGTTGAAGCTAGCTTCGGTGCGACCTTTTTCGTAGTAGTAGCGCGAAGCTATTTCCTCTTCCAAAAGCTCCCGAATTTCGGACTTAAAGCGCTGTAGGTCATTCGTCTTATTCGCAGCAACTTTACGCTTAATGGCATCCAGCTCCAGCTTTACATCATCGTAATGCTTGTCTTCCTTTACCTTTTTGGTAAGGTCGGTTAAGGAACGCTCCGCATCAGTATTGTATGAGATATTTTTGCCTTGCAAATAAGCTACAAACTTCTGGTAATCAGCATCGGAAAGCTTAAATTCCTTAGCCGGGGCGATAGTGGCGTGCTCGGCGCGGTAGCGGGTAGCATAGTCGAAGAGGTAGCTCTTTTGGATGAGTACCCGCGTGATGTCAGCAATCTCGCGGTCCTGCACGTCAATGTCTGGGGCTACCCCACCACCATCGTACACCGTACGGCCCGCTTGGGTTTTAAACGCCGTGCGCAACGAATCAGGGAATTTAGTCAGCGCCCCGTCTTCGCCCCGGTGCGAATAGTCGATTTCCTGGATGCAGCGACCACTGGGAATGTAGTACTTAGCCGTCGTTACCTTCAGTTGCGAGTTGTAACTGAGCGGGCGGGTTGCCTGCACGAGACCTTTGCCAAAAGTGCGTTCACCAACCAGCACTGCGCGGTCGTAGTCTTGCAGCACGCCCGATACAATTTCGGAAGCTGAAGCCGAGCGGTTGGAAGTAATAATTGCCACTGGAATTTGCGTGTCCAGGGGCACATCCAGTGCTTTATAGGTTTTGTTCCACTCAGTCACCTTACCCTTGGTACTTACTACATCCAACCCCTTATCTACAAATAGGTTGGAGATATTCACCGCTTCATTGAGTAGGCCGCCCGGGTTATCGCGGATATCGAATATCAACTTTTTTGCGCCTTTTTCCTTGAGTTTCACTACCGCGGCCCGCACCTCGCGGCCCGCATCCATCGTGAAGCCCGAGAGCTGGAAATATCCGATATCGTTGGTCAACATCCCGAAATAGGGCACGTTGTCAACCTGGATCTTATCGCGGGTAATGTCTACCGGCACCGGCTTGTCTTGCCCGTAGCGTGTCACGATGAGCTTCACCACCGAGTTGGCCTGGCCCTTCAGCAACTTGGTAATATCGGCGTTAGTTTTCTTTTCGAGGTTGACGTTATTGATGGTCAGAATTTCGTCACCCGGCAGCAGGCCCGCCTTTTGGGCCGGGTAGCCTTCGTAGGCACTCTGCACTACCGTCTTGCCGTTGCGCTTGACGACCACTGCACCAATGCCTCCGTACTGCCCAGTTGTCAGCGTACGAAAGTCTTCAATATCATCTTCCGGGATGTAGTTGGTATACGGATCCAACGACTTCAACATCCCATCAATGCCCGTTTTCACTAGCTTGCCCGGCGTGATTTCGTCCACGTAATATGTGTTTACCTCCTTGAACAAGGTAGCAAAAATGTCCAAGTTTTTGGCAATCTCGAAATACCGCTCATTATCGGACGCAGCTCGGAAGCTGACGAGACCTAGCATACCGAGGGCCAGGGTGGCAAATAGTTTCTTACGGGTAGTCATCGGCGGAAAGATAATAAAGAATATGGCAGAATCGGCAACTAGTTGCTAGCAAAGCCCCCGCTGCCTGGTCCTTTTTTATTCCTAGTTCCTGCTGTGAAGATAAGCGAACTTATGGCGCGGGTTGCACGGTAAGTTCTGCCAGCAAACGATTCAACCCGGAAATTAATTTTTTTTCTATTAGTCGCAACTCACTTTTTTCTTTGCCGGTGTATAAAATACCTAATAGTGCCACTGAATGACCGTTTTCGGCTTCGGTAAGCCGGTACTTATTGAGGCGATAAGCCTCGCGTAATAAACGCTTAAGACGATTGCGGTCAACCGCTCGCTTAAAGGTGCGCTTGCTGACGCTCACCAGCACCTGAGGCGGTGCCGTAGCAAGGCCTGGGGCCGCTAACCAAGTAAGACGCAGCGGATAAACGCCAAAAGAGGAACTCTGCTTGCTAAAAAGCTGCTCAATGAGCTTTTTGCGACACAGATGTTCCTCTTTCGGGAAGGTATAGGACCTCGCTGGCGCGGTCCCGATAGCCTCATCCGCCGGCTCCGGCTTCACAGGAGAAGCGGAGCCGGGCGATTGGGATTCTTGCATAACTGAGAAGCTAGCAGCTAGCAGCTTTTAGCTAACAGCTTGTATACTAGCGTTTGTGACGGCCTTCGTCCGATACGGTGAGGCGCTTACGGCCTTTGGCACGACGGCGGGCCAGCACGTTGCGGCCATTGGCGGTTTCCATACGGTTGCGGAAACCATGCTTGTTGCGGCGCTTGCGCTGCGAGGGCTGATAGGTACGTTTCATGTCAGGTCAAATTGCGAGTTGGGCCGGCAAAGGTACAAATTCTGGTTTGTAATAGCAAGCTAGCTGCCGCAGAACGGCGTGGCTCACCATTTTTTAGACGCTGCTACGGGGCTATGGATGGCCAGAACAGCTACTTCGTCCGTTGTTAGGGCCATTGCACCAAACGCATAGTTAGCGTTTTCTGGTTGAGCTTAGAATAATCAGGTGTCACTTTCTAGCTTGCAGGGCCACTTTTTGGATTAGAATTCTTCAAAATCATTTGTGAATTGACCCAGTAGTTACCTTGATGCTTTTGCAATCCACTTCGTTAAGATTGTGCTAATAATCAATACTATATGGTTATTAGCTCAACCGCAGAAACGTTAACTACGTGTTTGGTGCAATGGCCCTAGTCCGTTGTAGAGTTGCTAGCTTTACTTGTCGTTCCCGCTGCCTACGCCATGACTTACTACCACGTTTCGTTTGAGAATCCACTTACTTTTTACCTGCAAATTCAACTCATGGTGGAAGTGCCGACCGAGGCTGACGGCCCACTAACCTTGCAGTTGCCTGCCTGGCGCCCAGGGCGCTACGAGCTCCAGAATTTTGCCCAGAAGATTCAGCGCGTGGAGTGTAGCGATGCTGATACGGATGAGCCTCTCCCCTACCGCAAAACGACCAAGGACCGTTGGGAAATACCTGGCGCCGCGGGTCGTAGCATACGGGTGCGCTACAACTTCTACGCCCACCAGATGGACGCTGGCGGCTCGTGGCTTGATGCCACGCAGCTTTACTTAAACCCCGTACAGGCACTGCTGTATGCCGAAGGGCAGCAAAATGAGCCCTGCCAGCTGGCGCTGGTGCTGCCACCCGGCTGGCGGCTAGCCTGTGGTCTGCCCCAAGTAGCGCCCAACGTGTTGCAGGCCAGTAATTTTGACCAGCTAGCCGACTCACCACTCATTGCTAGCCCCACCATTGAGCACCAGCAGTACGAGGCGGGCGGCTTGCCCTTCCACGTGTGGGCACAGGGCGAAGATGCCGTAGTAGACTGGCCGCGACTACTAACTGATTTTAAGGCATTTTCGGAAGAGCAACTGGCCTTGTTCGGCGGCTTCCCGGTGGCGGACTATCACTTCCTGAACCTATTCTTGCCCTACAAGCACTACCACGGCGTGGAGCACCACAACTCGACGGTGATTGTGCTGGGGCCGGCCGAGTTGCTGATGGGTGAGGGGCTATATAAGGAGCTGCTGGGCGTGAGCTGCCACGAGTTGTTTCATACCTGGAACATCAAAGCCATTCGGCCGGCCGAGATGCAGCCGTATGACTACGCCCGCGAAAACTATTTCCGTACCTGCTACATTGCCGAGGGCGTCACGACGTACTATGGCGAGTACTTGCTGGCTCGCAGCCACGTGCGCACTCCGGCCCAGTATTTTGAGGAATTGAACCTAGTACTACGCAAGCACTACGATGATGCGGGTGGTCACAACTTGTCGCTGGCCGATGCCAGCATGGACCTTTGGCTCGATGGCTACAAGCCCGGCGTGCCCGACCGTAAGGTGTCGGTATACCACAAGGGCGCGTTGGCGGCGTTGCTGCTCGACCTCACTATCCGGCAGCTGCACGGCCACGCCCGCAGCCTCGATGATGTGATGCGGCGGCTATACGACGACTTTGGCAAAACCGGCATTGGCTACACCGAGGAGGACTACGCTCGGGTGGTGACGGAGGTGGCCGGCCGCAAAATGCAGGTCTATTTCGACAAATTTATCAACGGCACAGCGCCGTTGCAGGAGCCGCTAGATAGAGCGTTGCACACCGTGGGCTGCCAGCTAGTAGCCAGTGAAAACGTTTCGGCTTCGGAAGGCACCTTCGGTTTCCGCACCGTGGTGAAAAATGAGCGCACGGAGGTTACTTACATCTGGCCAGACTCGCCGGCGGCAACGGTTTTCACAGTCGACGACGAACTGGTAGCCGTCAATGGCCGCCGCGTCGATATGAATTTGCAGAGCCTGCTCAGCACGGGCAGCCCTTACTACGAAGTGGCAGTTTTCCGGCAAAACCGGCTGCTACTGGTGGAGCTAGCAGCGCAGGCGGGCGCGGCCTTTGGCACTCGCTACACGGTAAAGAAGCTAACCGAGGCGGATGAAACCCAGCGCGCTGGCTTCCAGAAGTGGCTAGGTTGGGAGCTTTAACCTAGTTAGCGCTTGCGGCTCACTCATCGCTTCCGGCTAGCCTTTCGAGGGCGGCCTTGAATTCGGGCGTGTCGTAGTCGGCCATGCCTTCGTGGCGATCGGCTACTCGGCCATCGGGAGTCAGGATGATGGTGGTGGGAATGGTAGCCGTATTGAATGGCGCTGGTAGTGGAGCGGCCGGAAAAAACACGGGTAGGATATAGCCCCGGCGCTTAAGCAAGGTGCGCGCCCGATTCGGGTTTTCATCCAGTGAAATAAGGACGAACGCGACTTTGGCCGTATCAACTTTTTGGTAAAGAGCCTGTAAACCCGGCATTTCGGCCAGGCAGGGCGGGCACCAGCTAGCCCACAGGTTGACCAGCACTACTTTGCCTTGGTAGCGCTGCAAAGTAGTGGGGCGACCATCGAGGGTGTATAGCGCTAGCGGATGCGGGTACGCGGCCGGGCTAGCTTGGCCCGGCGGCCGGGCAGGTAGCCGGGGCCGCCACAAACCCGTGCTGAGCAGACCCCGCTGCACCGTGCTCAGCACAACGGGCCGCAAATCAGTTAGCATTACTACCCCGAAAGCGGCCAGCAGCGAGCATTCCAGAATATTTTTACGAGAGACAGTCATCAATACCCAAAAGTGTGCGGCTAGCTTTAAAGTGCCAGCTGCTGTGAAGCTATTTCTCTGAACGTCTGCCTTTCTTATATAGGATTTACGCAACAAGGCGTTTGTCATTGCGAGCAACGCGAAGCAATCGCACCTAAACGACACCTGTCCAGCTCGTTCGGGTGCGATTGCCGCGCTCCACTTCGTTGCGCTCGCAATGACAAACGCCTTATTGCGTAAATCCTATTATAATCAAAGCCGGCCCGCCTACTAGGCACACCGGCTTTGACAGTTGCTTAGGCTACAGCTCGCCGGTAGGGCGAGTCGAGGTCACGTCACCAATAGTAGTGGTCGATAGCGAGATAGGCTGCGCCTGCGACGCTACTGTTTCGAGGCCACCGGCCCCCGTGAGATAGCGGTAGCTAACTCCTGCAATAGCGGCGCCCAGTAGTGGCGCCACCCAAAAGAGCCACAGCTGCTGCAACGCCAGCCCGCCTACAAACAGCGCGGGGCCGGTAGAACGCGCCGGGTTGACAGAAGTATTGGTAACCGGAATGCTAATGAGGTGAATAAGCGTGAGCGCCAGGCCAATAGCCAGCGGCCCAAAGCCTTTGGCGGCCCGGCGGTCGGTAGCGCCGAGGATGATGAACAGGAATAGCATCGTCATGACCACCTCGGTCAGTAGCGCGGCCGTCAGGTTGAAGCCGCCGGGCGAGCCAGCGCCGTAGCCGTTGGCGGCCAGGCCATTGGTAACTAAGCTGTAGGCTGGATTACCGCTGGCGATGGCGTACAACAGCCCGGCGCCCACGGCTCCGCCCAGTACCTGCGCCGCGATGTAGGGCAGCACGGTGCGCGGGCCCTGGCGGCCGGCCAGCCACAGGCCCACCGTCACGGCTGGGTTGAAGTGCCCACCCGAAATATGCCCGAACGCAAAAGCCATCGTGAGCACCGTGAGGCCAAACGCCAATGATACCCCCAGCAGCCCAATGCCGACGTGCGGAAACGCGGCCGCCAGCACAGCACTGCCGCAGCCGCCCAGCACCAGCCAAAAGGTACCCAGAAACTCGACGCCCAGGCGCTGGCCCAGGCTGGGCGGCAAGTAGTTTAGTAAGTCTTCGGAAAGAGAATCGAGTTCTTTCTGTAGAGGAGCAGTAGCCATAAAAGAGGCGAAATAAGAACGAAACCAAAATTGGTCGGCCTTATACGTCAATGGCTTGCTTACGGAGCTTACTTGCGAAAATATATTGGCGGGCCAGCTGCAGCTGGGCTAGTGGTGCAGCAGGTGCCCGATACGGGCGCTGGCCAGGGTGAGCACGCCACCCCAAAATAATGCGCTCCAAAGCATGTGCAGCAAGATGCGGGGGCGCGGCACGCCTAGCAGCGTGGCAATGACGGTGCCGCCAATGGGCGACAGCAAAATGGGCGTCAGAAAGGCAATACCACCCATCCCAAACCGCTTGAACACCTTGATAATATTGCGTGAGCGCTTGGAAAATACGGGCTCGCGCCGCAGCCGGCGCTGTAGCTGGCGGTGGCGCACCCAAGCCCGCCCAATCCCCGAAAACACGAACACGCTGGTCATCATACCCGCCACCGTCAGGGCCACCGTGGTCCAGAAACCCAGGCCCATACTGCTGCCGGCTAGCGGGCCACCCAGAAACTTAACCGTACTGAGTAGAAAAACCGAAGCGTACTTGGCAACTGAAGGAAGCACTGGAGAAAAATAAATGGCAAGCCAAAAACGATCGACTAGCTCGGCAAAAATACCTGGTTTCACTTACGCAAACTCCCGGCGCTAGGTAACCCGGCCGGGGCGGCGCAGTCTAGGCCACTACCGTGCCGAGATTAGCTAGCTAGAGCTTACTGCCAAAAGCGAGGTCGCCGGCATCACCCAGGCCCGGGATAATATAGGCCTGACCATTAAGCTTTTCATCGACGGCGGCCAGCCACAGCGTCGCTTCCGGAATTTCTCCCATTACGTAAGCCACTCCTTCGGGCGAGGCAATAACGGCCGCAATGTGCACCTGGCGGGGCGTGCCGAAGCGCAGCATGGCCCGGTAGGTTTGCACGAGGCTCTTACCGGTGGCTAGCATCGGGTCGGCCAGTATTAGCACCCGCTCGTCGAGGCGCGGGGCCGAGAGGTAGTCGAGCTGCACCTGCACCTGGGCCGTGCCTTCGATGCGGTAGGCCGCCGCAAAGGCGCTCGGCGACTGGTCAAAATAATTTAGAAAACCCTGGTGAAACGGCAGGCCGGCCCGCAGCACCGTGGCCAGCACCGGGAAGTCGCGCAGCAGCTGGCTCGGAGCCGTGCCGAGCGGCGTTTGCACGGCCTGGGGCGTGTAGCTCAGCTGCGCGCTGATGCGGGTGGCAATAATCTCGCCCAGGCGCTGTAAGTTGCGCCGAAAGCGCAGGCTGTCTTTTTGAATATCCACGTCGCGCAACTCGGCCAAAAAATGATTGGCGATACTGGGCTCGGCGCACACGACATGCAAGCGCTCGGAGGTAGCGGATGCGGTCGTAGCGGTAGCATCAGGGAGGTTCAGGGGCGCATCCATGTTGAGAACGAGTATTTTCGGGTGAAAGTCAGGGTGGGATAGCCGACGGGCCGCGCCCCGAAGTTGGCGAAGAAACGCCCAATAGCTGGCAAATTTCCTCCTTCAAAGTCCAGCACTTGCCCCGGCCGCCCCGCGTGCCGCCGCACGGCCGCATCGACCAGTAGCAGCGGCGCACCCGCCGCCCGCCCCGCCGCCGAAGCCGCCGCAAACAAATAAATAATTCCTCCGGCATGGCGTACAAACAGCGCGCCGGCCAGTAGCTCGCTGCTCGTCGGGTGGCGCACTTGGTACAGCTCGGCGAGCCCACGCGTCTGGGCCGCCGCGGCGAGCCGGCGCAGCGGTGCGTAGTGGCGCGGCTGCAACCCCGTGGCGGCCGTGCTCCGGTAGCTCAGGAATAGCTGAATCAATTCCTCTGTTGCCAGCCCCGTCGTAACGCGCAAGGGCTGCGGGGCAGCCTCGTTATTTCGCAGGCGGCGGCGGTAGTCGGCCGTATAGCCGCGATAAAGCTCCGCGTAGCTAGCCCCAAGGTCGAGGTGAAACGTCAAGCGCTCGGCTACTGCAAAGCCGGGCGGCACGCTACCTAGTGGTTGGCTAGCGGGCGGCTGCTGCTGGTAAAACTGCGCGCATTTTTGGGCTACTACTGCCAAGTACTCGGCCAGGTCGCGGCGCTGGCTGGCGGCAGTCAGCACCAAGCCCAGCTGCTGCGTAAATAATGGCTGGTAGCCCACCCAGCCGCACAGTCGCCACTTGAGCGGCAGCGGTAATAGCGAATGGTACTCACCGCCCGGCCCTAGCTCGACTACGGCCCGCCAGCGACCCGCCGTGGCGACCAGCCACCACGCCTGGACGTAGGGCGGCGCACCGGGGCTGGCCGCCACGCAGGCGTCCCAGCGGGCAAGGTCGAGGTCAGAAAAAGAGAGTAGGCGCAGCACGGCTAGCAGGTGGCCCAGAGTAGTGGGCCAGCCCAAAGGTCGGGCCGAAAGCCAGCACGGCGGCGGCCGACGTAATTTTGCAGGGCCTGCCCCGTTTGGGTAGTTTTTAATTTGATGAAATACTACCTTTTCCCCTTTTGTGGGCTGCTAGCGGGCCAGGCGCTGGCGCAGACGCCCACCGCGCCGCCGACGCCTAACTCGGCTAACTGGTATATTTTTGATAAGCCACTGCCTGAAAATAAGGTCGATAAAAAAGATTTAAAAGAGATTCAGGAAGTTAAAACGCCGGCTAGCCCGGCCCCGGAGACCGCGGCAGCCCCGGCTACGGCGCCCCCTACCCCTGTAGCGCCGCCGGCCCGGCCCACAGCAGCGCCCCGCCCACGCGAGGCCCGGAGCTACGAGTACCAAGGTGCGCTCTACGTGCCGCTCGACCCCAACACCTACCGGCTCATCGACCGCTACGCCATCAAGTACGGGCCCGACTCGCTGCAAGACCCGCACACCAGCGCCCGGCCCTATACCCGCGCCGCCTCGGCCCACCTCGGCGAGCGCCTGCTGGGCGGCGACAGCCTGCTGTACAGCCAGGGTGCGCTGTCGCGCGCCGACCGCTTTAATGCGCAGTACTTACTGAAGGATAACTGGATGTTTTCGGCCCGCGGCGATAGCTTGAACGAGAGCAAGCAGCCGATTCTCACCTACTTCTACCGCGACCAAACCGATCTCTACCACGTTCAAACCAAAGACTTTGTCTTTCGCCTCAATCCGGTATTGCTGCTGCAAGGCGGCACCGAGGGCGGCAGCGCCAACACCATCGGCGGCCTCCGCTACGTGAATACGCGCGGCGCGGCGTTTGAGGGGCTTATCGACCAGCGGCTAGGGTTCTACGGCTTTTTTACGGATAACCAGGAAGCCGTGCCGGGCTGGGTGCAGAACCGCATGATGCGTGATGACTTACCGGGCGCGCCCGTGGCACCGCACGAGGGCTACACCAAGACTTTTAAGACCAGCGGCAACGCCTACGATTTCTTCACGGCGCGGGGCGGCATCACGTACGCGGCTACCAAGCACATCAACGTGCAGTTTGCCCACGACCGCAATTTTATTGGCAATGGGTACCGCTCGCTGATTTTATCGGACTTCAGCGCGCCGTACTTTTTTCTGAAGCTTAATACCCGGGTTTGGAGATTCAATTACCAGAACCTGTTCGCCGAGCTCAATGCCCAGCGTGAAAACGTCGACCAGGTGTACCCTAAGAAATACCTGGCGCTGCACCACCTGAGCTTCGACGTGACCAATAACTTCAACATTGGCGTGTTTGAATCGGAAGTATCGGGCGGGCCGGGGCGCGGGCTGGAAATCCAGTACCTGAACCCGGTTATTTTCTACCGGGCTATCGAGCAGCAAGTTGGCTCGGCCGATAACGCCTTGCTGGGCCTCGACTTCAAGTGGAATATCCAGCACCGCGGCCAGCTTTATGGCCAACTGGTACTGGACGAGTTTAAGCTTAAGGAAATCTTGGCCGGCAACGGCTGGTGGGCTAATAAGCAAGCTTTTCAGCTCGGCGGCAAGCTTCTCGATGTGGCCGGCGTGCGCAACCTCGACTTGCAAGTGGAGTTCAATTACATCCGCCCCTTCACCTACGAGCACGAAAACATTTATACCAATTACCAGCACTACCAGCAGCCGCTGGCCCACCCCATGGGCGCCAACCTCATGGAGATCCTGGCTGTGCTCAGCTACCAGCCCCTACCCCGCCTCAACCTGGTAGCCAAGGCTTTCTATACCGTGCAAGGCCTTGATGCCCAAGCGCCCAATGGCATGAATAACTACAGCGGCAACAACGTGCTGCTCTCGTACAATACCCGCCCCATTGATGCCGCTACGGGCAACCAAGTAGAGTATGGCTACCGCGTCGGCAATGGCGACCGGAGCACACTCCTCCACGCCGACTTCACGGCTACGTACCAGCCGCGCCTCAACCTGTTTTTGGATGCCACGCTCATCGCCCGCCACCAGACCCTCGACCAGCCAACCTACTACGGCACCGTGGCCGGCAACGAAGTCTACGCCTCGCTAGCTGTGCGTTGGAACATCGCTCAACGCCTGCACGAGTTTTAAGCCATGCCCAACCTTAGGCTTCTATCATATCGGGCTAACTAAGCCTGACAAACGGGTTCAAAAGGCTTATTTTAGTCATGAATACTTACCTCCGCCTGCTGCGTTTTGCCCGGCCCTACGGCGACTTCTTGCCGCTGTACATCGTGTACGCCACGCTGGGCATTTTCTTCGGCATTGCCAATTTCACGTTAGTCATTCCGCTGCTCAACGTGCTGTTTGGCACTACCGATAACCACACGGCCATTGCCCCCGCTACGCTGCCGCATTTTTCGCTGACTATCAGCTACATCGAGCAGGTTTTCAACTTTTACTTCTCTAAAATAATGGTGGCGCGGGGCAAGCAGGGCGCGCTGGCCTACGTGTGCGGAGTCATCATTGTATCGGTGTTTTTTAGCAACGTATTCCGCTATCTGGGGCAGCGGCTGCTAACGAAAGTGCGCGCCCGGGTGGTACAAAACCTGCGTGGCGCGCTCTACGACCGCATTCTCGATCTAGAGCTGGGCTACTTCTCCAACGAGCGCAAGGGCGACCTGATGTCGCGCCTCACTAACGACGTGCACGAGGTCGAAATCTCGGTGGTGAATACGGTCACCGCCGTTTTTAAGGAGCCGCTGACCATCGTGGGTTTCTTCGTCATTTTGTTCACGATGTCGGCCAAGCTCACCATTTTTACGCTGGTGCTGCTGCCCATTTCGGGCGGCATCATCGCCAGCGTGGCCAAGCGCTTGCGGCGGCAAGCCGCGCTCAGCCAGAGCACGCTCGGCTCGATGCTCTCCGTGATTGATGAGACGCTGGGCAGCATCCGGGTCATCAAGGGCTTCAATGCACAGGCTTACATTCGGAGTAAGTTTCAGGCCCAAAACGACCAGTACGCCCGCACCACGCAGCTCATCGACAATACCCGCGACTTGGCGTCACCATTTTCCGAGTTTGCGGGCGTGGCAGTAGTAGCCGGGCTGCTCTACTACGGCGGCTCGCTGGTGCTAAACGGCGAGGCTGAGTTAACCGCCTCGGCTTTCATTACTTACATTATTCTTTTCTCGCAGATTCTGGTGCCCGCCAAGGCACTTTCGGGCGCGTTCAGCAACATTCAGCGCGGGCTGGTGGCTGGTGAGCGCGTGCTGCGCGTTGTCGACACCGAGCCGACCATCCGCGACCGGCCCGGAGCCGCCGTGCTGCCCGACTTCGAGCAGCAGATTGAGCTGCGCGACGTGAGCTTTAGCTACGGCGACGCGCCGGTGCTGCTCGACCTCAACCTTACCGTAAAAAAAGGGCAGACCATAGCGCTCGTCGGCCCCAGCGGCGGGGGCAAAAGCACGCTCGCCGACCTGCTACCGCGCTTTTACGACCCTGCGGCGGGCCAAGTGCTCATCGACGGCCACGACATTCGGAGCTGTACCCTGCACTCGGTGCGGGCGCAGATGGGCATCGTCACGCAGGAGAGTATCTTGTTTAACG
This sequence comes from uncultured Hymenobacter sp., assembly GCA_964514915.1. Classification (GTDB taxonomy): domain Bacteria; phylum Bacteroidota; class Bacteroidia; order Cytophagales; family Hymenobacteraceae; genus Hymenobacter. The sequence continues at coordinate 24,908 of CAZERY010000021.1, forward strand.
ACACGATTTACAACAACATCAAATTCAACACCGAGGCTAGCGAGGCCGAGGTAATCGCCGCTGCCCGCACGGCCAACGCGCACGAGTTCATCATGCAGTCGCCCGACGGCTACCAGACTGTAATTGGCGACCGGGGCGGGCGCCTTTCGGGCGGCCAGCGCCAGCGCCTGAGCATTGCCCGCGCCATCCTGCGCAACCCGCCCATCCTCATCCTCGACGAAGCCACCTCGGCCCTCGATACCGAGAGCGAGAAGCTGGTGCAGGAAGCCCTTACGCGCCTTATGGCCAGCCGCACGTCGCTCGTTATCGCCCACCGACTCAGCACGGTGCGCCACGCCGACGAGATCATCGTGCTCCAGCACGGCCGCATCGTGGAGCGCGGCACCCACGATGCGCTACTGCAGCGCGACGGCGGCCTCTACCAGCGCCTGAGTCAGCTGCAGACCAACGCCGCGCTGGTGTAGCGCCCGACGGAGATAGCATCGGCACCGCCCCATTTTTTTCCTATCTTTCGGCCTCCATCAATTCCTTTGCTCCATGCTTGCCCTCAAACGCGTTGTCACCGTAGCCGTGATGGTCTATCTGCTGCTGGCACTTCTATTTCTGCTGTTTCCCGCAGTACGCACGAGTATCGCCGAGCTAGGGTCGGGCGTTTCGCCCACCGATAACGAGCGCAATTTTTTCTACGTGCTGTCTTTCATCGGCGTCGTGGTGCTGGCGCTGCACTTAATCACGGAGAACATCGACAGCAGCGTTTTGCGCAGTACCGTCAGCAAGCAAGACAACCGCATTAACGAGCTGAAAGCCAATCTTTACGACGCACAGCAGCGCTCCACCACGGCTATTCCGGCTAGCTCTACCGGCCCAGCCGTGAGCTACCCCACCGCCGCCGAAGCCGCCCAACGCGACGAGCGCCCGACCACCGGCCCCGCAGCTACCCCGACTACTTACTAAGCTCGTTTCGTGTCCGATTCTGTTTCCGCTACTTTGCCCGGCCTCATCCAAGCCGAGCTCAGCGAAGCCCGCACCGTGCTCGACCAGTTTTTGGCCGATGATACCAACCTCGCCCGCATTGCGCAGGCCGCCGAGCTGATGGCCGCCAGCCTTAGAGGCGGGGGCAAAATCCTGACTTGCGGCAACGGCGGCAGCCTCTGCGATGCCCAGCACTTTGCCGAGGAGCTCAGCGGCCGCTACCGCCAAGACCGCCCCGCGCTGGCCGCCATCGCCCTCACCGAAGCCTCGCACATGACCTGCGTGGCCA
>CAZERY010000022.1:0-26072 GCA_964514915.1 uncultured Hymenobacter sp.
GCGTGCTTTTTCAATCCTAATACAGGCTCTCAGGGCCTAGCGGAACTGTCCAAAGTGGCCGTAGAACAGGAAGGGGATGCTCATTTATCACGGGCTCGGACGCCCACCGTTATAAGGAATCTTATTCCTTCCTGTCGCAACGAAAACCCAAGTTTAAGCTTCCGCTCAAACATAGGACGTTATAAACTCGCTTAGCATACTGGAGAAGCGGTGCTACTGGGCTTGCTAGGCACGGGCCGGAGTTGAGGGGGCCCTACGGGGCTGGGTAGTCAGTAGGGCGAGCTAGCGCACCGCCGGGTAGTAGAGAAGTGCGGGTTGGCCCAGCGTCCCGGGCGAGGGACGCTGGGCGGAATAGTGGCTGTCGTACTTACTTTCGCATAGCAGCCCTACTGGCTCGCCTCGTCACCCTCTTATCTATCCGAATATGCCTTGTTTATATAATTTTATACTGGCCGGCTGGGTGCTGGCCGGGCTGCCGCGGCTGGGTGCCGCCACGGCTCCCCTACGGGCGAGTCAACCATTGAGTAACGCCCGCCCTGGCGCAGACCGGCCGGCCACCGGCGGCGGGGGCAGGTCCGCCCACCGCCTGCTCGCCGGGACTCGGGGCAACTTCCTGCCCGGGGAACGGGGGGGGGTGCCCAGTCCGGGGCAGCCGAGCGCGGGCGGCCCCGAGGCCCGGCAGTTCTACCAAGTTAGGGCGCTGCTGGGGGGTACTGGCCAGGGCAACTTCGTGCCCCCGGCTACCAACCCCAACCCCGCCGTGGGTCGCTATCCCCAAAGCGTAGTCGTGGGCGACGTGGACGGCGACGGCGACCTCGACCTACTCGCGGCTACCAGGGACAACACGGTGAGCGTGCGGCTCAACGATGGCCATGGCAGCTTCTCGGCCCCGGCTACGAACCCCAACCCCGCGGTGGGGAGTACCCCCGAGAGCGTGGTACTAGGCGACGTGGACGGCGACGGCGACCTGGACCTGCTGACGGCTAATGAGAACAGCGGCGACCTGGTGAGCGTGACCGGCACGGTGAGCGTACGCCTCAACGATGGCCATGGCAGCTTCTCGGCTCCGGCCACGAACCCCGAGCCGGCGGTAGGCCCCCATCCTCAGAGCGTGGTGCTGGGCGACGTGGACGGGGATAAGGACCTGGACCTGCTGACGGCTAATGAGAACAACACGGTGAGTGTGCGCCTTAACGATGGCCATGGGAGTTTCTCCGCCCCCGCCACGAACCCCGACCCCGCCGTGAATTCCAGCGGGCATAACTCCCCCACCAGCGTGACCGTGGGCGATGTGGACGGGGACGGCGACCTGGACCTGCTCACGGCCAACGATTACCCGAATGGCACGGTGAGCGTGCGCCTCAACGATGGGCATGGGAGCTTTTCCGCCCCCGCCACGAATGCCGAGCCTGCCGTAGGCAGCAGGCCCAACAGCGTGGTGCTAGGCGATGTAGACGGGGACCGGGACCTGGACCTGCTCACGACCAACTTCAACGACAACACAGTGAGTGTACGCCTCAACAATGGGCATGGCAGCTTCTCGGCCCCGGCTACGAACCCCGACCCCGCCGTGGGGAACGCTCCCATCAGCGTAGTGGTAGGCGATGTAGACGGGGATGGCGACCTGGACCTGCTCACGGCGAACTACTACACCCGGACAGCAAGCGCCGGCACGACAGTAAGCGTGCGCCTCAACGATGGGCATGGCAGCTTCTCGGCCCCCGCCATCAACCCAGAGCCCGCCGTGGGGAGTAATCCCAGCAGCGTGGTGCTCGGCGACGTAGACGGGGACGGCGACCTGGATTTGCTGGCGGCTAACGCCGGCAGCACCACGGTGAGCGTGCGCCTGAATCAACCCACCGTGCCGCTGCCCGTGCGGCCGGCGACGCTGGCCGGCGCCCTGACCCTGTTCCCCAACCCGACCCACGGGAGCCCGACGTTGCGCGGCGCGGCGCCCGGCACCCCGGTCGAGGTCGTAGATGCGCTGGGCCGTCCGGTGCTGCGCACCAGCGCCGACGCCACCGGCACCGCTAACCTAGTGCTCCCCGCCGGGCTCGCCCGCGGCGTCTACGTGGTGCGCACCAGCCAGCAAGCCCTGCGCGTAGTCCTAGACTAGCGGCCCGCTCGGTAGCCCGAGTGGTGGTGCTCCCTGCCTGGCGGCGGGGCAGCGACCAGCGGCTTGCGGGTCTTGCCGCAACCGGGCGCCGTATCCAGCACCGGTGCTTAGCTGAGCGGTAAGCTAGTAGAACAATCTAATACCTAGCCACCTCTAGTGAGGTTCCTAAGTATTTTGGTTTCGTCCCTTTACATAACAAACGTTATATCCCCAATCTTGGAATCAGTGCGGGTTTCATGAAAAGAGTCATAAGTAGTTAAAATAGAATTATGAGACGATCAGTTGCAGAACTTTTGTTCTTATTAGGGGTTCTTGTTCCAAAAGGGCGGTTTTACACGCTGAGCAGCTAACAAATTGATTCAGTGATTATTGACAGCAGTGAATTCGAGGTTTATCAAAAAGGAAATCCTTTTTGATAAACCTGGTACACCCGTTGGATTGCTTGGAATCGCCCTTTTTAGAGGTGTTTTGCAGCTACCCTTTTTGATAAAGTGCTGCCGGAGGGCTTAGCGTGTAAATCCGCCCTTTTGCAACAAGAACCCCTATTAAGAATAGGCATTACATTATAGCCAGGTTGATTGAGGAATCTCACTTGAAACTTGCTAATATCAATTGCGTATAGTATATTTGTTATTGTTAAACATATAAAATTTAAATCATGAACGAGATATTGATTACACTGCCAATTTTAATTATAAGCCTAATTATCATTGCATTAACGCATTTTCCAGTTGTTGCCATAGGCATACTGTCAATACTGAAATGGATGCTGAATTATATTCAGCCATTCGCTCTAGAGATATTAAAGCATCACCTTGCACAACAAGCCAAACAATAATTACTATAGCCAGGCCAAAAGTGATTGTTTCAATCGGACTAAGTAGAATTAGAATGCGTTATTCCATACACTGAGCACCAAGTAGTCTTCCTTTGCAGGCTAAGTAAGCTACTTAAATAAAGGATAGGCGCAGCAGGTTACCTGTTGCGCCTATCCTTTATTTATAAAAACTAATTCATTTTTATGTGTCCTATATCCCCTTTGCCATCAAAGCTATAGGTAAACTTATCCAAACGATAAGTATTACCAAAACCACGACATTGGTTCAGGAAGGCACACCTTGGCCTCGGTTAAAAGTTTGGTACAGAAGTTAAGCGAGTCGCTCCCAGACGTGGCACTCACACGCTAAAAACCAGCATTTGGAGGTTGTTAGGGCTGTTTGTTCAATAAAACGTCCGTTTTATTGAACAAACAGCCCTGAATACTCAGGAGCTAGCGAACTGGGCGGAAAGCAGGCTAATTTGGTACAGAAAACTTGTTCGGTAATCAAAGTACAATTAATCCTGTCTGCGCGACGAGAAAACTGTACTTCAACTTTGAAAATACCTACCTGAATGCGCTAGAAGCAGGTTTTCTGCGGTGAGAATGTACTGTCAGTACTTATAGCCGTGTGAAAAGTGGCGGTTGACAAGCCTACCAATTAACCTTTGGACCAAACTTTTAACCAAGGCCACTCTTGCGCTACCCCTATAGCGTTGGCACGGGAGCGGCCAGAGCTATAATGCCATCTAGACTGCCAATTACTCACTAGGAGCTTATACCTAAGGGGTTACTGTCTTTGTTAAAGATAAGCATTTCCAAACTGTATTTTCAGGAAATTCTAATATCTTAGGCTTGGTTACAGGAGATAATATCATACCGTTAATAAAAAGAACATAAAGAAATCGAAATTCTGAGTCTCCTTGATAATGCTCACGCTTTCTAAAGTTACTTTCCACCCATATATCATAGTCAAATACATTCAAGCTAGCTCCATTCATTACAAGGGTCATAGAATAAGTAATAGGATGTGCATGACAAATCCAATAAACCTTGTTTAAACCACCGTTTTCTTCTATTTCTTGTCTAGAATATTCTGAAAAATCATCCAAAGTTAGTTGAGATAATAATTGATTTCCTAATAAATCTCTTAATTCTTTAATATCTTTAATATCTTTAATATAATAACGAGAATCATAATCGGAAGAAAACCTGCTTTTCGCCTCAATTAATGGCATGTCTATTGTTGACATTGAAAAAATATAAACATTATCGCCAAGATTACCCTGAACTATTGCTCCAATCATGCTAGGATTGTTAACTACTAAATTAATAAATCCTTCCTGATTGTCTGCAATACTGTTAGACTCATCCATTGCCCTGTAGTATTCAGCAGTACCAAGCTGGAGTGTCCTGCACCCATTTAATGGATTATGAATTGATTTACAGTACTTAACGATTTCCGTATTTTCAGTATATTTAATATTATTACTACTGTTGATTATTCCAAATAGAGGGGTATTATATACATTATCTATAAGCCCATTATTCATTTTAGCTTTGAGTACATCCTTATAATAAGTAAGCAATATAGATTTAAACTCATCAAAATTAATATTTGCCCATTTTAACTCAATAGGGATGCTTATTTCTAACGAAGTATCATTAAAAGATAGTTCAGATAATTCACTGTATGTTATTGTGCTATGCGAAATACCTGAATCTAATCTACTTTCACTAAAATCATCAGCTCTATGAATATGAAATTCAATTAAACTTTGTGTTAATCCAGATTTACCTGCTGAATATGTTCTAGGGATATCTACGGCACACCTAATAATATCTATAATCCAAAAATTAGGTAGTTTATCGGATATAATGTTACACATTAACTCACCATTACGAAATGTCGCTACTGTATTAATAGGAGTCATTATAGCGGCATTTTCTGCACTTAAAACAATATTTTCCTTATTGCAAATTACACTACCCGAATAACCGCTTAAAATTAATATTTGAATTTTTAAAGACACTATACGTCCATCGCTAAGTAATCTACAAGGTATTGGTAATTGAACTGAAATTGATTCAACTGGAACAGAATTTAAATCCGACATAGCTTTGTAATCTATATAAATTTTATTTTTAAGTGCAAATTATTTTGTTTTAATTACTACACATATGTCCGTTTCATTTACGGTAGTACTAATAGCGTTGACGAAAGGCAACTTTTTACATAAAACCTCTTAAAAAAACAAATCATCCCACGTGAGAATTATACGAATTGAATCTAAAATCAAGAATACACTTTGGTTAAAAGTTTGGTACAAAGGTTAAACGAACCGTTGCTCGCTGGTCGCCTGGCGCTGCCTGGTTGATACTCTCCCCTACGCGGCGGTGGGGCCAAGAAGGCGCGCCTTACGGAACTGGTCCCCCAGCGCGCGCCGAAACCTCGTTTCAGGCTCCTAAACGCAGCTACCGTTGACTTTCTGAGCCACCCGCCCCGCACCTACTTCCTGAGCTTCCGCTTTTGGAACCACTAGTTAGCAAGCCTAAGCTAGCCAGCCAGACAAAGCTAGCCAGCCAGGAAACCCCGCCAGTAGAGGCCTGACGAACGCATAAGAAGTAGCCTGGGAAAAGTTTATTAGTGGACGGTCAAATATATAGCTCCCAGCGAGTAGAGCAGTGTACGCACGTAACCACATGAGCCTTGGGTGTTGACAAAACGGAGCTCTCGTTACAATGGGCCGAAAAACTGCCATTTAGGTCTCAGCAGATTGCGCGCTAAGGTGATTCATTGACTCGTGAGATGCCAATGAAAAGTACACAGCTGAATAAGCAGAGGCAATTCTTGTCTGGCTACTGCTCGCCTCCTAAAACGAGCAGTTGTTGAGACGTTAGCAAAACACACTGCTGAACAACAGGTTAGGGCTTACAGCAATTTTCCGCTCCGTTGCGACGAGAGCCCCGTATAGTCGAAGCAGCGGCTACCTGGTTACCGCTGCGGCTGCCCAAACTCCTGGGCCACCGGCTTGCTAAACTGCCGCAGCATAAAGCCCGGCACGAGGCGGCTCATAATTCGCAGCGTAGCCGACTGCCCCGGATAAATTTCGGCCTGGTCCTGCTGCAAGCCCTGGAGCGCCGCCGCGATTAGCTTATCGGGGTCCATGAGGCGCCAACTATCCACCGACTTGGCGAACTGTTCAGTAAGAGGCGTTTTAGCGGCGGGCGCCAGCAATTCGAAGACCTGCACGGCAGTGCCTTGCAGCTGTACCCGCAGCGACTGGGTGTAGGAGTGCAGCCCGGCTTTGGCCGCGCCATACACCGGGCAGAGGGGAAAGGGCACCAGGGCTAAGGCCGAGCTCACGTTGAGAATGGCCGCCGCGGGCTGCCGCTTGAGGTGCGGCAGAAACTGCTGCACCATGCGGATAGGCCCTAACAGGTTGACATCCAGCTCCCGGGTCATGTCCGCTACGTCGAGCGCAGGGTCATTGAGATTAAGCTTCCGCATTTCGCCGGCATTGTTGAGCAAGACGTCCAGGGTGGGGAATTGCGCCACCACCTGGTTGTATAGCTGCTCAATGGCACCCAGCTGGCCGACGTCGCTTTGAAAAATATGCGCTTGCGGCAGTTGCTGCTGGGCGTGGGTGAGCTTGGCCTGGTCGCGGCCCGTCAGGATAACCGTATTGCCCAGGGCCAGCAATTGCCGGGCAAACTCCAAGCCGAGGCCGCTGGTACCGCCGGTTATTAGGATGGTGCGATTACGCAAATTCATAAGGAAGGGAGAAAGGGTGGCTATTGGGCCACAAGTTCGTCAGAAACTAGCCGGTCAAGCCTAGCTGATTCGAATGATTCGAACAGGCGGGTGGCTACCCGGTGGGCCTCTGCCTCGGCCGGGTACTGGCTGGCCACTGCTGGCGGGGTTGCCCCAGCAGCACAGCCTCTACTCCTGCTTCATGGGCCCGCTGGCGCAGGCGCTCCAAGGTGCGCGTGCTCACGGCATAGGCCTGGGCCAGCTGCTGGGCCGGCCAGCCTGGCCCACTGGTAGCGCTGGCTAGTATGGCAGTAGCGGCCCAAGACCAGCTTAAACCCGGGCTGCCGCTACCTTTACGGGCCATTTTGCTTGCATGACTCAGCCTTATTTATTTTCCTTGCCCAGGCACGGCACAGCCGATAGCGGCTGGCTAGCAGTGGCCGAAAGTGCCGCTCTGCCCTTCGCCGTGAAGCGCGTGTATTGGATATTTGAGGTGCCGGTCGAGCGGGTGCGGGGCCGCCACGCCCACCACACCCTCGAGCAAGTGCTGGTAGCTATTCACGGCTGCGTCACCATTCACTTGCGGATAGAGGGGCAAGCCAATACGCTCCATTTTCAACTCGACCACCCCAGCCAGGCCCTGTATTTGCCGCCGCACTGCTGGCCCGAATTGCACTTTGGCCCGGGCGCGGTACTGCTCTGCCTGGCCTCGCAGGAGTACGACGCGGCCGACTACATCCACGAATAGCCCTGGGCCCACCGCTAGCGGCCCAGCGGCCAGCGGCTGAGCAGCGCGAGCAGGTAATCGAGCGGGCGGCGCGGGGCGGCCTGGCGCAGCAGCGCCGCTAGCTCGCGGGACGCGGGCAGCTGCCGGCGGCGGAGGGCGTGGCGCAGCTCGTAGCGCAGGCGGCCGGCTAGCGCACGCCGCTCGGCCGGGGTGCGGCAGAGGGCGAGCGCCTTGCGGCACACTTCCACGGTCGAGGCTAAATAAGGGTCGTGAGTCCGGGTTACCTGGGCGCTCATGCTGCGCGGATGCTTGCGCTTGCGGGTGGTCACGGCGGCCTGGTACGCAAAGCGCCAGTCGCGGCTAGCCCGCACCCAGAAGTCAAAGTCCTCGTAGCTCAGGGCCTCGTCGTAGCCCCCGAGGGCCAGCAGCGTAGCCCGGCGCATGAGCATGGTGGGCGTACTGATAAAATAACGGGCGATGACTTCGCTGAAAACCCAGCCGCTCGCCGGGCGGGGCCGCCAGCCACCGTGGCCATCGGGCTGGTGATGCCAGCCCAGCGAGCGGCCCGCCTCCGTGATGAGCTCACAGTTGGAATACACCACGCCGTAGTCGGGCGGCAGGCTCTGAAAAAGTGCCACCTGCTGGCTCAATCGCTGGGGCAGCAGGATATCGTCCGTCGCAAAATCGACGACGAATTCTCCACGGCTGCAAAAAAAAGCTTGGTTAAAGGCGCGGCAGTTGCCCACGTTTTCGGGTAGCAGCAGCAGGTGCCAGTCGGGGTGGGCCCGGGCATATTCTTGCAAGATGGCCGGGCTCCCGTCGTCGCTGCCACTATCTACCAGCCATATTTCCAGGGGTGCGTAGTCCTGGGCCAGGATAGAATCGAGGGCCTCGCGCAGGTAGGGAGCATGGTTGTGGCACAGCGCCACAAGGGTAACAAGCGGATTTGCCAAAACTGGAGAATTTGCCAGGTTTATACTTATGAGTAATACGGCTTATGATTAATTACAAGTATCTTACGCTCTTCACATCCTCGTTTACAACAAAAGGATATACTATTTCCATTTGTAGAATCCGAAGCAAACAACCAGCAACGCGCTATAACGCGCAGCATGCGCCAGCACCGCGCCGCTTAGCCCGTAACGGGGCAACAAGCCTGCTAGCAGCACTACGTAGAGCGCGGCCGAAGCGGCCTGCACCGCCAGGTAAGGCAGGGGCCGGGCGCGGGCCAGCAGCTGGTACAGAAACACCCAGCTCAGCAACTTGGCCCAGTCGCCGAGCAGCTGCGGGGCCAGTAGCTCGCGAGCTGCCAGCAGGCGCGGCGCAAAAAGTAGCGGCAGCAGCACATCGCGCAGCGCATACACCAGCCCCAGCGCGCCGGCCAAGCCCACCGCCAGCAGGCGCAGCACGGCCCACACGTAGCGGCGGGCCTGCGCCGGGCTAGCCGCCAATGCCGCTAGCTGCGGATAAAAAACAGTGTTCAGCAGGGCGCCGGCCACGAGCGTGTAGTTGTCGGAGAGCTTAGCTACTGCCTGCCACAAGTCGGTGCCAGCGGGCGTAAAATGCGCCATTAGCCAGGCCCGCACGGCATAGTCTACCGCCCGGCCAAAGAGCAGCGAACCCGCCGCCATTAGCACGAAGCGCAGCAGGCCGCGGGTGGCTACTGGGCTGGGCCAGCGCAGCCGCCACCCGCGTAGCAGGCCCGCTCGGGCGGCTGCCCAGCCCGCCAGCGGCAGGGCCAGCGCCTGGCCGGCTACGTAGGCCAGCAGCACCCGCGGCAGCGGCCACCCGGCTACGAGCGCGCCGGCCGCCGCGCCCGTGCCCAGCAAGCTGATCAGCACGGCCTGCGCTACGTACGCCCCACGCCGGCGGGCAGCTAGCAGCCCGGCGCTTAGCAGCCCCTGGCCCACAATGAGCAGCAGCCCGAGCGTGAAAAAACTACTGCGCCCAACCGGCCAACCCGCGCCCCCGGCGGCCAGCAGCCCGGCCCCGGCCGCCAGCACCAAGGCTATTGTGAGCCCAACGGCGGCCCCAAGCCAGGCCCGGTAGCGGCCCGAGCCGGGCCGCAGAGGAGCTAGCCGGCTGGTAGCGCCAACCTGTACGCCATCGGCGGGCAAGGCCGCAAAAAGACCCATCAGGCTTTGGAACTGCGCTAGCTGCGTGAGGCCGCCCGGGCCGCCGTAGAGAGCCACTAGCTTGTTGACAACCAGGGCCCCCACCGCGCGGGCGGCCACTGCTATACCCGTGCCCAACGAGCCGCGCACAAAGCCTTGCCAGATGGAGCGAGTAGAGGTAGCCATACGGCAAAGGTCGGGCGGGGCCGCTGCTTTAAGGGGTTTAGTAGGCGGTGGCGTGGCGAGTTGCGTCGAAGCAGCCTTGCTGGACTTGGATAGCTACCCGGTCGTTGGTCGGCCTTTTCAACAGCGCATGTGGCTGGTGAATACAATACGTTGTCACCCAATGCCTTTACCTAAGCCAAATGAGTATACCCAAATGATTAAAACAAATGAGTAAGCTCAAATGTCTTTGTCCCAGCTCAGCTTGAGACTCGCCACCCCGCCGAGATGGCGCTTGAAGCGGAGCAACGACTCGTTGGGGCCGGTGGGCAGCATGGAGGTGCCCAAGTCAACCACGGCCAGGCCAGACGCGCGGGCGTAGGCGTGCAGGCTTTCGTTGAGCAGCACGGCGGGGCTGAGGTGATTGTCGGCGAGCGGGCTAGCCGGGTAAAAATTGTAGAGCACCCGCTCGCTCACCTGAATGGCGATGGTGAGCGCAGCCCACTCGCCGCCAGGCTTGCGCACCGAAAACAACATGTGCTGCCGCGGAAAGGCCCGAAACAATTCCTGCACCCGCGCTAGCGGCAGCGACAGCGCCTGGCCCCGCTCCTGCCGGCACTGGGCAATGAAGTCGTAGGCCCAGGGCAGCAGGAGCGGCGGCTCTTGCTCGGGCACCAGACCTTGCTGGCGGCAGCGGCGCAGGCGGCGGCGCTCTGAGGGGTGCAGGTGGGCTTCGTAGTCGCGGGCAGGGTCGAGGTAGTAGTTTTCTTCGGCCAGGGCTACGGCGTAGTGGCGCTGGCGCAGAGCTTCGGCGAGCAGCGCGGCCCCGGCGGGGTCGTAGCACACTGGGTAGCCGCGCAGGTGCAGCCGCTGCTGGCCGCGTTGGCGCAGCGTGCGTTCGGCCTGGTCGAGCAGGTAATGGATGGCGGCGAGCGGCACGCCGGGGGCCAGCTGCACCGCCCCAAAGGGCGCCTGGCCGGGCGAGCTGGCCTCGCCCACCGCTGGGTAGTCGAGCACCACAAACAGCTGCGCCACGCTCAGGCCCGCCGCTTCGTCTTCGAGGTAGAAGCTGAGCACGGGGCTCGCCACCGGCTGCAAAGCCTGGTGGGCGGGCCCGAGGTAAAGGAAGGGAGTAAGGGCCAGCGGCCGGCGGGGGCCAGCGGGCGGCTGGCCGGCCGGGGCTTCGGCGACGTATACGGCCCAGCCCGGTGGTGCAGAAGGAAACAAAACAGGTAGTATCAGGAACGGTGGAAGCCGGGCAAAGTACGGTAGCAAGCGCGCCGTATTCTATTTTTGACTACTCCGGGCGACTACGCTGGTCGCCTTGCTTTTATTCTCATGCCCGCCCCTGCCCCACCCCGCACCGCGCCGTTGCCCCCTTCCGACTACCTGCCCGAGGCTAGCCCCCCGCCCGCGGAGGCCAGCGCGCTCTCGGCCGAGCGGGAGGCCCGCCGCCAGGCCCGCTACCAGGACGTGGGCCAGCGCCCCGGCACGCTGCGCGTAAAGCCCAATGCGCAGAAGCCGCGTCTGTTTCTGATCTCGTACACCGAGCAGACCCATACCGAGGGCGAGTACACCGACCGCTTCGACGAGCTGGTGGCTTACCTGGGAGCGCACCCCGACATGAAACACTGGATTGATGTGCGCGGCTACGGCGACCTGCCGCTGATGGAGCGCCTCATGGAAGAATTTGGGCTGCACCCGCTGCAAATGGAAGACGTGCTCGGCGACTACCAGCGGGCCAAGGTGGAGGTCTTTGACGACAACCGCCTGTTTCTGGTGTCGCGCATGACCGAGTTTACGGCCGAGCTGACTGTGCACGACGATCAGCTGTCCATCTTCACCGGGCCCAATTACGTGCTCACGTTTCAGGATGACTACGACGACTGCCTGGATGTGCTGCGCAACCGTATCCGGGCCAATTTTAGCCAGCTGCGGCGCAAGCCCATCGGCTACCTGGCCTACGCGCTCACCGACGTGGTGCTCGACCACTACTACCCCACCATGGCCGCCATCGGCGACTATATCGAGGAGCTGGAGGAGCGCATTTTTGACACCAGCCACGAGCGGCGGCTGCTCAACCGCATCCTGCGCATCAAGAAGGACGTGGTGCGCTTTCGGCGGCTGGTGTACCCCGAGCGCGATAAGATGTCGGAAATCCTGCGCCTACCCGACGAAGTGGTGGTCGAGGAGCTGAAGGTGTTTTACCGCGATGCCTATGACCACGCTATTCAGGCCCTGGACCTGGCCGAGAGCTACCGCGACAATATCTCCTCGCTGGCCGACTTGTTTTTATCAGACCAGAGCAACCGCATGAACGAAGTGATGAAGGTGCTGACCATCATCAGCTCCATCTTCATCCCGCTGAGCTTTGTGGTAGGGCTGTACGGCATGAATTTCCAGCACGAAGACAGCCACGGCCACGTGCTGCCGCTCAACATGCCCGAGCTGTATTCGCCGCTGGGCTACCCGATCCTGCTGGCCGTGCTGGTGCTCATCGTGGCGGGGCAGCTGCTTTACTTTTGGCGCAAAGGCTGGCTGAACCGCGACTAACGGCCCGGTAGCTGGGGCTGGACCTACCCTGGCTACCGGGCCGCGCCAGGGGCGCGGCCCGGCATTCACGCGGGCTTCACTGGGTTGGTACGTACTTGAATTACAAACTGTACGCTCCATGAAAACGCCAGTTCTGCTCTTGGCTATTGTGCTGCTGGCCATTGTGCTGGTACTGGCTAGGCACGGCGTGCTCCCGCCGCGCAGCAGCCGGGCCAGCGTCGGCTACCGACGGGTGGGTAGCCGGCTGCCGTTGCGCATCCTGCGCACCAGCCAAGCACCCAAAACAGTGCGCATAGTAAAACACAAGCAGAGCTAGGCCCGCCGGGCCTTACTACGTTATTCAGGAAGTATGCGAATAGCTTGGACTTTGTAGTCCGGGCACGAGCGCAGCGAGCCGCTACATTCGAACGAACCAGACGCGGGATACTCACGGTGCTTGCGCTCGGACTACAAAGTTCAAGCTACTCGCTTACTTAGAGTGGTTTCCAGATTAGGGTACCCAGTCGCCCTCCACCTGGGGGCCCACCCTGAAAACCGCTCTAGTAAGCAAGTACCTACTGCGCGGCGGGGCCGTAGTCTTCGCTTTCGATGGGCTGCGGCGGCGTGGTAGCGGGGCCCGTGGGAGGCAGCGGTAGCTGCCAGGCCTGGGCCATTGCCGCGATACCCGCGTAGTTGGTAAGGTCGTACTGGCAGGGCACCACCGATACGTAGCCGTCGGCCAGAGCAGCTTCGTCGGTATCGAGGCCACGGTCTTGGTTTACAAACTCGCCCAGCAGCCAGTAGTAGGGGCACCGGTAAGGATCGTGGCGCTGCTCGAAGCGCTCTTGCCACTTGGCGCGGGCCTGGCGGGCGAGCCGGATGCCCTGAATGGGGCCGGCCGCCTTTTTGGGAATGTTGACGTTGAGGGCCGTGCCGGCCGGAATGCCGTGGGCCAGCGCCTGGCGGCACACCTCCAGTACCCAGGGGCCCACGTGCGAAAAATCGGCTTCGTCGCCGTACTCGCACAGCGAAAAGCCGATGGCCGGCAGCCCCTCGATGGCCGCCTCGATGGCCGCCGACATGGTGCCCGAGTACAGCACGTTTACCGACGAGTTGGAGCCGTGGTTGATGCCCGACACCACGAGGTCGGGCCGCCGGCCCTCCAGCACGTAGTGCTTGGCTATTTTGACGCAGTCGGCCGGAGTGCCGGTGCAGGCGTAGGCCACCACATCTTCGCCAAAAATAGCGGACTTATCGAGCCGCAGCGGGTGGCCGATGGTGATGGCGTGGCCCATGCCCGACTGCGGGCTAGCGGGGGCGACCACCACGATTTCGGCGTCGAGCTCACGCATGAGGCGCACCAGGTGGGCAATGCCGGGGGCAGTAAGGCTGTCGTCGTTGGAAATGAGAATAAGCGGACGGGCGGGCATAAAATCAGGAAAAAAGAACGTCAGGCTGCGCAAAGGCTCGGCCTGACGTTCTACGGGGTTCATCTTTCGGGCAAAGGTACCTTCGCCCCATGTTCTTCGCTTCGCTCCTGCTCGCCACTGCGCTGCGCGCCCCGCTGCCCGGCCCGGCGCCGGCCCCTACCCCGCCGCTCACTACGCCCTTCGAGCGCGACCCCGCCCACAACACCACGGCAACCTACGCCGAGTGCATCGCCTTTTATAAGGAGCTGGCGGCGGCCTGCCCGGCCGAGGTGCACCTGCGCGAGGCCGGCCCCACCGACAGCGGCCAGCCGCTGCACGAGGTGGTGCTCTCGGCCGATGGCACCTTCGAGCCCGGCGCCAGCCGGGCCAAGGGGCGGCCGGTGCTTTTCGTGCAAAATGGCATCCACCCCGGCGAGCCCGAGGGCATCGACGCGAGCATGCTGCTGGCCCGCGACCTGCTGCGCACCAAAAAGCTGCGCCCACTGCTGGCCCAGGTCACGCTGGTGATCATCCCGGCCTACAACATCGACGGCATGCTGAACCGCAGCTCGACTACCCGCGTCAACCAGAACGGGCCGCGCGCCTACGGCTTTCGGGGCAATGCGCGCCACCTCGACCTCAACCGCGACTTCGTGAAGCAGGACTCGCGCAATGCCCGCTCATTTGCGGCGCTGTTTCAGCAGTGGCGGCCCGAGGTGTTCGTAGACACGCACACATCCAACGGGGCCGACTACCAGTACACCATCACGCTCATTCCCACGCAGCCCAACAAGCTGGGGCCGGTGCTGGGGCCGTACTTGCAGCAGAAGCTGCTGCCCGCGCTCTACACCGGCATGGCCCAGAAGCACTGGCCGATGACGCCCTACGTCGATTTTGCCGGCGAAACACCCGAGAGTGGCCTGCGCGCTTTTCTCGAAAGCCCGCGCTACTCCACCGGCTACGCAGCGCTGTTCAATACCCTCAGCTTCATGCCCGAAACGCACATGCTCAAGGCCTTTGGGCCGCGGGTGCAGGCTACGTACGATTTGCTGCTGACTTACCTCCAAACCATGGCTAGCCAGGCGCCGGCCCTGCTCGCCGCCCGCGCCGCCGCCGACCGGGCCCTCGCCGCCCAAACGCAGTTTGGGCTAGCCTGGGCGCTCACCGACACGGCCACGACTACCGTGGTGTTTCGGGGCTACGAGGCGGGCCACCGGCCCAGCGCCGTGAGCGGCCAGCCGCGCCTCTACTACGACCGCTCCCGGCCCTACGCCCGGCCCGTGCCGTACTACAACACGGCCCGCGCCGTGGCTACGGTCACCGCGCCGGTGGCCTACGCCATCCCGGCCGCCTGGGGTGAGGTGGTAGACAACCTGCGCCGCAACGGCGCGGTGCTGCGCCCGCTGGCCCAGCCCCTCACCGGCCCCGCCGAAACCTACGCAATCGAAGATTACCAAACCACACCGCGGCCCTACGAGGGCCACTACCTGCACTCGCAGGTGCGACTGGCTACTACCCGCACCGCCCAGGCCACGCTGCCCGCCGGCACCTACCTGGCCGTGCTGGCCGAGCAAGGGCCAGCCGCCCGCTACCTCGTGCAGGCCCTGGAGCCGCAGGCCACCGATTCGTTTTTTGCCTGGGGCTTTTTCGATAGCGCCCTTCAGCAAAAGGAGCACTACTCCGATTATGTATTTGAGGACGTAGCGGCGGAATTTCTTACCCAAAACCCCGCCGTGCGCCAGCAGCTCGACGCGGCCAAACAGGCCGATCCGACCCTGGCCGCCAGCGGCCCGGCCCAGCTCGACTGGGTGTACCAGCACTCGCCCTGGCACGAGGCGGGCTACCGCCGCTACCCAGTGCTGCGCTGGCTGGGCATGGCGCCGCAGTAAGTGGAATTAAAAATGATGAATTAAAAACTTGGCTATCAGATTTTTAATTCATCATTTTTAATTCCACTTACTGCGGCGATCGGCTGGGCAAAGCTGCCCAAAAAGCGCCGCAGCTCTTCGGGCACGTGCACCACCAGGCTGAAGGGATGCAGGTCGGGCTGCTGGGCCAGCGGCAGGTAGCCGGTAGTGGCGCTCAGGTCCTGGGTGGCAGCGGGCACGAAGCCCATGCGCCAGTCCGGAAACATGCGCCCCGGCGTCGGCCCCTCATGCAGCACAAAGGCGTGCTTGTGGCGCGGGTCGCGGGCAATGCGCTGGTAGAGGCCATCAACTTCATCCCGCGGTCCCTCCAGCACTTGCACAAACTCCTTGGTGTCGGCGGCGTAAAGCAACAGGCCCGTGAGACGGTGGTCCTGGTTGTAGAACCGGGCCTGGCGCAGTAAGTCAGCCAGCTGCTCGGGGCTCAGGCCGTCGCCCGTGGCCAGGCTGTGGTAGATAATCTGGTAAAGCGGCTGGGGAGCAAACATGTAATTCTGGCAATTGGAATCTTCTCTACGCGCCACCGCCCGCCGGGTTGGGCCGTGGCTAGGCGGCGGGGTCGGGCCTAATGGTTTAACAAAGCACTCGCCACTGAACTTCAGGGATAGTGCTTTGGCGGTGGGTTTTTTGCGGGATTCCAGCGGCGGATACATTCACCTGAATAGCCGTTTCCTCGATGAGATCGCCAAGACTCCCTTCGTCGCCCCTAGTGATGGTAGCCAGGTTCTTCTTTAGCTCGGCGGCCGTGAGCGGGAGTTTAGTGGACGTTTGGGCTAGGCTTACCGAGGTAGTGGCCAACGTGGCACTGGCGGCCAGAGCAGGGTTTTCGGCATAGATTGCCTGCGGACTACCAGCTTGGAACGTTGGCTGCTGGCGCTCTGCATAACTTTAAGCAGCCAAGTCATTTTGGGTGGGCTCGATGGGTAAGCGGATTAGCTTTTCCTGCACGCGGGCAAGACCTTCTTCTGCATCAGCTAGACGCTCTTGGTCGGCATCAGCTAGGCTAACGATAGCCTTTTCAAACCACCTTACAGCCTCCGTTAGTTTATCCTGCTCTTCATGTACACGCCCCAGGGTGTAGTAGGCTCTACCTACCTCGAAATCGTTGCCAGTACGTTGGTCCCACTCTAAAGACAAGTGACAGTTCTCTATGGCAGCCTCCCACTGATTCTGTTCAGCATATGCTAACCCAATGCTGTAGTAAGCATTTCCCACCTCAGCGTGATTATTAGAGCTCAGATACCATTCCAAACATAGCCGGTAGCTGTCGATACCAGCTTCCCATCGTTGTTGACTAGTATATGCGTGACCAATCTGGAGGTAAGTATTACCCAAGGTAAAATCATCGCCGGCACGGTGCTTCCATTCTACTGCCAGTTGATAATTTTCCATAGCTGTCTCCCACTGCTCCTGTTCAGCATACATTATCCCAAACTGGTGGTAGATCCTACCTACATGAAACCCATTGTCCTGGCGTTGCTCCCACTTCAGAGCTAGCTGATAATTTTCAATAGCCTTATCCCATTGTTGCTGACTAGCGTACGCCATTCCAAGATGTTGATAAGTAGCACCCTGGGAGTTATCGCCAATGCGTTGCATCCATTTCAGAGCCAACTGGTAGGTATCTATGGCGAGAGCCCACTGTTGTTGCTGTTCGTAGACCCGGCCGAGTTGATGATAAGTACCTCCTACATAACTGGTATCACCAGTACGCTTAGCGTGTGCTAAGGCCATTTGGTAGCTGTCTATAGCAAGATTCCATTGCCGCTGGCTAGCGTATAATATCCCAAGTCGGCCCAAAACAAGACCTTGGCTTTGCTCGGGCAATAAAGATTTACAGCGCGTAAGAGTTGATAAGGCCTCTGAAAATTTGCGATGGCATATATACACCGTAGCTAAGTTAAAAAGTAGGTTATCCCTCGACTGGTCGTCTTCCTGCACAGTTTCCTGCAAAGCAGCCGCTATTTTGTAGACTTCCTCGGCTTCACTGTATTGAAATGCCTCTGTGTATTCTTGCCCTAGTAGGCTCAGGAGGTTTATTTTATCTTTAAGGAGCCGTTTTTTGTCACTGTCATCCAAAAGCAGGTGTTCGTATCGGTCGTTTAATTCCTGAATACGGGTCTGCCGCTCAGCAATATTCCCAGGTTGTGGGAGCCGTTCGGGGGGTAGTGGGGGTAGCAGTTCAGTTGCCAGAGCAGTGGGGTCGTCGAAGCGGAATTTATACGTTACCCAGTGCCATAAATCAGGGGCCAGCCGTTGCAGTTTGCGAAAGAAATAGGCATCGGCCCAAATGAGAGTGATGTAGGGCACGTTGCGAAACAGCAACTCCCGCTCCAGGTTGAGTTGGGCAGCTAGCTGCTCATCCAGCCGGTTTTCCAGTCCATGCACGTTCACCACGCAGGTTACGGGCGGCGAGTTTTTAACGTGGGCAGGCAGGTTGTCAGCCAGCGTCCGCAGCAGGGAGGCTACTGTCAGCGGCGTTACATCGATGGTGAAAAACGTGTACTCCGGCAGCTCATGCTGTAGAAACCTCTCTAGCTCATCGCGCTTGGCATTGGTTTTATACTCCACGAAGGCTAGGGTCGGCTTGTCGCGGTGGTGCAGAGCAAAAAGCAGCTCATCCTTGTCTGTCTGCTCGTCGAAAGGGGTCTGATCGGCAGCCATCAGCTCGGCAGGAATTCTTCCAGCAAGGGGTTTAGTTCTACGTGGCCATTGTACTTCAGCAGTACCAGTTGAAACAACATAGCCCGTACTTCGGCATCGCCTAGCTTTAGGGTATTCAGGCCTTTGCTTAGCGCCTCCACGTGCTGGCTCGTCAGCAGCTGGTTCATTTCGCTACCCAAGTTATAGATAGCTTTTCTGGCCGTTTCCAGAGAAGCTCGTTGGCCCAACGCCTTCCGAATAACGGCATTTACGATAATAAGCAACTGCCGCATACAGCCGCCCGAGCACCGAACGCACTCATCTAGCACCCCCTCCGCCAGGAAAGTACCAACATTGATGCGGCGCTCAATTACTTCTTTAAAGCACGTATTAGCTTCACTATCTGGCTCAACCAGCTTAATCATCGGTACAATAAACCGATTAGGGAAATTGAGGCTCGATGCCGACTCAATTTTATAGTAAGAGTCAATAGGAACTGCAATAATCATGTTCACCGCCAATGTGCGCAGCAAGTTGGCATTCTGGATGAACAGGTACTCATACACTTCAAATTTCAGCTTCTCCGAGCCATCGATAATAAAGAGAATATCTTGGCCCAGTCCAGCCTCTTGCACTGCCGGCCGCATAGTAGCCAGCGCCGCGTTAATCTTCGTAATAATGGCCAGCGTATTCCGTCGTACCTCTTCCCGAATTTTAGTGGACGTTTCGTTGTGGCTGGCAAAAACGGCTTTAGCCACCGCCTTCAGCTTGAGCCAGCCAAAGAAATTAATGCCTGCTTCGCTTTCACTGCCTAACTCGGTTTCAAACGAGTTTTTCAACTCCTGCTCAATGGCTTTATCCGATAACAGTTGTCGCGCCAAGTCATTAAAATCACTTTTACTCGTCGGGATATTGTATTCCTGAATGGCTCCTACGAGCTTCAAAATAATCCAGACAAAAATATCTTCGGGGTGGAAGGCCCCAAATTCCATCTCTTCCTCAATGCTCAGGAAGATGGAAAAATAGCGGTTAGGGTGGTTAAGCTCCCGCTGCAAGCGTTCCAACTCGGTAGTTTTGCCACAGCCCCGATGCCCTGAGCAAATGATTTTCAAATAATCGCTCGTGGGGTAAGCCAAACGCTCTTCTTCTACAGCTAAAGAAAAGAAAACCCCGTCTCGAAACTCCTTGCCTCGCACCTCATCCAGGTTGACGTACAGCTTTTCTTCAAATAAGTCGGGCTCAAAGTCCGGCTCGGTCACCATACGCGCTTCGTATTTATTGGTGACTGGGTAGGGATAGCGGGGCATGACTGATAGTTCTAGGAGATAGAAGAGAGGATAGCAAGACAGCGAATATCAACAGAATTTTAGCAGCAGTGGGGTTGGGCCGCGGCTAGGCAGCGGGGCCGGGCTTCATCGCCTGCAAAATATCGTGGCCCATCTTGTCGCGCTTGGTGGTGAGATAGCTTTGATTGTGCTGGTTGGGCGCAATCTCGATGGGCACCGTGTCCACTACCTCGATGCCGTAGGCGCTGAGGCCCGTGCGCTTCTTGGGGTTGTTGGTGAGCAGGCGCAGCTGGCGCAGGCCCAGGTCGCGCAAGATGGCGGCACCCACGCCGTAGTCGCGCTCATCGCCCCGGAAGCCCAGGTCCTCGTTGGCCTGCACCGTATCGCGGCCCGCCTCTTGCAGCTTATACGCCTTGAGTTTGTTGAGCAGGCCGATGCCGCGGCCCTCCTGGTTCATGTAGAGGATGGCGCCGCGACCTTCGCGGTCAATCTGCTGCATGGCCTGGTGCAGCTGCGGGCCGCAGTCGCAGCGGCACGAGCCGAAGATGTCGCCCGTAATGCACGAGCTGTGCACGCGCACCAGCACCGGCTCGGGGCCCGAGAGGTCGCCCTTGACCAGGGCCAGGTGCTGGGCGCCGTTCGAGCGCTGGGTGTAGGCATAGAGGTCAAAATCACCGTACTCGGTGGGCATCTTCACCGTGATTTCGCGCTGAATAAGGCTTTCCTGGGCTAGCCGGTACTTGATGAGGTCTTGCACCGAAATCAGCTTGAGGCCCCACTGCTGGGCTACCTTTTCGAGGTCGGGCAGGCGGGCCATTTCGCCATCTTCCTTCAAAATCTCGACCAGCACGCCAGCCGGCTCGAAGCCCGCCAGCCGGGCCAGGTCGACGCCCGCCTCGGTGTGGCCGGCGCGGCGCAGCACGCCTTCCTTGCGCGCCTTGAGCGGAAAAATATGGCCGGGCTTACCGAGGTCTTCGGGCTTGGTCGTGGGGTCGATGAGCGCCAGAATGGTCTTGGAGCGGTCGGAGGCCGAGATACCGGTCGTCACGCCGTTGGTGAGCAAATCGACGCTCACCGTGAAGGGCGTGGCGTGCAGCGCCGTGTTGCGGCCCACCATCAGGTCGAGGCCCAGCTCGTCGCAGCGCTCGGCGGTGAGGGGCGCGCACACCAGGCCGCGGCCGTGGGTAGCCATAAAATTGATGACTTCGGGAGTGGCGCAGCGAGCGGCGCAGATAAAGTCGCCTTCGTTTTCGCGGTCTTCGTCATCAACCACAATCACGACCTTGCCGGCTCGGATGTCTTCGATGGCGCTTTCTATGGTGTCAAGCATTGGGGGTAAATAAAAACACGTGGTAGCCCGTCAGGCTGACGAAGGAAGCATCTCGGCCGTACTTGCACACGATTCCTGTCAAGATGCTTCCTTTCGTCAGCCTGACGTTCTGTTTAAAATAACGTAACCAGTCAACTTGTTCATTTGGCCCGCTGAAAGCGCTGGGTAGGCTGCCACACCGCCGGGGCCGCCCCGCGCAGGTAGCGCCAGTAGCCCAGCAGCAGGGCCGCGTTCATACTGTAAAAGTGGGTAACAAACCGCAAGGGCCGCAGGTGCAATGTCGCGCCGCGCCGCAGGGCCCAGTCTACGAGCAGCAGCAGCGGCAGCGCCAGCTGGCCCAGCAGGGCGAGCTGATAAAACCAGCCCGCGCCCCGCGCCACCAGCCCCGCCGTGGCCGCCAGCGCCGCCAGCAGCAGCAGCGGCGTGTACCAGCGCAGCACCTTGTGCGACCACAGCACGAAAGCCACCCCGCGCCACGGCGGCCAGAGCAAGGCCCGGAAGGTGCTTAGGTTCTGAAAGTTGCCGGTCGAGATGCGCGCCTTGCGGCGAAATTCCTCGCGCAGGTGGTCCGACACGTCTTCGTAGCACACGGCGGCCAGCTCGTTGATGGCCTGGTAGCCGGCCCGCAGCACGGCCAGCGAGCTGTAAAAATCATCGACAATAAACGCGGCCGGGGCCGGGTAGTAGCAAGCGCGGCGCACCGCGAAGCAGCCACCAAAAGCGCCGGCCATGGCACCCCACACCACGCCTTCCTGGTATTTGAGCACGTTTTCGCGCGCCAGGTAAGCTTTCTCCTGGCCCGAAATGCCAGCGGCCCGGTGCTCGGGGTTGAGGATGTGGCCGCCCACCAGGCCAATGGCCGGGTTTTGAAAATGCTTGACCAGGTGGTAGAGCGTGTCGGGCGCAAAAAACACGTTGGCGTCGGTGAGCACCAGCACGGGGGCGGTAGCTAGCCGGGTCAGGTTTTCGATAACGGCGGGCTTGCCGGCACGCTGCTCATAGGCCACCACGTGCAGCTGCGGGTGCTGGCTGGCCAAGCTAGCCAGCAGCACATTGGTGCGGTCGGTCGAGTGGTCGGAGCCCACCAGCAGCCGCACTTTTTCGAGCGGGTAGGTAGTGGCGAAAGTAGTCCGGATTTTCTCCTCAATCACGGCTTCCTCATTGTGGGCGGCCAGCAGAATATCCACCGCCGGCAAGTTGGCCGCGCCGGGCGCATACACCCGCTGGTTGGCAGCGCGCCCCCGGGCCAGCCACGCCACCAGCCCCGGAAACAGCACGTACGTGTGCGCCACCAGCAGCAGGCAGAGCCAGAAGATACCGATGAGCACGGCCACTACCATCAGTGGGCGAGCACGGGTCGCAGCCGCGCGTACAAGTCCTCGAAGCGCTCGGTGACGCGCCGGTTGTCGTAGACCGTGGCGGCCGTGTGGGCGGCCGCGGCCCCGAGCGCGGCCACCGGCAGGCGGCCGTGGTAGTAGTCGCGTAGGGCGGCCAGCCAGGCGGCGGGCTCGTCGCGCAGCACGATGTCGTGGCCGTCGCGCACGGCCACGCCTTCGGCCCCGAGGCTGGTGCTCAGAATAGCTTTGCCCAGGGCCAGGCCCTCGATAATCTTGATGCGCATGCCGCCGCCGCTCAGCAACGGCACCAGCATGAGGTCGTACTGGCGCATGAAGGCCGCCGCCGAATCGACAAAGCCGTGGATGAATACGTTGTCGGTGCGCGGAACGAGCAAGTGGGGCGGCGGGGCGGTGCCGGCCACGTGCAGCTCCAGGCCGGGCAGCTCGGCGTGGATGGTGGGCCACACCTCGCGCAGCAGCCATTCGAGGCCTTCGAGGTTGGGCAGCCAGTTGAGCGACCCAATCATAAACACCGTGCGCGGCTTCGGCACCACGGCCGGGTCGGGCTGAAAATTGGTGAGCTCCACGGCGGCGGGTACCAGGGCCACCTCGGTGGGGCAGCCCAGCTCTTGCAAGCGCGCTATGTCTTCAGGCGTAATGGCGGCAATGGCCTCCACGCGGCGCACCAGCCATTTTTCGTACGCCTGCATGCGTTGGGCCAGGTGCCCGAAGTACCATTTCTTCAAAGGATTACGTTCCCCGCGAGCCAGCGTTTCCCAGATGCGATACTCCACATTGTGGGCCCGCAGCACTACGGGTGGCAAGCTGGCTAGCCGGTCGGCCTGGCCTTCGGCCCGCAGGTAAGCCGCGTACCAGCCCACCGACGTGCCTTCCACCTGCACGAGGTCGAACGCCTCGGCTAGCAGGAGCTGCTGGAGCATCGTGGCTGCCGATGCATGCACGAAGCGCTCCATATTGTACGGAATACCCTGCCCGATGCCGAGCGGACCCCGGCCGCTGGGTTGCAGCAGGCTTTTGAGCGCCTTCAGCGGCTTCAGGCTGGTATCCACATCCACCGGCACCAGCCGGAAATTGGGTCCCAGGTGGGCGAGCGCATCGGCTGGCTGGTGGTGCTTGGGCGTGTTGATGGCAAGCATCGTGACGCGGTGGCCGGCCGCGAGCAGCCCGGCCGTGATATTGTAAATCCCGATCGCCCCCCCGTCGTGCAGCGGAAACGGCACGCGCGGACTTACCTGTAAAATATGCATTGGCTGAAGCTGTTAGCTACTAGCGGCTAGCCGGCAGCTTTCCTACGTCGGGGCAAAGAAAGTGACCAGCCAACCACCGGCCAGCGGTAGCCTCCTCGGCGCCTTACTTAAACTGCTGGTGCAGAGATTGAATCTGTGCTTCGTTGCCGAGCACGAGCAGTACGTCGCCGGCGGCGGTGCGGTAGTCGGCGGCGGGGCTTACTTCGAGCTCGCCGCTCTCGCCGCGGCGCAGGGCGATGATGGTGGCCCCAGTGCGCGAGCGCACGTCGAGCTCGCGAATGCTTTGGCCGCGCAGGCTAGGTTTGAGCTCGGCAAACGGCAATTCTTCGAGGCGCAGCTTGTTGGGGTCGAGGCCCGAAATCATGTCTAAAAACCGGATAACCTCGGGCCGGATAATCAGGTTAGCCATGTGCGAGCCGCCAATCTCATCGGGCAGCACCACCGAGTTGGCCCCGGCCGAAATGAGCTTGCTCACGCTGCTGCGGGCACTGGCCCGGGCAATGATGACGACGTGGGGGTTCAGCTCGCGGGCCGAGAGGGCTACAAATACGTTGTCGGCATCTTTGGGCAGGGCCGTAATGAGGGCGCGGGCGTGCTCGATACCGGCCTGGCGCAGCGTCGAATCGAGGGTAGCATCGCCAAAGACGGCCGGAATCTGGTGGCCAATGGCCTCGTTGGCGGCAGCCAGCAGGCCCTGGTTTTGCTCCACTACCACCACCTGGGTGCCGCTGTGGCGCAGCTCGTCGTAGGCCTTGTAGCCATTGCGCCCGAAGCCGCAGACGATGACGTGGTCGCGGAAGCTCTTGATTTCCTGGTCGGCGCGAATCATGCGAAAAAGGTGGCGCAGCTCGCCATCAAAAATGTACGTGGTGAGCACCGACACGAGGTAGGCCACCACCAACAGGTTAAACAAAATATAAAATGAGACGAAGAGGCGCCCCCCGTCGGAAAGCGGGTGTACCTCACCGAAGCCGACTGTGGAGGCCGTTATTACCGTCATGTAGAAGGCATCGACGAAGGAATATTTTTCCAGCCCCATAAAGCCTGCCACGCCCGCGCTAAAGCTGAACACGAGCAGGCCCAAGGCGAGCCAAAGGCGGGAAAGGTTTAGTTGTTTCAACATCTATTCAATTATCAGTCATCTATTCAATTATCAGTCATCAATTAGCAATCATCATTCGGGTAGCCGCACTTATCGGTTTACAGGCATCAACTAGCGCATGCCAACTGATAATTGATGACTGATAATTGATAATTGAATCACGCATTGCGGGCTACTACCGTGCCGAGCATCTGGGCGAGCTGGTTGTCGAGCTTGGTGAGCTCATTGTAGCGCAGCAGGGCGTTGAGCTGCTCATTATCGTCGAGGCGGGTGTCGTGAAGCTGGGCCAGGCACTGCTGGCGCTCGCGCTGCACGTGGCACTTGTTGAGGCGCAGGATGGCATTGTCGCAGGCCAGCTGCAAGAGGTTGAGCTCGGTGGGCACGTAGATGTCCTTGATGCGCCAGTTGGGGCTGAGGTCATAGCGCTCGGTGGCAAAGTCGGCCAGCAGCGAGCGGATGGCCGCGTCGGGGTGGCTAGCCAGCTGGCGCATATCGGGCAATTCGCCGCGTAAAAACGCCGCACGGCACTCGCTCCACAGCTGGGCGTAGAGCGGCGTGCGCAGCGGCGTGCCTTCGAGCTGGCTCAGTAAGTAATGCGCTACCGACACGCCTTCCTGCAACTCGTGCGGGCCGTAGAGCACCAGCAGGCGCAGCACGGCCTGCTCGCACTGCTGCAATACGTCGAGCGGATGCGCCAGCTCCTCGGGGTCGGCGGTGGGGCCGGCCAGCTGCGCTTTCTCCGCCTCCGAGCCGTGGATGGAGCCGTACATGGCCATCTCAATCTCCTCCTCGGGGGTGAGGCTGGCCGGGGCGGCCGGCGCCGGGCGGGCGCCAGCCGGCTTGCTGCCTTCCTCGGGCCGGGCCTTGGGCGGGCCGCCGGGCTTGAGCACCAGCTTGTTGTATTCGGTGATAATCACCTGTTCCTCAATGCCGAACACGCCGGCCGTTTGCTGCAAAAACACCTGGCGCTTGAGGCCGTCGGGCACTTTGGCAATACTCTGAAGCACCTCACGGATGGCCTCGGCTTTCTTCACCGGGTCGTGGCTGGCCTCGCGGGCCACGAGCGTGGTTTTGAAGGCAATAAAGTCCTGGCTCTGGTTTTCGACGTAGTCGGCAAAGCGCTGGTCGCCCACCTTGCGGATGTAGCTGTCGGGGTCGTCGCCGTCGGGGAAGAGCACCACGCGCACGTTCAGGCCACCTTCGAGCAGCAAGTCGATGCCGCGCAGCCTGGCCTTGATGCCGGCCGCGTCGCCGTCGTAGAGCACCGTCACGTTGTCGGTGTAGCGCTTGATGAGCCGGATTTGGCCTTCCGTGAGCGAAGTGCCCGACGAGGCTACCACGTTGCGGATGCCACCTTGGTGCAGGCTTAGCACATCGAGGTAGCCCTCCACGAGGTAGCACAGCTCCTGGCTGCGAATGGGCTGCCGGGCCTGAAACAGCCCGTAGAGCACGTCCGACTTGTGGTAAATCTCCGACTCGGGCGAGTTGAGGTACTTCGCCATCTTGTCGTCGCGCTTCAGGGTGCGCGCCCCAAAGCCCACCACGCGCCC
>CAZERY010000023.1:0-2687 GCA_964514915.1 uncultured Hymenobacter sp.
ATTTTATTTGTGATTACAATAAGAAGATGAAAGCATTACATTTATAGCACTACCGAAATTAGGAGGCTGTCCAATAAAGCGGTAAGAATGTCATAGAACTTCCTAAGTGGCTTCATTAAAAAACGCTGCCAGCTCCGCTACTATTTGCTCGGGCTCCAGCATACGGCCGGGGCCGCTGAGGCCGCTGGCGAGCTCGCCGCTGGGCGAGTCAAATACGTGGTTGCCGAAAGAGCGCAGCCGGTGCAAGTTTTGCGTTACGGCCGGGTGCGCGTACATATCCAGGTCCATGGCCGGAGCTAGAAACACCGGGCAACGCGCTGACAAGTATACGGCACTCAGCAAGCTGGCACACAAGCCGTTGGCTAACTGCCCGATGGTGTTGGCGCTGGCGGGGGCGATTACGTAGGCGTCGGCCCACAGGCCTAGCTCGACGTGGTTGTGCCACTGCCCGGTCGCGGCATCACGCAAAAAGCCCGTCAAGACGGGCTTTTTGGAGAGGGTGCCCAGCGTGAGCGGGGTGACAAAGGCCGTAGCCGCTTCGGTGAGAATGACTTGCACCTCGGCGCCGGCTTGCACCAGCAGGCGGGTGAGCGCCGCCGCCTTGTAGGCCGCAATGCTACCACTCACCCCCAGCAAAATGCGACGGCCTCGCAAAGCGATGGGCGGCTGGCTAGCAGACATGAGTTATCAGAAGCAATAGCCTAGCGAACAACAGCTTAGAACAGCTCGCGCGGGATTACAACAGGCGCTACCTCGGGCGTTTCGTAGTACAATTCACCAGCGATGAATTCTTCGATAGCCTGGCTGGTAGGCTTGGGCTGGCGCTCGTACTGCTTGCTGATTTCGATCTGCTCGCGGTTCTCAAACACCTCTTCGAGGTTGTCGACGGTGGTGGCAAACTCGGCCAGGCGGTCGGTCAGCTCTTCTTTCAGCTTCACCGACAGTTGGTTGGCTCGCTTCGAGATGATGGAGATGGCCTCGTACACGTTGTTGCCCTTTTCGGTCGTGATGTCGGCCAGGTTGCGGGTGATGATGGAGGCGGAGGGAGGGGTCTTCATAAGACTAAAGTTACGTGCTTAAAGGAGAATAGGCCGGCTGGGCGCGCCCGGAGGCGAGCCAGCTGAGGGCCCTTTATTTAGGGGCAGCTGGCGCAGCAGCAGCAGCGGCCTCCGCTTCGGTGGGCACGTTTTTCAAGTGCTCCAATTCGATACGGCTGTCGTCGAACATGGCTTGCGCCGCGTGGATGTTTTTGCTCTGCGGATAGGTATCCACAAAGTGCTGGTAGTACGCGACGGCGTCCGTAAAACGTTCACGCTGCTTGCTTTCGATGCTTTCTTTGGCCCAGGCATACTGCGCGGCCAGCC
This sequence comes from uncultured Hymenobacter sp., assembly GCA_964514915.1. Lineage (GTDB taxonomy): Bacteria > Bacteroidota > Bacteroidia > Cytophagales > Hymenobacteraceae > Hymenobacter. The sequence goes on from CAZERY010000023.1 coordinate 1,365, forward strand.
GCAGGTAATCAGCCTGCTCGCCGTAGGCCGAGCCGGGATACTGCTGCATAAAATTGCCCATTGCCGTCATGGCCGCCTGGTTGTAGCGCAGGCCATAGTAGAGCTTGGCGCTCTGGAAAGCCTTGGTTTCGAGCTTGCGCTGGAGCTGCTGCGACATCCCATCGGCTTCGGTGCGGAACTGGCTCGTGGGGTAAGTATTCAGGAAATCCTGGATGGTTTCGACGGCTGTGATGGTGTTGGTCTGGTCGAGCTCGTAGCTGGGCGAGTCTTTAAACAGCGACTTGGCCCGCAGAAAGGCTGCTTCTTCCGCCATCGTCGAGTTAGGGTACGTATCGACAAACTGCTTGAAGTAGTAGGCGCTCAGCACGTAGTTGCGCTGCATATAGTTGGTATTGGCGAAATAAAACTGCGCCTTTTCGGCCTCCGGCCGGCCTTTGAGCAGCGGAATCATTTCCTCAAGCAGCGTGCCCGAGCGGAAGTAATCCCCCTTGTCGTAGTACTTGAGCGCCGCTGCGTACTTCTCGTTGACGTTGGTGCTCTTGAGCAGCTTCTGGTAGCCGGTGCAAGCCCCTAGCGAGAGGGTGCTGGTGAGCAAAGCGGCGGTAATAAAACGGGAGAATCGCATACGATTAACAAAGATACGAAAAATAGCGGGAGAGCCTACCTAGCTAGCAGCGAACTCCGTCAGCCCAAGAGCCCAACCCTCAGCGCCGGGTTGCAGCGCCGGGCAAGCTAGCGGCCGGCGGCCGAGGCGCGGGCTTAGCTGGCGGCGCGGTGAGCCGCCGGCGCGGAGCAGGCTTCGCGTTGGTTTTCTTGCTTTTAGCTTTGGGTTTGGATTTACCTTTTGCTTTGGCCTTGCGTTTTAGATCACTGGCAAAGTGCTTGCCGAACACTACGCCGCGGGTGGGCCGCTCGGCAGGCCGCCACCGAAATGCCTTGAGCTGCTTGTCACCCGCTTTTAGCTCGTGCACCGGCGTGTAGGTCGCCTCGGGGTTGGTGAGCCAGGTAAGCTGCTTGATTTTATTATCGGCAAAGCGCAGCGTCATACTCGCCGACACCGACTTGTTCATACCGCTCATCGTGGTGTCGCCTTCCAGCGTAAAGTAGAGGCTTTCGGCATTGCCCAGCACGTCGATGCGCGCCATCTGACCCTTGCGGAAGTAGGCGATCATGTTGCGGCCTTTCACCTGGTTGTAGTCCGAGAGCGTGTCTTCCTGAATGGCGAAGGCACTGGCAAACAGGTTGGCGCGGTCGAGCTGGCCGTGCTTGAAGCGCAGGTTCATCGAGTCGGCCGTGAGCTGGTTGCGCGCCTGCCACACCACC
>CAZERY010000023.1:2697-25863 GCA_964514915.1 uncultured Hymenobacter sp.
GTAGATAACGCTGTCCTGGCGGTCGTAGGTGAGCGAGTCGCAGCGGCCCTGCATGCGGCCCCTGAAAATCTGCACTTTCGGCCAGGCGTACACCACTGGGCGCTGCACAGCACGGCCGGGGCGGGTTTCGACGCTCAGCAGCGTGTCGGCCGCCAGGTAGAGCGTGTCTTTGCCCGAGATGTTGCGCACTACGGGCCGCGTCCCAAAGATTTTGGTGCGGCCCAGCGCCCGCCAGTAGCGGCCGTAGTCGCCGCGCAGCACCACGTTATCTTTCTTGGAAGTGAGCGAGACGTGTCCCGTCGCCACGCCGTAGAGCTTCACTTGGTCATACACCAGCACGTCGCCGCCGAGCAGGTAGCCGGGCGTATCAATCTTGGCATTGCGCGCAAAGTCGGCTACCCGCGTAATGGTGTTATATGTACCCTTCTCGGCGTAGAGGTCGCCCTGCGCACCTTTGATGCGCGTCGGGCCGTCGAAGGTGGCGATTTTACTGCTCGTATTAAACGTCAGCGTATCGTTGCGCAGGTCAGTCGGGGCGCCTTGCTCATCGAGTGAAACCAAGTGCACATCGCGCTTAAAGCGAAAGACCTTACTATTGGTATCGTAGTAGCCCTGCTGGCTATCGAGGGTGTTTTTGGGGTCTACGAGGTGGCCGCCCACGGTATAGAAGGCCGTCTTGCGGGTTAGGTCGTAGTCGAGGGCCGTGGTGGTGAGCGTCATGCGCGGGTCGTGCATCACTACGCGCTGGCCGGTCATGCGGGCCGTGCGCTTATTACCGTCGTAGAAGCCGTGGTCGCCGGTTATGGTGAGCGTATCGTTCTGGACGATGCGCACGTTGCTAAATCCCTCTATTTCATTACGCTCCAGGTACTGGTACGCCGAGTCGCAATACAGAAAAGTATCTTCCTGCTGAAAGCTCACGGCTCCGAGCAGCTTGCGGATTTTCACGCCGTTGAAGTCGCCGCCGCGCAGCTCGTCGGCGTGCAGCAGCTTCACGGGGGCACCCTTCGGCGCGGGGGCAGCCGGGGGGCGCCCGGCTGGTTTGGGAGTCGGGCGGCCGGGCCGGGTTTGGGCTAGCAGCGAGAAGCCGGGCAGCGCCAGCAGCAGAAAAAGTAAAAGGCGGAGTTGCGGCATTCAACGGTCAAAGGTACGGGCGACGGCGGGGGCTAACGCGCATCTTGGCGGCTTAGTGCCTGAATAGTCAAGGTAAACTTTTGTCCCGGCCAGCTCTTCCCCATCGCCAGGCAAGGGGCCGACCTCACAGGCGGCGAGCAGTAGCTCCCGGCCCCCGCCGACGCGCTTGGCAAATCATCGGTATGTTTTACCCAAAAGACACCGATGATTTCAACTCAGCCTCCGCAAGCCCGCCCAACTCCGGTGGGCCTGCTACTTTTGGGAGTAGCGTTGCTATCTGGTATTGAAGCTATTTAGAAAGCAAGCCTGGCGACCGCAGCCAGGGTTGAAGCTGTTATAGGAAGTCGAAAGAAATAAAAACGTTTGTCATGCTCATCTGGCGTCCGCTTGCCTGGGAGACACGCCTTCAACAGCTTCATTGGCTAATTTTCCTTACTCATACGCTCCTGAGCGGCGCCTACCGCCCGCGCCCCTGTCCCCGGCCCATGCTCGACCTCGACCAAGTTCGCCAGTTTATTACGCAGCAACACCTCTTTGCCATTCCCACCGATACCGTGCTGGTGGCCGTGAGCGGCGGCCTCGACTCCGTGGTACTGCTCGATACCTTGTACCGACTCGGGGTGCCGCTCGCCGTGGCGCACTGCCACTTTGGGCTGCGCGGCGACGAGGCCGACGCCGACGAGCAGTTTGTGCGCAAGCTGGCCAAGCAGTACGAAGCGCCTTATTACGGGGAGTTTTTCCAAACCAAAGCGTTCGCTGAGCGCGAGGGGATTTCTACCCAGATGGCGGCCCGGCTGCTGCGCTACCGCTGGTTTGAGCAAGTGCGGGCGGCCAACGGCTACGCCGTAATTGCGACGGCCCACCACCGCCGCGACGCCGCCGAAACCATGCTGCTCAACCTCACGCACGGCACGGGGCTAGCCGGCCTGCACGGCATTCAGGCCCAGAACGGCCCCGTGGTGCGCCCGCTGCTGGCCAGCGCGAAGGACGACTTGTACGATTACCTGGTCGAAAACCGCCTCATCTGGCGCGAAGATGCCAGCAACGACAGCCCCGTGTACCAGCGCAACCGCCTGCGGCTGGAGGCGCTGCCCGTGCTGCGCGAAATCAACCCCAACCTCGATAACACGCTGGCTGCCACTGCCGAGCGCGTCGGTGGCGCCGAAGAGATAGTACGGCGCTACGTCGAAAACCTGGCCAGCCAGGCCCGCCGCAACGAGCCCGAGGCTACCTACCTCGACCTGGCGCCGCTGGCCGCGGCCGCCGCGCCGGCCGTGGTGCTGCACGAGCTGCTGCGCGAGTTTGGCTTTGCCTGGCCGGTGGTGAAGGACATCGTGGCTGCCTTCGATGGCCCGGCCGGCAAGCAGTTCGACTCACCCACGCACCGGCTGGTGAAGGACCGGGGGCAGCTCGTCATTACGCTGCGGCGGCTAGCGCAATACGGCACTTTTCAGCTGGCCGCGGGGCAAGACGACCTGCTGGCCGACGGCCTGCGCCTGCGCGCCACCCAGCACGCCGGGGCCGGCTACGACATTCCGCGCTCGCGCAGCACGGCGGCGCTCGACGCCGACAAGCTGCAATTTCCGCTTACGCTGCGCCGCTGGCGCGAGGGCGACTGGTTTATGCCGCTCGGCATGAAGGGCAAAAAGCACCTCAGCGACTTTCTCATCGACCAGAAAGTGCCACTCAATCTCAAGGACGACGTGCGCGTGCTCACCTCGGCCGACGGCAAGATCTGCTGGGTCGTGGGCTGGCGCGTCGATGAGCGCTTTAAGGTAGACGAAGCTACCGAGCGCGTACTGGCCGTGCAGCGCCTGTAAGCTTGACTTCGTACGGCCGGCTTTCGGGTGTACTTTTACCGCACCAGGCTTCCTGGTTTAGTTACCTCCTACCCTCACCTCTACCCCATGAAAGTCACCGTAGTTGGGGCTGGCAACGTGGGCGCTACCTGCGCCGATGTGCTCGCCACCCGTGAAATTGCCAACGAAGTAGTATTGGTTGATATCAAGGAAGGCATTGCCGAAGGCAAAGCCCTCGATATCTGGCAGAAAGCTCCCATTATCGGCTACGATACCCGCACCGTGGGCGTGACGAACGACTACGCCCGCACCGCTGGCTCCGAAGTAGTAGTCATCACCTCGGGCCTGCCCCGCAAGCCCGGCATGAGCCGCGACGACCTGATCGCGACCAACGCCGGCATCGTAAAATCGGTAACCGAGCAGGTAGTGGCCCACTCGCCCAACGCCATCATTATCGTAGTGAGCAACCCGCTCGACGTGATGACTTACCAGGCCCATCTCACCGCCAAGCTGCCCCGCGAAAAGGTATTCGGCATGGCCGGCATTCTGGACACGGCCCGCTACCGCGCCTTCTTGGCCGAGGCCCTGAACGTGAGTCCCAAAGACATTCAGGCCGTGCTTATGGGTGGCCACGGCGACACCATGGTGCCGCTGCCCCGCTACACCACCGTGGGCGGCATCCCGGTTACGGAGCTTATTGGCAAGGAGCAACTGGATGCCATCGTGCAACGCACCGCCGTGGGCGGCGGCGAGCTGGTGAAGCTCATGGGTACCTCGGCCTGGTACGCGCCCGGCGCGGCCGCAGCCCAAATGGTAGAAGCCATCGTGCGCGACCAGCGCCGGGTGTTTCCGGTGTGCCTCGAGCTGCAAGGCGAGTACGGCATCAACGGCGTATACCTCGGCGCCCCGGTCATCTTGGGTAAAAACGGCGTGGAGCGCGTAATCGAGCTCCAACTCAACGACGAGGAGAAAGCAATGCTCGAAACCTCGCGCGGCCACGTGAAAGAAGTGATGGATGCGCTCGATAAGATGAGTGCCGCGCCAGCCGCCTAGCCCAGCCGTATTTTTTAGGCTACCCGCCGGCCTCGGGCCGCTCTGCTAGTGCAGGGCGGCCCGTTTATTTTAGGCGGCAGCCCCGCGTCCAAGGCTCGTTTTTTACCTCAACTGCCACTGCGACAAAGCCAGGATTAATGATTTTTTTTGACCTGGACGGGGACCGAAACAACTGGTTCTTACCAAGGTGCTTGAAACGCCTAACACGAGAAAACCTCAACCATACTTCTCTAGTAGCCAACCCATTATCTTAAGCCATCGGCCTAAACCCCCCGTATAAGCCGGCGTAGTTCCAACCCCTACTTTTCTTTTTTATGAAAAATGTATATCGGCACTTTTTAGCCTTGAGCGTGGCTGCTGCTTCGCTCAGCTCGTGCAGCCGTGCCACCTACCCCTTCAACCCCCAGACACCCGCCTACCTGGGCAGCACCCACGCCGTAAGCACGCCGGTAGCTGTAGCGCCGACGGCTACGCCGACCACTACTGCCCCAGTAGCCGAGCCGGTAGCGCCACTTGCTAAGCCGCTGGCCGTTGCTCCGACACCGCGTAAGGCTGCTCCGGCACCCAGTGTAGCTGCCTCTACCCAGGCTGCCCCCGCCGCCGAGGTAGCTCAGCCGCTCGCTATTGCTACCCAGCCGCAGGCTGCTAAGCCTACGTTGGTGCAGCGTCTGGCCCTGAAGAAAGTCATGAAGCAGGTGACCAAAGCTGAGGCGCGCCAGCAAAATACTGCTGGGGTAACCCACACTGCTGCCAAGGGCACTTCGACAACGATAGCAATAGTAGGCCTTGTCGCCCTCGTCGTAGGTCTGATTGCCAACTCGGCGCTGGTTATCATCCTCGGCTCGATAGTACTGGCGGTAGGCTTGGTGCTGCTGTTGCTGAATGTCTTGTAGCCAACAAACAAGTAGCTGCAAGTAAAAAAGGGCTGGCACTCGCGGAGTGCCAGCCCTTTTGCGTTGGGGAGTGCAGGGGCCTGTGCGGCGGGCCGCTACTTTTCACCGGGCATTTTTGTGGCGCTGCTGGGGCCACCTACCTTTGAAGCTTGCTTATGCCCGCTGCTACGCTGCTCATCCAAACCGCCTTTATCGGCGATGTAATTCTGGCCACGGCGTTGGTCGAGTACCTGGCGCAGCACGAGCCCACCACGCCTATCGATGTGCTGGTGCGGCGCGGCAATGAGGGCTTGCTAGCCAGCCACCCGCACGTGCGGCAGGTGTTGGTTTGGGATAAAAAGGATAAGAAATACCCCAACCTGCTGCGCCTGCTGGGGCAGATTCGGCGGGCGCGGTACGGGCGCGTCGTCACGTTGCAGCGCTTTGCCAGTACGGGGTTTCTCACGGCGTTTTCGGGCGCGCCCGAGCGGGTAGGCTTCGCCAAAAACCCGTTCAGCCGCTTTTTTACGCGGCGCGTGCCGCATAGCATCGGCGACGGCACCCACGAGGTGCAGCGCAATTTGGAGCTACTTATAAATCATAAAGTAAAAAGTAAAAATGAGCATGCCGCTGCTTTAGAGCACGTAATCAGCCAGCCAGATTCGTCCGAATCCATTTTTAATTCCAATCTCAAGCCCCACCTCTACCCTACCCCGGCCGACGAAGCGGCGGCCGCGGCCTGCGCGGCCGGTGGGGCGTACGTGTGCCTTGCGCCCACCTCGGTGTGGTTTACCAAGCAGTACCCCGAAGAAAAGTGGCTGGAGCTGTTGGCGGCCTTGCCCGCTAGCTTGCCAGTGTACCTGCTCGGCGGGCCGCCCGATACGGCTGCTTGCGAGCAGCTAGCCCAGGCCGCCGGCCGGCCGGGGCTGGTTAATCTGTCGGGCCGGCTATCCTTGCTGGCTTCGGCGGCGCTTATGCGCGGCGCGGTGCTCAACTACGTTAACGACTCGGCGCCCCTGCACCTGTGCTCGGCGGTTGATGCGCCGGTGTGCGCCGTGTTTTGCTCCACGGTGCCGGCGTTTGGGTTTGGGCCGCTGAGCACCTTTTCACGCATTGTGGAGCACCCGGGGCCGCTGGCCTGCCGGCCGTGCGGGCTGCACGGCCACGCCCGCTGCCCGCTGGGCCACTTCCGCTGCGCCCGCGAAATCGAAACTGCGCAGCTGCTGGCCGCGCTGGCCGATGCTCAGGCCTGGCGCGCCGCGCTGGCTGCTTCGACGCTCAGCTAGCAATTATTTTCTGGGCCGCCACGCGTATTTCTGGCCGGCAGCCACGTATTTGGGGTAGTAGCTGCTAGTTTTTCATGGCCCAACATACCCAACCGCAAGACTCCAAGCCTTTTACCGGCTTCGTAACCGTGCGCGGCGCCCGCGAGCACAACCTCCAAGACGTCGACGTTGACATTCCGCGCGATGCGCTGGTGGTGTTTACGGGCGTGTCGGGCTCGGGCAAGTCGTCGCTCGCCTTCGGCACGCTCTACGCCGAGGCCCAGCGCCGCTACCTCGAATCGGTATCGCCCTACGCCCGCCGGCTGTTCAACCAAATGAGCGTGCCCGAAGTCGATCGCATCGACGGCCTGCCGCCGGCCGTGGCCTTGCAGCAACAACGCGGCGCGCCGAGCACGCGCTCGTCGGTAGGCAGCGTCACGACGCTCGCCAACCTGCTCCGCATGCTTTATTCGCGGGCCGGCGATTATCTTCAGGGCCAGAGCATTGTCTATGCCGAAGGCTTTTCGCCCAATACGCACGAAGGCGCCTGCCCTACCTGCCACGGCCTGGGCCGGGTGTACGAAGTAACTGAAGCCTCCATGGTGCCCGACCCTTCGCTGACCATTCGCGAGCGAGCCATTGCAGCGTGGCCGCAGGCCTGGGGCGGCCAGAATCAGCGCGACATTCTCGTGAGCATGGGCTACGATGTGGATACGCCCTGGCGTGACTTACCCCAAAAAGACCGCGACTGGATACTCTTCACCACCGAGCAGCCCGTGGTGCCGGTGTACCCCGGCTATTCGCCCGCTGAAACGCAGCGCGCGCTAAAACGCCAGGAGCCGCCCAACTACATGGGCACCTTCAGCAGCGCCCAGCGCCACGTGCTGCACACCTTCGCCACCACCCAAAGCGCCCTCATGAAGAAGCGCGCAGCGCAGTACATGCTCAGCCAGGCCTGCCCTACTTGCCACGGCAAGCGCTTGCGGCTTGAAGCCCTGGCCGTGACCTTCGCCGGGCTCGATATTGCCGACCTTTCGCGCCTGCCCCTCAAGCGCCTGGCCGAAGTGCTGCGGCCGTACGCCGAAGGCACTGTACTCAGCAAGCAAGCGGCGGCCGCCGCGCCGGAGAAAGCCATCGTCACCCAGCGCATTGCCGCCGACCTGGTGGCCCGCCTGGCGGTGCTGCTCGACCTGGGCCTCGGCTACCTCGACTTGGAGCGCGGCACCCCGACGCTCTCGCCCGGCGAGCTGCAACGGCTACGGCTGGCTACCCAACTCTATTCCAACCTGTTTGGGGTGGTGTACGTGCTCGATGAGCCTTCGGCCGGCCTGCACCCCGCCGATACCGAGGCGCTGCTAGCCGCCCTGGCTGGCTTGAAAAAAGCTGGCAACTCGCTTTTTGTGGTCGAGCACAACCTCGACGTAGTGCGCCAGGCCGACTGGCTCGTGGACGTAGGCCCGGCCGCCGGCGCGCACGGCGGCCAGATTCTCTACAGCGGCCCGCCCGCCGGGCTAGCCGCAGTGGCCGCCTCCCAAACGCGCCGTTACCTTTTTGCTGAGGAGCGACCGGTGGCCCACGCGCCGCGTCCGGCCACCGGCTGGCTCCGATTGCGGGAGGTGAGGCGCCACAATCTGCAAGACCTGGCGGTCGACTTTCCGCTGGGTGTATTCACGGCTGTGACGGGCGTGTCGGGCTCAGGCAAGTCGAGCCTGGTAAGCCAGGTACTGGTCGAGCTGGTGGCTAGCCAGCTCGGCCAGGCGCTGCCGACCGAGGAGGAAGAAACTGACCCGCTGGAGCGGCCCGCCGCCGAGGCTACTAGCGGGCGCATCGTGGGTGGGCTGGCCGGCATCCGGCGGCTGGTGCAGGTCGACCAAAAGCCCATTGGCCGCACGCCGCGCTCCAACCTGGCTACCTACACCGGCTTGTTTGACCAGGTACGGCAGCTGTTTGCCGCTACGCCAGCGGCCCGGCAGCGGCGCTACGATGCCGGCCGCTTCTCTTTCAACGTAGCCAAAGGCCGCTGCGAAAACTGCCAGGGCGAGGGCTTCGTGATGGTCGAGCTGCTGTTTTTGCCCAGCGTGTATGCGCCGTGCCCCGTGTGCCACGGCGCTCGCTACAATGCCAAGACCTTAGAAATCAATTATCAGGATAAAAATATCGCCGATGTACTCAACCTGACCGTGGATGATGCCTGGGCCTTCTTCGCCAGTGAAGCTACCATTCACCGCGCCCTCACCGTGCTGCGCGATGTGGGCCTGGGCTACCTGCGCCTCGGCCAGGCGGCCACCGAGCTCTCGGGCGGTGAGGCCCAGCGCGTGAAGCTTGCCACCGAGCTGCAACGCGCCCAGCGCGGCCACACGCTTTACGTGCTCGACGAGCCCACTACCGGCCTGCATCCCAGCGATGTCGAGCGCCTGCTGGCTCAGCTTGATGCCTTGGTTGAGGCGGGCAATACGGTAGTGGTCGTGGAGCACGATATGCGCGTGGTGGCGGCCAACGACTGGGTGATTGACATCGGCCCTGGCGCCGGCGACGAGGGCGGCCGCGTGGTCGTGGCCGCGCCGCCCGCCGAGGTGGCGCACGCGGAGGCTAGCCGGTTAGCGCCGTACCTGTCGCGGTTTTTGACAGGCACACCTTGATGCTAGCGCGGTTTTGGGGCCAGTGCCCGGCCGGCTGTTGCGCAGGCTTTGTAGTCCGCGACTGCCCTCGACCGGTCGCGGACTACAAAGTCCGCGCAACAGCCGGCCACTTTCCTTCAGCGTTTTCGAAACTGCGCCAGGTTTCATTTAGAAAGCCGAGCGAGATGCTTGGCGGGGCTCAGCCTGACGTTTTTCGGTGGCAAGAAATTACTCCTCGCCAGGCCCGAACTTTACGGCTTTATTTCGCTTCTATACCTAATGCTTGATTACGAAATCCACGAATACCCTAATGGCATCCGCTTGCTGCACAAGCAGGTGTTGCACACTAAAATCGCCCACTGCGGCTTCTTGCTTGACATTGGCTCGCGCGATGAAAAACCACACCAACAGGGGCTGGCCCATTTTTGGGAACACATGGCCTTTAAAGGCACGCACAAGCGCAAGTCGTTTCACATCCTCAACCGCCTCGAAACCGTGGGCGGCGAGCTAAACGCCTATACCACAAAGGAGAAAATCTGCTTTTACGCCACGCTGTTGAGCACGCACTTCGAGCGGGCGTTTGAGCTGCTCACCGACCTCACCTTCAACTCTACCTTCCCCGGCCGCGAGGTCGAGAAAGAGCGCGGGGTGATTTTGGAGGAAATGAGCATGTACCAGGATGCGCCCGAAGACGCCATTATCGACGACTTCGACGCCGTGGTGTTTGGTCAGCACCCGCTGGGCATCAACATCCTGGGCACCCGCGAAAGCGTGAGCAGCTTCCAAAGCGAGGATTTTCACACGTTCTACCACGAAAACGTGCGTACTGACCGGCTGATTTTCAGCTCGGTGAGCAATTTGCCATTTAAGGAAGTGAAGCGGCTAGCCGACAAGTTGCTCGCGCCGCTGCCCGCCCGGCTCGGCCCACGCCCACGCCTGCCCTTCGGCGAGTACGAGCGCCAGAGCAAGGTAGAGGCGCGGCCTATTTCGCAGGCGCACTGCCTGCTCGGCGGCCCGGCCTACCCGCTCACCGATGGGCGGCGGGTGCCGTTTTTCATGCTCAATAATATCCTGGGCGGCCCTGGCATGAACTCGCGCCTCAACCTGGCGGTGCGCGAAAAGTACGGCCTCGTGTACACCATCGACAGCAGCTACTCGCCCTACACCGACACGGGGCTTTTTGGCATTTATTTCGGCACTGAGGGCAAGCAGCTCAACCGTACGCTGGGCCTGGTGCAGAAAGAACTGAAGCTACTGCGCGACAAAGAGCTAACAACCAGCCAGCTGCACGTCGCCAAAAACCAGCTAATGGGCCAGCTGGCCATGAGCGAGGAAAGCAATTCGGGCCTGATGCAGCTGCTCGGCAAGAGCACCCTCGACCTGGGCCGCGTGGAGCCGCTAAGCGAAATCTTCGCCCGCATCGAGAAAATCACCGCCGCCGAGCTGCGCGAGCTAGCCAACGAAATACTGGCCGACGACAACCTGAGCGTGCTGCAATACGTGCCCGAAGGCAAGTAGCGATGCCGGCTGTCCCTACTTTCGGCCCCGTAAGCCTGGCCCAGGCGGGCGATTTGTTTGCCTCGCGGGTGGAACTGTCGCTGCGCGGGCAGCACCGGCCCCGGCAGGCCGGCGTGTGCGCCACCGCCCAGAATGGAGCGGAAAGCATCATTTTGGCGGACCAGTACGAGGATGACGAAGTGCATGAAGATTATTTCTGGTACGCCGGCCACGGCGGGCGCGATAGCAAAACTGGCCGCCAGGTAGCCGACCAAGCCCTAACCTATCGCAACCAGGGGCTGATCCGCAGCCAGGAAACCGGCCGGCCCATCCGCGTTTTTCGGCGCATCGACGCGGCGCCGGCGCCTTGGCAGTTTCGCTACGAAGGCTTGTGGCAAGTAGTGCAACACGAGTACGTGACGGGAAAATCGGGCTTTGGGGTGTACCGGTTTCGCTTGGAGCCGTGGCGGGCAGAGTAGGCAGCGCGCCCGCCTCCGTGCGGATATTCGTGCGGGGTACGCTGGTATTATCCTTCCCCTAACAGGTTGGGGTAGCCCACCGATTGCTGCCTTGTTTCTATGACTGACGACCACATTCAAACCTACGCCGACGCCCATTCTGAGCCCGAGCCGCCCTTGCTGCGCCAGCTTTGGCGCGAAACGCACTTGCAGCTGCTGATGCCGCGCATGGCTACCGGCCACTGGCAGGGCCGGCTGCTAAGTATGCTCGCGCACCTTATCCAGCCGCATAACGTGCTCGAAATCGGCACGTTCACGGGGTATGCGACCTTATCGCTAGCCGAAGGTCTGGCGCCGGGCGGGCATCTGCATACCATCGAAGTCAACCCCGAGCGCGAAAGCCGGATTCGGCGCTACGTGGCCGCGGCGGCGCTTACGGCCCGCGTAACGCTGCACATAGGCGACGCGGCCGAGATTTTGGCTGGGTTAGTCGGCGAAGTGTGGGACTTAGTCTTTATTGACGCCGATAAAATCAACAATGGCAAGTACTTTGAGCTAATAATCAACCAGGTGCGGCCGGGCGGCCTGCTTATCGTCGACAACGTCCTGTGGGGCGGCAAGGCCTTAGCTGACTACCCGTTAAAAGCCAACGACCACGATTCGCGCGCCGTGCGCGCTTTTAATGACCAAATGAGCCGCGATGCGCGGGTAGTACCGCTGCTGCTGCCCGTGCGCGATGGCTTGCTGCTGCTGCGTAAAGTTTAGTCTTTCCTTGGTGGCCCGGACCAGCTCCGCGCCCACCAGCTACCAATCACCCTACGTTATGCGTTTTTTACTCTTGCTCGGAGTTAGCTGGCTACTGGCTTTCAGCGCTTTGGCCCAAAGCGCGGTGCGCGGCAAGGTGCTTGACGGCAAAGACCAGAGCCCGCTCATCGGGGCCAACGCAGTGCTGATTCACCTGCCCGACTCGGTACGCACCGGCACCGCCGTAGCGGCCGATGGCAGCTTTGAAATCAGCAACGTGGCACCGGGGCGCTACGTGTTTTCGGCGTCCTTTATTGGGTACCAAGACCAGCGCCAGCCCGTGACGGTGCCGGAAGGCGGCGCGCCGCTAGCCCTGGGCACGGTAGCGCTGCGAGCCGGCGGCGCCGTGGCCCTCAAAACGGTGGTGGTAACGGCCCAGGCGGTGCAAACCGTGCAGCACGGCGACACGACCAGCATCAACGCCAAGGCCTTTAAAGTCAACCAGGATGCGACAGCTGGCGACCTTATTGGTAAAATGCCCGGCATCCAGGTCGATGCCACGGGCAAAACCCAGGCGCAGGGCGAGCAGGTGCAGCAAGTGCTCGTCGATGGCAAGCCTTTTTTTGGCACCGACCCCGATGCCGTGCTCAAAAACCTGCCGGCCGAATCCATCGACCGGGTCGAGATTTTTGACCAGATGAGCGAGCAAAGTCGCTTTTCAGGCTTCAACGACGGCAACACTCAGAAGACGCTCAATATCATCACCAAGCCGGCGTTTCGCAATGGCCAGTTTGGGCGGGCTATAGCGGGCGCCGGGCCCGACCGCTACCGAGCCAGCCTAAACCTGAACGACTTTCACGGCAACCGACGAATGACGGTGCTCGCCCAGAGTAACAACGTGAACGAGCAGAACTTCGGCACCGACGACTTGTTGGGCGTGATCGGCAACTCGGCGCCGGGCGGCAACCGCGGGGGCGGCGGCTCGGGCGCTAACGCCGGCGACTTTCTGGTGAACCAGACCGGCGGCATCAGCCGCACGAACGCCGGGGGCCTCAACTACTCGAACAGCTGGAACAAGAAGACGGAGCTTACGGGCAGCTATTTCTTTAACAACTCAAAGAATACGCTCAATAGCAGCACCCTGCGCCAGTTTGTGACGGGCCCTACCTACAGTGAGACTTCCTTTTCGGGCAGCACGAATACCAACCACCGCACCAATTTCCGGCTCGACCAGAAAATCGACTCGATGACGTCGCTGCTGTTTCGGCCGCGCCTGTCGTGGCAGCAAAACGATGCCAACCGGACGCTAGCCGGCCTCACGGCCCGCGAAGGCCTCACGCAAAGCCAGATTAATACGCTTTATACTTCGGATAACCAGGCGTTTAATCCGGGGGGCGACTTGCTGCTGCGCCGCCGGGTTGGCCACCGCGCGGGCCGCACGCTCTCACTCAGTATCAACGGCTCCTACACGAATCGCACGGGCACGTCCGTCCTGAACACCACCAACATCGGCAGTACCAACACCAACCTCAACCAGCAGGCGCAGCTCACCCAGCGCAGCGGCACCGTGGCCGGCAACCTGGCTTACACCGAGCCGGTAGGAAAGCACGCCCAGCTGCAAGCCAACTACGCGCTGAGCTACGCGCCCAATAATTCGGCGAAGTACACCTACGACTTTAATACCGGCGACAATAGCTACTCCAGCCTGAACACACCGCTGAGCAATGTCTTTGATAACTACTACCTTACCCAGGGCGGCGGCCTGAGCTACCGCTACAACACGCGCACGCTGCAAGCCTCCGTGGGGGCCAGCGCGCAGGTAGCGCGCCTGCAAGGCGAACAGACGTTTCCGCGGCCGGGGCCGGTCGATTATACTTTCTGGAATGTGCTGCCCCAGGCCAACCTGATGTGGCGGCCCGACCGCGAGCACAACCTGCGCCTCTTCTACCGCACCAATACCAATGCCCCGAGCATCAACCAGTTGCAGGCGGTAGTAAACAACTCCAACCCCTTACAGCTGACCATCGGCAACCCAGCCCTACGCCAGGAGTACGCCCACAACCTAGTGGCGCGCTACTCGGTGAGCCAGGCCGAAAAGTCGGGCAATTTTTTCGCCTTGCTGTCGGGCTCCTACACCCAAAATCCCATTTCGAACCGCACCATCGTGGCGGCCCGCGACACGAGCGTGGTACCCACCGGCACTGGCGAGGCCGTAGCGTTGCCGGCCGGCGCCCAGCTTACGCAATCTACTAACTTACAGCAGCAATACACCGTGCGGGCGCAGGCCAACTACGGCCGGCCGCTGCCCGTCCTTAAGCTCAACCTCAACGTGACGGCCGGGGCTAGCCTCAGCCAAAACCCTGGCCTCGTCAACGGCGGCCTCAATTACGCCCGCACGCCAGCCCTCACCGGCGGCCTTACGCTGAGCAGCAACATCAGTGAGAAGCTGGACTTTACGCTCTCCTCCAACTCGACCCAGAGCTACGTGCGCAATACGCTCAGCACCCAGCTCAACAGCAAGTACTTCAACCAGCTCACGCGCCTGCGCCTCAGCTGGATAGTGGGGCCGGGCATCTCCTTCCAGACCGACGTGGCCCACCAGCTTTATACCGGCCTGAGCAGCAGCTACAACCAAAATTACGTGCTATGGAATGCTTCGCTGGGCAAAAAGATATTTCCCGGCCAGCGCGGCGAAATCAAGCTCTACGCCTTCGACATCCTCAAGCAAAACCGCGCCATCCAGCGCAACGTAACGGTGGCCTATTACGAAGATGTGCAAACCACTGTGCTCCAGCAGTATTTTATGCTCATGTTCACTTACAATATCCGCTCGGCTAACATGACGACCATTCCTACTGCCCCCGAAGGGCCGGGCGGCCGGCGCGAACGCGGCGGGCCGGGTGGCGGCGGGCCCCCGCCCGGCGGTGGATTCGGGGGGCCTCCCGGCGGCTAGCCTCGGGGGGTAGCCGGACGTAAAAATGTGCTGAACAGCGCGATAAGATGCTTCTTAAAGCTCCTCCTTGTCGGTTCAGTACGTTTCTATTTCAAGCTATTCGTCATATTTTTCCCATCTTTGCGTCATTACCGGCTTATCGCTATGAAAAAACTGCTTCCGGCTTTGCTACTGGGGCTGGCTAGCCGCTCGGCACTGGCCTCGGCCCCGCCCACCGTGCCCGCTACGTTCGATGCGGTGGGCCTGCACCTGACGCTCGACGACGATGCCCGCCAGCTGGTGCAAGCCAAAGTCAATAGCCTGTGCCGCCACCCGGCCTCGCTGGAAGCCCGCATTGCGCTGGCCGAGTCGGCATTTCCGCTCATCGACCAGGTGCTGGCGGAGGAAGGGATTCCGGGCGATTTTCGCTATTTAGTCTTGCAGGAAAGCGCCCTGCAGGGCAACGCCGAAAGCAACCACGGCGCCGTAGGGTACTGGCAGCTCAAGCGCGAAACAGCCCTCGAACTAGGCCTCACCGTGGATGGCCGCGTGGATGAGCGCCGCCACCTCGTGGCCAGCACCCGCGCTGCGGCCCGCTACCTGGCTCGCAACAACGCCACCCTCCACAACTGGGCCAACGCGCTGCTGAGCTACAACCTCGGGCTGGGCGGCGTCCGCTCGGCCACGCAGCCCTCCGACGCCGATGCCGACCACATGGCGCTCACGGCCCGCACCAGCTCGTATATTCTCGATTTTTTGGCCCAGAAAGTAGTGTTTGAGCCGGCCTGTGCCCAGCACGCGGTGCCTTTTGTGCCGTGGCGCGAGGTGCCTGCGGCCCCGGGCCAAAGCCTGGCTCAGCAAGCCGCCGCCTTCTCGGCCGACCCCGCTGCGCTGGCCCAACTCAACCCCTGGCTGCTAGCCGATGAAGTGCCCCAGGATGGCCGCCCGTACACGCTGCTCATTCAGCTAAATGGGGCTGCTCCGGCGCCCACGGCTCCCGCGCCCATAGCTAGGGCTAGCGCCGCCCCGGCCACGTTTATTCGCATCAATGGCATTAAGGCTATGCTGGCCCAGCCCAGCGATACTCCAGCTAAGCTAGCCGCCCGCGGCGGGGCTAGCCTGGGCTTCTTTCTGAAAGTGAATGAGCTGGCCGATTACGAGGCGGTAGTGCCTGGCGACCCGTATTTCTTTCAGCGTAAAAAAGAGGTGTGCGACGAGGACTACCACGTAGTAGCCGCCGGGCAGACGCTTGCCGCCGTGGCGCGGCACTATGGCTTGCTGCGGCACGCCCTGCGCACCTACAACCACCTGGGCGACGATGAAGCCGTGCGGCCGGGCCTCGTGCTCTGGCTCAGCCACGCCCGCCCCCGCAGCGTCGCGCCCGAATACCAGCCGCTGCCCGAGCAGCAGCCCGTAGTGGCGCGGCGCCCGCCGCCCGCTGCCGCCCCGGTAGCCGTGCGCCCCACTGCCACGCCCGCCGTGACGGACGACGATGCAGAACTGGCGGCCATCAACAATCTGCCTACCGAAGTACCCGGCCCGCCGGTGGCTAGCCTGCCGGCCTCGCGGGCCGTAGTGCGCCCGGCGCCGAGCGCGCCGGCGAGGCCAGTGGCCGTGGCGCCGGTAGCGGTGCGCCAGGCCCCTACCCCAGCGCCAATTTCTCCGGTAAGCCCGGCCGCAAGTACCAACCCCTATTTGGTGGCGCCGGGCGAAACGTTGTATGCCCTGGCTCGCCGCCTGGGCGTGCGCCCAGTGGAGCTAGCCGCCTGGAATGCTATTCCGGTTACCACCGCGCTACGCGCCGGGCAGATGCTCCATTTGAGCCCGCCCGCGGCGACCCCAGCACTACCCGACCAGGCAGCGGGCTCTTACGTGGTGGCAGTGGGCGACACGTTTTTCAGCATCTCGCGCCGCTATGGCTGCACCGTCGATGCCTTACTAGCTCATAATGGGAAAGAAACCCCGACACTACGCGTGGGCGAAACGCTACGCGTCCCCCGTAATTAACTCACTAGGCTACCTGCACTGGTACCCAGCGCGAGCGGTTTACGCCAAGCAAAAGCCCTGGCACCATGGTGGTGTCAGGGCTTTTGCTTGGCGTAAACCGCTCGCGCTGGGTACTCACTGCAACCGGGCCAGCGATACGGCCCGGTAGGCGGCCGCACGGCCTACCGCCGCTTTCAACTCATCTTGTAATGGCCGGCTACTAAGCGTATGAGGATGCAAATCGAGCAGGGTGCCATCCTCCGCAATGAGCACGGCGGTGGGCAGCCGCTCAATGCTATAGGCCTGGCGCACAGCCTGGATGCGACTGGCGGGCACGTAGGCCTGCACGCCGGTGAGCGCAGGGCGAGCGGCGGCTAGGGTATGCTGCCAGTTGGTAGGCGAGTCATTCAACGCCACCAATAGTACCACAATGGGCTTACCTGCTACGGCAACAGTCAACTCCTTCAGGTAAGGAAGCTCGCGCTGGCTAGCGGGGTAGCGGCTGTCCCAAAACATGAGGTAGATGATCTTGCCTTGGTAGGCATCGAGTGATAGCCGCTTTCCGCTGGCTAAGCGCAGCGGAATGGCTGGGGCCGGGCTACCGATAGCATACGCCTGGTGATCAAGCAAATCGCTGCGCAGCACGGCCACCCACGCGGCTGGCGCCTGAGCCGTAGCAGTGTAAGAAGCGAGCATTGCATGCGCGTGGGCTACGTGGCCCTGGCGCACGGTTTCGAGGACAATGCGCCCTAGCACTATGGGCCGCGCACTGCCATGCAAAAGGCTACTGGCCAGCTGGTAGCACGCCGGAAAATACGCTGGGTCGGTGGGCTGATGGCCAGTAGCCCGTACCTGGTAGTGCACGTAGTCGAGCAAGAAGTCTTGGTAATGCGAACTGGTCACTGCCATCTCATTGCCAGGCAATAGAGTGGGCTCCTTCAAAAAATCATAGTACGTAGCTGTCAATTCGGGGCCGGGCTGCCCCGCTACGGTCTGCTCACGCAGGGGAGCGTAAGTCAGGCGGTCCTCGGCGTAGGTATAGGCGATGTCGGCCTCGGCATAAGCCTGGAAGGCCTGCGTGAAGTCGGTGTGCCGGCTAGCCTGCTTAAGCAGTGCCTGCTCGTGGTCGCGCCGGTAAGCCAGAAAATCCAGGAACCCCTCTTCATACAGCAAAATGTTTTCGGGCAATACCTGAAACGCCTCGTTGTTGGTGAAGCGGCGGCTAAACTCTTGCAAGTAATTATTGGCCGCGGCGGCCGGCCGGTGCGCAGCCCCATCGCCCGACTCAAATTTGCTCGTGGCAGCTAGCTTTAGCGCATCACCAAGTAGCATGAGCACATCGCCCGGCTCCAAAAACACTTGTATTTCCTCATCGCCGTAGCTAAACTGGGTTAGCGTGGGCCGCTTGAGCGGCATCGATAAGCGAAAATCCCCGTTGGGCTCTACCTGAATAGCCTGCTGCTGCTCGTGGGAAGCGAAGGGCTGTCCCCACCAGCTTAGCAGCACTTTTTCGTTTCCCATATGGGTTAAATGGCCCCGCAGCTCGACGGTAGTTTGGGCTCCCGCCGGTAGCACCAGCAAGGTCAGGCAGAGTAGGTAGAGAGCTAGTACTTTCATTAAAGAGAGGATAAGTGATGGGCAAATAGCGCCTAAAGCGACTAGTTACCTGTTACAATTACGGCGGCCCAGACGGTAGCGTTCCTCCGTCACCGCTCGTTTATAAAATTGTCGCCAGCTTTGCGCCCCCAAACTACACCCTCCGACCCGTATGTCGCAGCACAAAGAAGTTAAGCTCGTAACCACCCACCAAATGCTGACCATGAAGCAGCGAGGCGAAAAGATCTCCATGCTCACGGCCTACGACTTCTCGATGGCCCAGATTCTGGACGGTGCCGGCGTCGACGTATTGCTCGTCGGCGATTCGGCCTCCAACGTCATGGCCGGCCACGAAACGACCCTGCCCATCACCCTCGACCAGATGATCTACCACGCCCAGAGCGTGGTGCGGGCCGTGAAGCGGGCGTTTGTGGTGGTCGATATGCCCTTTGGCTCGTACCAGGGCAACTCGTCGGAGGCCTTGCGCTCGGCTATTCGCATCATGAAAGAAAGCGGCGGCCACGGCGTGAAGCTTGAGGGTGGTGCCGAGATTAAAGAGAGTATTGTACGCATCCTTACGGCGGGCATTCCCGTCATGGGCCACCTCGGCCTCACGCCCCAAAGCATCTATAAATTCGGCACTTACAACGTGCGCGCTAAAGAAGAAGCCGAAGCGCAAAAGCTGATCGAAGACGCGCACCTGCTCCAGGAAATCGGTTGCTTCGGGCTGGTACTCGAAAAAATACCGGCGGCGCTCGCCAAGCGGGTGGCCGAGGAGCTTACTATTCCCGTCATTGGCATCGGCGCCGGGCCCGATGTGGACGGCCAGGTGCTGGTGGTGCACGATGTGTTGGGCATCACCAAAGAGTTTAAGCCCCGGTTTTTGCGGCGCTACGCCGAGCTGCACGACATCATGACCGACGCCGTGCAGCGCTACGTAGCCGACGTCAAAAGCCGTGATTTCCCCACTAAGGAAGAAGGGTACTAGGCTGGCGAGAAGACCGTTAAGGCAGCGAATTCCGACAGTAAGCCGCGTAGTCGCGGGCGCTGGCTTACCTTCGCCGCCAGCTAGCCAAGCTCCACGGGGGCACAACCGAAACTACGCCCGGGGCGTAGGCCGAGGCAGCTTCTTTTCTTTGGTGTACAGACTACTTTTTTCGCAGCCTGCGCTGCGGCTCTTTGCTGCGTGAACCGTCCGAATTTGTGGGCCGAAGGCCGAGAAATAATTTTTGAAGACAACCACCTGCTCGTCATCAACAAGCCAGCGGGCATCCTGGTACAGGGCGATGAAACCGGCGACGAGCCGCTCTCAAATAAAGCAGCTGAGTACTTGAAATTCAAGTATAAAAAGCCGGGCGCGGCGTTCATTGGGGTAGCGCACCGTATCGACCGGCCCGTGTCGGGCATCGTCATCATGGCCAAAACGAGCAAGGCACTCAGCCGCCTCAACGAGATGTTTCGGGACAGCCAGATGAAGAAAACCTACTGGGCACTCACGGGCAAGCCACCCGTGCCCGAGCAGGGAACGCTGGTGCATTGGCTGGTAAAAGATCCTATTCGCAACGTTACGAAAGCCTACCCCGAGCGGCACGCCCAGGGCCAGCGCTCCGAGCTGGCCTACGAGCTGCTAGGCCCGGCCGCCAACCGCTACCTGCTGCAAGTGAACCCCGTAACGGGCCGCCCGCACCAGATTCGGGTGCAGCTCTCGACGGGCCTGGGCACGCCCATCGTGGGCGACGTGAAGTACGGCTTTCTTAATCCGCTGCCCGACGTAAGCATTGCGCTGCACGCCCGGCAGCTCGAAATTCAGCACCCCGTCACGAAGGAAGCCCTGAAATTTGTGGCGCCCCTACCCGACGCCCCGCACTGGGATGCGGCCCGGGCGCTGGCGCAGTAAGGCTTGGCTAAACCCACTAAGGTTGCCTAAAAGCAGGCCGATAATCCAGCCCAAAATTGCGGGTGTAGTCGGCTAGCGGCTCCAAGTCCATGCTGGCCCGGCGCTCATCAGCGTGTTCCTCATCGGCACTAGGAAAGAGTTCGGGCTTATTGGTAGTCTCGTTGTAGCGATATTGGCTGCCGTACAGCTGCGGCTGCTCCTGGAATGTTAGCACGCGGTCTTCCAACAACGCCAGGTTTTGCTTAGCCAGTTCGCCCTAATGCGGTAGGCTACCGCATTAGGGGCAGGTATTTCTGCATGGTGGCTAAGTCGGAATGCTGGATAACCAGGAAAGCAGCCAGGCTGGCCGAGCGACCCACTAGCCTAGTACCCGGCCAGTTATAGTTGTCAATAATGGCCTTAACGCGAACCAGATTGCGCTCGTCGACCCGGTGCATTTGACTGCCAAGCGAATCCATCTGCGGCGAGTTAGGCCCGTACTTTTCCTGCACAGGCCTTACTTGGCGGCGCAAGTCTTGGTCAGATTCAAGGATCTGGGCCAGTTCGTGCTTGAGCGGCTGGTTAGGCTGGGCATTGGCTTGCGCAATCGTCGCCTCTAGAGCAGCTTTCAGGTCATTGTACATGGTAGCCGCAGTGGTCAAACCAGTTTCTTGGCGTCGGTCTCACTTATCCAGCTCAGGGCCTGGGCCAAGGCCTCGTCGAGGGCCTGCCGGGTGCGGGCAGCAGCGGTGCGCAGCCAGGTTTTGAGCTTGCTGAAGGCCAGCTCAATGGGGTTGAAATCAGGCGAATAAGGGGGCAAAAACAGGAGCTGCGCCCCCCACGCTTCCACCAGTTCGGCCAGTCCCGCCGCCTTGTGCACGGGCAGGTTGTCGAGCACGACGATGTCCCCCGGCTTCAATTCCGGCCCCAATACCTGTTCCAGATAGGCGGCGAAGACGGCCGTGTCAACCGCGCCGTCCACCGTCATCGCCGCCGTTAGCCCCTGCGTCGTGAGCGCTGCCACCAGCGTCACATTGGCCCCCTGGTGCAGCGGCACCCCCTGGTTGGCCCGTGCTCCAGCCAGCGCGCGGCCGTAGCGGCGGGCATAGGTCAGATTGGTACTGGTCTCATCCACCAACTTGAAGCGCGTGAAATCAGGCGCCTGCACCACCTCCACAAAGGCCTGGCGCAGGGCTACGACCGCTCGCTGTCGCGCTCGGCGGCATGGATACTCTTTTTTTTCGCCGCCAGTCTAGTCCCGCTACCACCCGGCAGAGAGTAGCGGCACTGGCGAGCGGCCCGCCCGCGGCTACCAGCGCCTGGCCTAGTTCGGCCAGGGTGGCAGCGGGCTGCGGGCGCAGGCACTCGTTCACCTGCTGGCGGGCCGCCGCATCGAGCAGCGGGGCCGGGCCGCCGGCGTGGGGCAGGGCGGCCAGCGAGCCGCTGGTGCGCTGGCGCCGCCGCAGTTTATTGACGAACGAGCGCGAAACGCTGAACTGGGCGGCTACTTGTGGCAAGGTGCGGCCGGGCTGCTGGCTGGCCGCCAGCACGTGCTCGCGCAGGTCGAGGGAATACGCTTTCATACTCCTAAGGCACCCTAAATCGTGTACACTAGCTTGAAAATCGCTCTAGCTTGCGCAGCATAGGCTGCCAGCGCTTTTCAGCGTGCAGCGTAGTAAGATCACTATCGGTTTTGAGGTGCGTCACGTCATCCCACCCCGCCTGGGTAGCCCGGTCCAAGTCCCGAAAAGCTGGCGCGAGTTCATTCGCCAAGGCCCAGCTGCAAGCCGCATCGTAGAAGTCACTCGCCGAAGGCCGCGCAGCCGGCAGCGCAAACGCCTGCTCATAGTACTGGCCCGCTTCGCGGAAGTGCTTTTGGTGATGGGCCATAGTGGCTTGCCCCTTTGGTACTTGAAAAGCGCCTTGAGCAAAGGCGTTGCTTCCTAGTAACAGGCTCACGGCAAGGGCTACTATTTTTTTCATAGGGCATGTAGAACACTGAACAGCAATGCAATACTTTATGGGGGTAACTCATCACTAGTAAGAGTAAGCCATAGCCAATGCGGGCTAGCCTCCGCAACTGTAGCAGAAAGTGATAGCGCCCCGCGCGGGTTACCCGCGACGGCCCCGTATAACATTATGGCATTGTGCAATTCTGGGGTAACACTGGCTAAACAACGGCCTTAATTTTGTCTTATTGCTGCACTATGCCCCACCAGAATAACTTGTGCGGGCGCCATTATTATCTAACGCTTACCCCTTACCGAATGGTCATCCTGGCTTTTTTCGTTGCGCACTATTACTTGTCGCTCTTTACGCAGACATTTTACTTGCACCGCTACGCGGCGCATAAGATGTTTACGATGAACAAGTTCTGGGAGCGCTTCTTCTTCTTATTCACGTATATCTGCCAGGGCAGCTCGTTCTTGTCGCCACGTGCTTATGCGCTGCTGCACCGCATGCACCACGCCTATTCCGATACGGAGCTGGACCCGCACTCGCCGCTATTTTCGAATAATGCGTTCGATATGATGTGGAAAACCAAGAACATTTATAATGATGTTCTCAATAATAAATATGAGCTGGCCGAGCGCTTTGAAGGCGACTATCCCGTGTGGCAGGCCGTCGAGAATTTTGGCGATAAGTGGTACTCACGCCTGGGCTGGGGCACAGTTTATGTGCTGTTTTATATCAGTTTTGCTACGGCTTGGTGGCAGTACCTGCTGCTGCCTATTCACTTCCTGATGGGTCCGATTCACGGCGCTATCGTGAACTGGGGCGGCCACAAGTACGGCTACCAGAACTTCGACAACCACGACCACAGCAAAAACACGCTAGCCATGGACTTCCTGGCTTTCGGTGAGCTGTTCCAAAACAACCACCATAAGCTACCCATGCGCGTTAACTTCGGCGTGAAGTGGTGGGAGTTTGACCCCACGTACGTCGCCATCTGGACGCTCGATAAAGCCCGCATTATCAAGATTAAGCGCAAAAACGTGCAGCCCAAGCAGCGTACCAAGAAACTAGCGCAGGCGGCTTAATTTAAGCACCCTAATAGCATCCGAAAGGCGGCTTGCTCACTCGGGAAAGCCGCCTTTTTCTGTTGGTTTGGGTTGATATAAACCAAGTTTGAGCTTGAGCTACGCGGATAATTGCCTGGCTCTGTAGTATTCGTCAGACTTATTGCTTACCTTTGCGGCCCCAAATACTACTTCACCCAGACGCACGAGCTGCGTCGCACAACCCCCAAGGTTTATGGCAGTTAAAATCCGCCTCGCCCGCCGTGGCCGCAAAAAGGCCGCGACTTACGACATCGTAGTAGCCGACGCCCGCGCT
>CAZERY010000024.1:0-25788 GCA_964514915.1 uncultured Hymenobacter sp.
CGCCGTCACTTTCATGCCTTTTTTACTCAAGTTACGCCCTTTGCGTAAGTCCTAGGAGAATTAAAAATCTGGATGGTAGATTTTTAATTCTCCATTTTTAAGTCCATCAACCAGCCCCGCACCGAGCACCGCCGCTGCTCTATTATTGCCTTGACTGCCCCCGAAGACCGCAAGATTATTCACCTCGACATGGATGCGTTTTACGCCTCCGTGGAGCAGCGCGACGACCCGGCCCTGCGCGGGCGCCCGCTGGCGGTGGGCGGTACCCGCGAGCGCGGCGTGGTGATGGCCGCCAGCTACGAGGCCCGGCAATATGGCGTACGCTCGGCCATGCCCGCCAGCACGGCGCGGCGCCTATGCCCCGAGCTGCTGTTTGTGCCGCCGCGCTTCGAGGTGTATAAGGAAATATCGGGGCAAATTCGGGAGATTATGGCTGAGTACACGCCGCTTATCGAGCCGGTGGCGCTCGACGAGGCGTACCTCGACGTGACGCACAACCTCAAGCACGAGCCGCTGGCTAGCCAGGTAGCGCGCGACATCCGGGCTGCCATCCTGACGCGTACCCAGCTCACGGCCTCGGCGGGCGTGTCGTACAATAAGTTTTTAGCCAAGCTGGCCTCCGACTACCGCAAGCCCAATGGGCAGTACGTGATTCCGCCGGGCCGCGGGCTGGCGTTTGTGGAGAAGCTGGCGGTGGGGCAGTTTCACGGCATCGGGCCCGTGACGGCAGCGCGGCTCAACCAGCTGGGCATCTTTACCGGGGCCGACCTGCGTGCCCGGCCCGAGGCGCTGCTGCGGCAGCACTTTGGTAAGGCCGGCGGCTATTACTACGCCATTGCCCGCGCCGAAGACCACCGCCCCGTGCAGCCCGACCGCCTGCGCAAGTCGGTGGGCGCCGAAACCACGTTTGCCCACGACCTGCACGCGCTGCCCGACCTCGTGGCCGCTCTGCTGCCGGTGGCTACCAAGGTGTGGGCCTACTGCGCCCGCGCCGGGCAGTCGGGCCGCACCGTCACGCTGAAGGTGAAATACGCCGATTTTCAGCAGATTACGCGCAGCCGCACGCTGCTGGCGCCAGTCGCTAGCCAAGCCGCTCTTGAGCAGCTGGGCGAAGAGCTGCTGACGGCGCTACTGCCGCTACCCAAGGGCGTGCGCCTGCTCGGCCTCTCGCTATCGAGCCTCGACGCGGGCGCCGTAGCCAGCCCCAGCGGGCAGCTAACGCTTTTTTAAGGCAGCTTATCAGTAGCTTGGACTTGGTAGTGCGAGCGCGAGCGCGAGCACAGCAAGCATCTGACGTTGAGAATCGTCCGGTTCTGCCTGCTCGCGTTGCTCGCGCTTGCACTACCAAGTCCGAGCTACTTTTGGCCCGGCGTCTTTACCCTACCTTACTTTTTCCATGTCTGCCATTCAAGAAATCGAACAATTGGAGCGCCGCCGCTTCGACGCGCAAGTTGCCAAGGACCTGCCCACGCTGGAAACCATCTTCGCCGACGACCTCATTTATACCCACGCCAACGGCCACCAGGATAGCAAGGCGAGCTACCTGGCTTCCATCGCCAGCGGCCAGAGCCGCTACGATAAGGTAACGATTGAGGCCATGACCGTGCGGCCCTACAACGACGACCACACGGCTATTGTCAATTCCCTCATCGAGATTGACCTCGGCCCCGGCGCCGAGGGCCAGCCCAACCTCACGCGCATCAAGTACGTGGTGGTCTACATCAAAACTCCCGAAAAAGGCTGGCAGCTAGTGCTGTGGCACGCCCAGAAGCAAGCAGCTTAGCAAGCAACATGGGGTAAGTAGTAGCACTACTACCAGAACGTCATGCTGAGCGAAGAAAAGCATTTCACCCGCACCACTAAGGTCATAACCCAACGGCGCGAACAAGATGCTTCTCTTCGCTCAACATGACGTTCTATTTTATCTAAGGGTACGTAGTTGCTTTACTGCCAGCTGCTGAGCAGGCCGCCGGCCTGGCCTAGCAACGGATCGGTAGTGGGCCGCGGTAGGGCCGCAATGTTTTTATCAGTTTGGGGACGCTCGCCGGGCAGGCCACGGTTTACGTCCCAGGAGCGGCCGTCGGGGTAGGCGCCGACTACGCCGAGGTGGTCGCCGCCCAGGTTTTTGTGGCCCACGCCGGCCGGCAGCACGAGGACGTCGCCGGCTTGCACCGGCACTTTCTGGCCGGCCTCGCCGCCCAGGTGCAGCAGCGCCGAGCCCGCATAAATGCCCAGCACCTCGTGCGAGGTACTGTGGTAGTGGTGAAAGGCATACACACCGTTGCGCCAGGAGTTGGTCCAGTTATTTTCGGCAAAGCGGCGCTCGAGCCAGGCGGCGCCCGCATCGGCGCGCGCGGCAAAGGCCTGCCGGTACAGCAGCACCGGGTAGCGGCTGTTGGGAATGGTGCCGTCGTCTTGGAAAAAGAGTTTTTCGGGTTGCATCGGGCGGGTGTGGCGGAGGCTGGTAGCGGCCAGGCCCAGCGGCGCCAGCCCTAGTAGTGGAAGGAAAGTTCGCCGTTTCATAGGTTTCGTTGTACGGCAGTGGGCCAGTAGCGGCTAGCCTACCGGCCCAGTACCGGCAGGCGCACCACCGAGGCGTGGCCCGGCTCGTGGTAGATGCGAATGGTCGCCTTTTGAAAATCCTTAGCCTCGGCCGTGGAAATAGTGACGAACTGCTGCGGGTTGCGGTCTACGAGCGGAAACCACGTGCTTTGCACCTGCACCATCAGGCGATGGCCCTGGCGGAAAGTGTGCAGCACGTCGTTGAGCGCGTAGTTGACCTCGGTCGGCACGTTGGGCTGAAACGGCGCCGGCTTTTCGAAGCTGTTGCGGAAGCGGCCGCGCAGCACGTCGGCCCGCACCAGGCGCTGAGCGCCGGCCTGCGAGTGGCCCGGCTGGCTCGGCTCCGGGGTGGGCGCGTCGTCGGGCAGCACGTCGATGAGCTTCACCACGAAGTCGGCATCGGTGCCCGAGGTGCTCACCCAGAGGTCAACGCCAATCGGGCCTGCCACGGTGAGGTCCTGGGCTAGCGGGGCGCTTTGGTACACTAGCACGTCGGGCCGCTGGGCAGCGAAACGCTGGTCTTCAATCATATACTCATTGTTGCGGCCTTCGTACACGCCGTCGGTGTAGGGCACGGGGTGGGCCGGGTCGCTTACGTACTCGTCGAAAGTGGGCGGCACTGGCACTAGCAAATTAACCGGGGGGATTCGAGTAATGTATGGTTGTGCCTGATAAGGTGCAAGTTGCCCTTCTTCCACCCCATACAGAGTACCCTCGGGCTGAAGGTAATATGGTTGTGGTTTAGCGCTGGCCGGCGGCCAGGCCGGATAGGTTTTCCACTCGTTGGTGCCCGTGTCGAACACCGTAGCTTCGGCGGGGTTGAACGGGCCTTTGCCTTTCAGGTAATAGTTGAAAAAGGGCGTTTCGAGGGTGCGGCGGTAGTACTCGGCGGTGTTCTGGCCGAAGCGCAGGGGGCCAAACTGACTCCAATCGGGGCGGCTCCAGGCACCATGGGTCCAGGGGCCCATCACGAGGCGGTTGGTGGCGCCGGGGTTCTGCTTTTCGATGGCCTGGTAGGTGTGCAGCGTCCCAAACAAGTCTTCGGCGTCGAACCAGCCGCCCACTACCAGCACGGCGGGCCGCACGCCGGTGAGGTGCGGCCGAATGTTGCGCGCCTGCCAGTAGTCGTCGTAGGTATCGTGGGCCAGGTACTCGTTCCAGATGCGTGCCCGCTGGTTGAAATACTGCGGCGCATTAGCGTTTTTGAGCGGCCCCAGTGCCAGGTGAAACTGGTAGGCATCGGCAATTTTGAGCGGGAAAAGCTGCTCGTACTTGGCTAGCGGCTGGGGCCGGGGCACGTCGAAATACGTAGTAAAGTCGAAGTTGTCGAGCAGAAAAAACGCCCCGCCATGCCGGGCATCGTCGCCAATAAACTCGTCGGTAACCGGGGCCTGGGGCGACACGGCCTTGAGGGCCGGGTGCGCGCCGGGCAGGCTAGCGGTGGCATAGAACCCTGGGTACGAGATGCCCATGATGCCCACGCGGCCATTGTTGCCGGCCACGTTCTTCAATAGCCACTCGATGGTGTCGTAGGTGTCGGTGCTTTCGTCGTGGGGCGGGGGCTGGCCTTTGGCGGTGCGCGGGGTTTTGCCCGTCTGGCGCGACAGGGCCGGCGTCATCTCTTCAAATTGCCCCTCGCTGAGGTAGCGCCCGCGCACATCCTGGTACACAAAAATATATTTTTCCTGGCTTAGCTCGCGGCTGGGGCCGGGGCCGCGCGTGGGGTAGTGGTCGGCGCCGCGCGGGCCGGCCGAGTACGGCGTGCGCTCCAGCAAGAAAGGGTAGGGGTGGGCCGGGCCAGCATCGAGCGGCACGTAGAGAATGGTGGCTAGCCGGGTGCCGTCGCGCATCGAGATCAGCTGCTCGACCTTGTGGTAGTTTTGGCGCACAAACAGCGAATCCTGGGCGCGGGTGGGGGCAGCGGCGGTAGTTTGGGCCAGGGCCGGCCGCGCACTGGCAGCAGCCAACAGCGTCAGCCCAGAAAATAAAAAGTGGGAGTAAAAGCGGGGCATAGAGGAGCAGCCAAAGGCACTTGCGAGCCGAAAAGTAGCGCCCAACCCACGCTTGGCGGCCCCGGCTGGCTAGCCCCGCGCCAACCTTGCGCCGGCGCTAGTAGCTTTAGTGCCGTAAAGTCCACCCTTCCCCATCACTTTCCAATGCCTTACCTCGCCAATCCCACCCGCTACGACTCGATGAACTACCGCCGTTGCGGCCGCAGCGGCTTGCAGCTACCCGCCATTTCGGTGGGGTTGTGGCAGAATTTTGGGGAAATGGATGCGCTGGGTAACTGCCGCAACATCCTGCGCACGGCCTTCGACGCGGGCATCACCCATTTCGACCTGGCCAACAACTACGGCCCGCCCGCCGGGGCCGCCGAAGAAACGTTTGGGCGCTTGTATAAGGACGATTTTAAAGCCTACCGCGACGAGCTGATTATCTCGACCAAAGCTGGCTACGGCATGTGGCCCGGCCCGTACGGCGACGGCGGCTCGCGCAAGTACCTGGTGGCCAGCCTCGACCAAAGCCTGCGCCGCATGGGCCTCGACTACGTCGATATTTACTACCACCACCGGCCCGACCCCACCACGCCCATTGAGGAAAGTATGGCCGCGCTCGATGCGCTGGTGCGCCAGGGTAAGGCGCTGTACGTGGGCCTGTCGAGCTACTCGCCCGAAGAAACCCGCCGTGCGAGCGCCGTGCTGCGCGAGCTGGGCACGCCCTGCCTCATCCACCAGCCCAAGTATTCTTTGCTGGTGCGCGATATTGAGGATGGCCTGCTCGACGTGCTAGCCGAAGAGGGCATCGGCTGCATCGCTTTCTCGGCGCTGGCTCAGGGCGTACTGACCGATAAGTACTTGCAGGGCGTGCCGGCCGACTCGCGCGCCGCGCGCCGCCTTGGCAACGGTGCCATTGAGGAAAGCCAACTAAGCCCCGCCAGCCTCGAAAAAGCCCGCCAGCTCAACGAGCTAGCCCAAAGCCGAGGCCAGTCGCTGGCCCAGATGGCGCTAGCCTGGGTGCTGCGCGACCCGCGCATGACATCGGTGATCATTGGCGCCAGCAAGCCGCAGCAGGTAACCGATGCCGTGGGCAGCCTCGCCAACGCTCAGTTTAGCCCCGACGAGCTGGCTCGTATCGACCAGATGCTGGCGTAGCAGGCTGCATTACGGCGCCCGCGCTAGGGCGCCGTAATGAGCCGGGCGGGCGGCGTGGTGAGCGGAATGCGCGGCAGCAGTTGCAGCGTGGTATCGAGGCGCTGCGCAGTAACGATCTGCCGCAGCTGCCGCCGCAAGGCTACCTGGGCCTGGCGCTGCTCCTGCTTCTGAAAAACTTTGACGTGGTACTTCGTATGCGGCTCTTCGCGGCTGAGGCTCAGGTAGGTGAGCTTGGCATCGTGGCGGCCCACCGACTCGCCCGCCTTGATGCGGGCAATGCGCTTTTGGTTGTTGCCGAGCAGCGCGTGCAGCGGATTCATGCCGACGTAGAGGTCGGCGCGCCCATCGAGGTTGTAGCGGCCACTTACTTCCAGCTCGGTTAGGTTGCTGTTGAGGCGCAGGCTAGGAATGAGGAGCTGGCCCCGGCTCAGCACAAATTCGCTGCTGACGGGCTCGAAAAACAAGTGGCTAGTCCGCTTTTTCAAAAACCGCAACGCATCTTCCAGGGCCTCCACATTTACCAGCTCCAAGTCGCGGATATCCGTTTTGAGGTAGCCACTGGTTTGGGAAAGATCAGGAATAAACTTCTCGTCGAGGTCGGTGCGTAGGGCGGCGGCGCACCGCAACGTGCCCTGAACATTCTCCCGCTCCAGCACATTGAGGCGCATGGCTGTGGCCGTACCAAACAAGTCACCGAGCTGAATGTCTTCGAGCAGCGCCTGCACCTGAAGCGGGTGGTGCTCGCGGCCCGCATTCGTGACGAGTCGGCCGCGCAGCGCCACATGCCCACCCAGGGCATCGACGGTGCAATTGTCGAGCATGGCTTCCCCAGCTTGCAAGTGCGTGGCTAGCTTAAAGTTGGCGCCTCGCACGGCCGCGTAGCGTACTTGGTCGGCCTCCACGCGCAGCAGGGCCGTAAAGTTGCCATTGGTGATGAGCGAGCGGCCCGGCTGGGCCGAGCGGCGGGCCAGCCGGGCCATGCGGCGGCTGGCGCGGCTAGCCGAGTCGGGGCGGGGCGGAGCCACGCTAGCCAGCATCCGCAGCAGCTGGGGCACATCGACGGAAGCATAGCGCAGGTCGAGGGTAGCCGCGGCCGAGGTGATGTGCGTACCCGCTAGCTGGGCGGTGGCCGAGCCGCTGCCTACCCCATCCTGCGGCGATACAAAGTGCAGGTAGGGCAGGCGCAGTACCGAGCCCTGCTTGTCGAGGCGCAGGCGTAAATGGCGCAGATTCTCGCCATCAGGCAGCAGCATGGTATTTATTTCGTAGCTCAGCTTGCCATTTGCAGCGAGGAGTAGCTCCCGGATGGCGGGACTAGCTGGGGCCTTGGCTGAGCGGCGCGGCGGGTGCGACAGCCGCGACAGCAAGTATTTATAGCTAAGGGTATCAAAGTGAAAATCAACGGCGTACGTTACCGGCGCTACGCGGTTGGCTGAGTCGGTGGGCCACTGTACCTGGCCGCGCACATCGCCATCCCACAGCTTGCCCCGAATGCCCAAGAGCTGCACGAGGCTACCGTCGTGGCGCACGCGCACGGCCAGGTCGCGTAGCGTATCGGTGGCCAAAGCCAGTCGGCCGCAGTGCAGGGCCACATCGAGGTGCATGCCAGCAGGAATAACGCTGCTGGCCAGCGTAGTGGCAAGCCGCCGCCGCTCCGCCAGCGTGCGAACTCGGTGCGGGTGCGGCGCCTCGCTACCAGCCGGCTGGGGCCGCAGCAGTTGCCGCAGGCTCATCACATCCAGCGCATCGACTTCAAAATTGCCCGCGATGTTGGTAGTAGGGTGCTGGCCCGTGAAATAATCGAGCAAATAGGTGGTAGTAGCCGTCGCCTTAAAGTTCATGCCGCTCAAGAGGCCCGAGGCGTTCGAGAGCTGCCACAGGCTGTCATTAAGGCCAATGCGCACGTTGAAATGCGTAAGTGCGCCGCGGCGGCCCGTGAGCTCAAAGGCTGCATCGTGCAGCGTGGCGAGGCCCCGGATAGACATATTCTTGCGAAAATCGCCACGGTGGTGCGGCCCCATCGCGGGCAGCAAGCCGCGCAGACGTACGTCGAGGTCGGCGGTGCCTTGGCGAGCGCGCCAGTGGCCGGGCGATAGCAGGGCCGCTAGCACGGGCAGCGCGGTGCGGCCCCGCAGGCGGCCCTTGATGTAGGGCCGGCGAAAGTCGCGGAGCAGAAAAGACATATCCAGCTGCCCGGCAGGAGTGTAGATGCGGCACTGGCTGAGGCGCACTGACATGGTTTGGGGTAAGTGGGCCGGCCCGTTGTCGTAGGTGCCCTGCAAGTCCCAGCGGTCGATGCGTCGCAGTGAATCGGGCCATTGCAGGCTAGCCCCGCGTAGGCCAAAGTGCAAAATGGTGCGCGGCCTCACCAGCGGCCCGCTCAGCCCCGAGATGAGGTAAGTAATGTGGGCTTTGCTGTGGCTCGTGGCCCCGCGCAGCAGCGGCCGCACGCTGGGCGGCAGGGCCGCGTGCAACACTTCCAGCAGCGGCTGGCTCCCCTCAAACCGCAGGTTGATAAGGGAGCCCCGTGGCGGCGCCGAGCTGCTAGCTACTTCGGCCGTGTGGGTGCCGCTGATGGTAATGGTATCGCCATTGAGCGTAGCGCGGCTGTCGTAAAACCTGCCCTGGCGCTGCGCAAAGTCGTAGCGGTAATGCAGCCAGGCTTGCACGGGCTCATTGAGCAGTAAATCGCCGCTGCGGTTGCGTAGCTGGTCGAGGCGGCCTACCATAATACCGTGCACTTGCAGTACTCCCCCCCGAAGAACCGCCGATAGCCGCGCTTTGTATACCCGCCCCCTCAATGCGCTGTGGATGTAATCGTTGCGGGTAAATATCCCGAAATTATAAATGATAATAGAGTCCAGTGCCAAGTTAAGTTTGGGCACCGAAGCTTGGGCCGGGCGCTTTTTGCCGCGCAGGCCCCAGCTGTGGCCCAGCGAGTCGACACGCTGGTTAATGGCTGCGTCGTGCAGCGTGAGGCGCGTCACTTGCACCCGGCCGTGCAACAGCTCGCGCAGGTTCATGCGCAGGTCGGCGCGGCCCACGCGCATCACTGGTAGGGCGCGGTGGTAAGTAGTATCGGTGAGCGTGAGGTGGCTGAGCGAAGCAGTAAGGTGCGGAAAATCATACCAGACGGAAAACTCAACGTCGAAGGGGGCGAGCACCAGCTCCGAGTTATGGGTTAGCTGCTCGCGCACCAGCTGCCTGACGTAGCGCTGGCCGTAGTGGGTACTAAGTAGCCAGCCGGCCAGCCCCACCGCCAGCAGCAAAAGCAAAAAGCTAACACCCAGCACTCGCCGGAGGGAAGACCACTTCATAATGCAAATTACGTGAGCTAGCCGTTGTCACAATGAAGTGCAGGGCGGTAGGTTTAGCTAGCGGCTACATACGTAGCTACAACTATTTTGACCAGCTTGCCGGGCGAGTACCAGCTTACTTGGCGAACTGAAGGCCGCGGGGTAGTTGGTAAAAATGCTACTGCGTGCCGAATACTAGGAGTCGGTTGAGCAAGTGCGTCACAGTTTTATCCGCCTAGCCAGCTGGATAAAAGGCTTTTCAGCCACCAAAAAATACAGGTAGGCGCCGGCTACTGCCAGCATTGCGCAGGCACCTATTGCGGCCGTGGCTGCCAGCGGGGAATGCGGCGGAAAATAGCGCACGAGCAAAAATTCGGCGCTTGAGCCAATCAAAAAATGAGTAAGGTATAGCGAGTAAGATATTTTTCCGGCAAAAGAAAAGAAGGGATACTGCCCGCGCACCACGACAATGGCCAGGGCCGTAGCCAGGCCGAAAGTAGCGGTCCACCAACCCAGCTGCCCGCCACCAAGCACAAAGAAAATCAGCAAGGCTAACGCGTAGTGCCTGCCAGCGATTTTCTGCTGGTAGTACAGCAGGCTGGCGCCGCCCATCGCAAAAAGGGTGCTGTACTGAAAAAAATTCTGAGCCGGTAAAAAAGGTAGCCACTGCAACGCATGCAGCCCAACCCAAAATGCCAAAAACCGCCCGGGCCGGGCTGTAGTGAAAAGCTGATTGTACCCCAACCCGAGGAGGATGTAAAACTGAAACTCCAGGGCCAGGGTCCAGCAGACCGCATTTATCCAGTGGTACTGCGTGAAGGGCACCACCAATAGCGCGTTGGCCAGCAGCTGCGCACTGGACACTTGTTGCAGCTGCGCGCTGCCGTGGTGCAGCCAGCGGTAGCTGACGGCCCATTTCAACAGGATGAGGGCACTAGCGAGGTAGGCCGGTGGGCAAAGCCGCACAATGCGCCTGGCCAGGTAGGCGCCAAAGTTTTGAACGCGGTAGCCAGTGTGCCAGAGGCTATACGGGAGGACAAACCCGCTGATTACGAAGAAAACCGCCACGCCCACGTAGCCCTTGGCAAAGGCCAGTTGCAGCAGCGGCGAGTGCAGCTTGGTCAGCTCCACGCCCCGGCTAAAGTGAAAAAGGCAAACGCTAAGCGCCGCGAAGCCCCGCAAAAAATCCAGCACGCCCAGATGCCGCGTCGCTACCGGCTGGCCGGTGGTAGCAGCCGGCGGTGCGAAGGAAAATTGACGCATTAGGGTGAATATAAACCGCCCGGTCGCTACAGCAGCTTGGCAAACTTGACTTTGATGCGCTGCTGAAAGTCGCCGATAACTTTAAATATCTCCTTGAGCGTTACGCGCTCTACTTTGGTTAGCTGCTTGGGGTTGAGGTAGTTGCTGGGTGGTAGCTTGGCGTGCATCATCTCGGTGGCCTGGTTTTTCAGGCGCATGCCCATGAGGTAGTAGTACGATTGCAGCAGCTCCTGGTAGTCCTTCTCGGTGAAGACGCCGAGCTGGCGCAGGGCGGCTAGCCGCTGGCCGGTGTTGGTGACGAACACCCGGTTTTGGAGGGCGTACATGCGCACGGCATCCACGATGGGCGACATGATTTTCTTGAGGTTCACCACCTGCTGGTCGCCCACGGCGAAGGTGCGGATGTTGTTGAAGAACGTCAGCGGCGGCTCGTACTGCAACGCGTTGGCCGTCATGTAGTGCAAAAAGCGGTCGAGGGGCTTTTGCAGTTCCTCATCCAAAAACTCGCGTAGCTCGTCGAGGATGCTCGCCTCGCCGTAGAGGTAGCGAATGTCGAAAAACGCCGCGAACCGCATCACCGCCTCGGGGTTCGACTCGTGCAGCCACTCGCGGTAGTTGCGCTTCCAGTGCGAGAGCGAGTGCGTCCACTTGGGGTTTTTGGCCATAAAGCCACCGTCGCAGAAGCTAAAGCCGATGTCGTTGAGCCGGTCCGACACCTGCTCGGCAAACTTGAGGAAGTACGCGCGCACCTCTTCGCGGTGCTCGTTGGCCTTGTCTTCGTAAATGATGGCGTTGTCCTGGTCGGTGAGCAAGGTTTGCTCCTGGCGGCCTTCCGAGCCCAGCACTATAAACACGAACTTGGCCGGCGGCGGGCCCATCTCCCGAATGACATCCTCAATCACCTTGAGGGCAATGGTGTCGGCCACGGTGGTGATGACCTGGTTCACGATTTCGGGCTTCACGCCGCGGTCGAGCAGCTGCACCACGATGTCGGGCACTTTCTGCCAGTTGCGCCGCAGCTCGCGGCCCGACACGGCCTGCTTCACGCCCTGGATAAACAGAAACGGTGATTGCGCCTGGTCGGTCAGCAGCTTGTTGCGGCTGATAAAGCCCAGGTAGTTGCCCTCGCGCTCCACGAGCAGGTAGCGCGTTTTGGTCCGAAACATGAGCAGCAGCGCCTCATACACAAAAGCCTCGCTGCTCACCGAGCGCGTGGGCGCGTCGATAAACGTGCTAATGGGCTGACGGGCATCGCCCAGGCCGGCTATTACCTTGTCGCGCAGCGTAATATCGGTGACGTAGCCCGCAATTTTCTCGCCGGCCTCATCGAGCACGAAGTAGCAGCTGCTGCGGGCTTTGGCCATGCGGCGCGCCACCTCGTGGGTGGGCGTGGTGCCGGCGCAGGCCAGCACCGGGCGCAGCTCTACGGTAGCCAGGCGGCGCGAGTAGAGCTCATCGGCGGCAATAAAATTTTGCGGCGCCTGCGGGCCGGGGCTCACCAGGTGGGCATACTCGTCGTCGAGCATCAGCCGGCCATAGCGGCTGGTGAAATAGTGAAAAAAGGCGTCGTAGCCCAGGCACAATCCCCGAAAGCTATTGCGGTGCAAAAAGTAGACCCGCGTACCCGCGCGCGCCTGCACCGTACGCAGCGAGCGCTTCTTATTGAGCAGCACCGACACCCCGCCGTAGCATTCGGCGGGGCCGTACACTTCGGGCAAGCGGCGCGCCTGCTGCGCGTCGTAGAAAAAAGTGTCGTAGGCGCCCTCAATAATGAGGTCGACGCCGCGCAGCTTGGTTTCGCCCTGGTGATAGATAACGGCCTCGCGTGGGTGGGTCACTTCTTGCAGCAGGCCGGCCACTTCTTCGAGCACCTCGGGCGGCAGCAGGTTGAAGGGAGCAACGGTGCGAAGAAACGCGAGGAGGTCAGTCATAGGTAATTATGAATTATGAATATGAGTTATGAATTGCAAGTAGTTTGGCGAGCCAACTCATAATTCATAATTCACAATTCATAATTGCGAAGCTAAATCATTCCTAGCCAAGATTTCCAGAACGGGCGGCTAGCCGGTAAGGCGTGGGCAGCGGGTGGGCGCAGCGCCGGCTCATCGGCGAGCGCCTGGGCATCGATATCGCCGGTGCGCCGCAGCTCAAAGAAGCACTGCGCCGTGGCTTCGGCATCGGCCAGGGCATCGTGCTGGCGCAGCATGGGCCGGCCAAACTGCCGCTGGTAGAGGTCGGCGAGCCGCAAATACTGCTGGTGCAGCGGCTGCCAGAAGCGCTTGGTGAAGCGCATAGTGCAAAAAGTAGGCAGCCCCAGTAGCGCATTGGGTAGTCCCGAGCGGTGAAAGCTGACGCCCACCATGTGGTAGTCGAGCTCGATGAAGTGGCCCACTACCAGAGGTTTATAGCGCAATAGGTCGTCGTGAAGGCGCTGCATTACCGGGCGGCGGGGCTCGCCGTGCTCGTGCAAAAAAGCCAGCGTGAGGCCGTGCACCTGCATCGAAGCTGGCGTGAGGTCATAATCGCTGGGTCGCACGTAGTGGTTTTCGGTTTTCACCAGCTCGCCCGCTTGGGTATAAATGAGCCAGGCAACCTGGGCGACGTGGGGCCAGGCGCCCGGCTCGGCGTAGGGCCGGCGCCAGTCGGCCGGCAGGCCCGAGGTCTCGGTATCAACAAAGAGCAGGTACTCGGGCACAGCTTAAGCGGGTGGGATGGGGGCTAAAGTTACGGGAAAGATGGCAAGCTGATGGCTGAGGCTACGATAATGGTTTCTACCCAGCGGTAGCGGAAACGCCACTGTACCGTGGACGCTGTGAGTCCGCGCGTGGGAGCAAACGTGCGTTCACCCGCACGGACTCGCAGCGTCCACGGTACAGTGGCCTGGCCGTTCTACCTGCTTGCTACAGGTAGCAATAAGAAGGCTGAAAGCCCAGCGTTGGCTAATGGCCCGCCGGAATAAAGGCGCTCGGGATGCCCTGCCAGCGGGTATTGGCGGGGAGCTGCTCGCCCTTCATCAGGAGGGAAAGGCTTTTGAGCGTGGCGCCCGGCCCGATAACCGAGTCGTAGAGCACTACCGAGGAGGTGCCCACGGTGGCATAGCGGCCAATGCGCAGGTTCGACATCTTCATCACGCGGTCTTCAAAAAGGTGCGTCTGAATGGTCGAGCCGTTGTTGAGCACGGCGTGGTCAGCCACCCAGGCCAGGTCAAACTCGGTGATTTCGGTGGTGTCCATGTACACTGAATGGCCAAAGTGGCTCCCCATGAGCTGAAAAAACCAGGTGGCAAAGGGCGTGCCCAGCAGCGGGGCTTCCCAGTAGGTATACACGTAGCTCTCGCACAAAGAGTTGACGAGCTCGTTGCGCCACACAAACGACGACCACAGGGGCTTTTCGGAAGGCTTGTAACGGCCAATGAGTACCCACTTGAGCAGGGCGGTGAGGAGGGAAAAGCCAAAAATCAATCCCACCAGCGCTCCGGTGCCCACGCCCACGCTGCTCCAGAACGAGTAGTGCTCGAGGTGCCAGTGGCAGTAGTGATACAGCACCGCAAACGTGATAAACGAGAACGTGAACGGCAGCACAATCTTGAAAATCTCGATAATGGCCCGTGCCCAAACCAGGCGCGTGGGCGGGGCAAACGTCAGCTCGGGCGCGAAGGCCTGCGACATGGGCCGATTGGGCAGCAAAAAGGCCGGCGAGCCGACCCACGACGTGCCATCGGGCGGCGTGACGATGGGCGCCGAGGAGAGCGCCCCAATGAGGTTGTTGGTGCCGAGCACGGTGCCGCCGGCCAGCACCGCGCCGTTGCCGATGAAAGTGCGCGGCCCGACCACGGTGGGCACAATCGTAACCACGCCGTGCTGCACGCGGGGGGCGCCCACGCTCACCGAGTCGGCCAGGAAGGCCCCGGCGTGCACCGTGAGGTGGTCAGCCGAGATGTGGTTGAGAGTCGAAACCTCGGCGCGGTGGCCGATTTTAGCCCCCAGCAGCCGCAACCAGTAGGGCGTGTAAATGGTAGCGTAGAGCGACTTAAGCAGCACCAGGCTCTGGGCCAGCACGGCATCGGCTACCCAGTGGCGCACGTAGGCCAGGCTGTGCAGCGGCAGCGTGCCATCGGCCTGCCGCCCAGCGACTACGCGCTTGGTGAGGGCCAGCCCCGCCATTAGCAGCAGTACGTAGAGCGCCGAAAGCGGCAGCAGCGTGAGCAGCGAGGGCTCGGGGCCGAAGTGCTCCACGCTTGCGTAGAGTAGCGCCAAGATGGGCAGCGACGCCGCCGACGGCACCAGTAGCATAAGCCCAATGGCCAGCAGCTGCGCCACCAGGTAGCCCGCGCCCGCGGTCGGCACCGGGCGCGCCAAAGCGGGCTCCAGCGCGCGGTTGGGCACGGCCGGCGACCCTAGCCAGCCCTCGCGGGCCGGAATGTGCTGGCCGGCCGGCAGTACCGACAAGTCGTCGAGCTCAGCGGCCTCGCCCAGGCTGGTATCACCTTCCATAATGGCGCGCAAACCCACGTAGCCCCTGCGCCCCACGCGGGTAGCGCCGATGATGAGGCGGTCGTGCTCGACGCGGTAGCCCAGCAAAGCCGCCTCGCGGGCAATGCTGGCTTCGTCGCCGATGGTGAGCAGGTCGAAGCACAGCACGCGCGTCGAGCCCAGGTACACGTTTTGGCCGATTTTGGCGCCCAGCAGCCGGTAGAAAATAGCCAGAAACGGCGTGGCGGAAAGCAGCTGAGTAGGAGCGGCCTCCACCAGTTTTTTCACCACCCAAAACCGATAATAGTAGCACCCCCACAGCGGGTACTCGCCCGCCCGGAAGCGGCCGATAACCAGCCACTTCAGCCCTACTACGAGCAGGCAGGCCAGCGGCACGTAGAGTACCACCGAGGCCCCGCCGGCCAGCAGCAGCTCGGGCCAGTTCCACTGCCCGATGGCATTGCGGAAGTAGATCGAGCTATTCAAAAAGAAGACGGGCACGGCGTAGAAAGCCGCGATAGAAACCAGCTGCAACGTGGCCGTAACCAGGCGGGTAGCCGTGCTGGCGCGGGCCAGCGGCACCGCGGGCGGCTGGTCGGCCGGGGCAGCGGCTGGGCCACTGCCAAAAGTATCGGTAGCCACGGCCGCCGCCAGCGCCTCGATGGTGCGGCGGGTGTACATTTCCTTCACCGAAAGGCCCTGGAATTCAGGCTGCTGGCGCAGCTCGGAGATGATG
The DNA here is from genome assembly GCA_964514915.1 of uncultured Hymenobacter sp. Classification (GTDB taxonomy): domain Bacteria; phylum Bacteroidota; class Bacteroidia; order Cytophagales; family Hymenobacteraceae; genus Hymenobacter. The sequence goes on from CAZERY010000024.1 coordinate 15,482, forward strand.
AGCGAGGCGAGCAGCGAGTTGCCGCCGATGTCGAAAAAATCGTCGGTGATGGAAAGATCGGCGGTGTCGAAGCGCTTTTGCCAGGCGGCGTAGATGGCCGCTTCGAGGGGCGTGCGCGGCAGGGTGAGCTCGCGGGTGGGCGCGTGGTCGCCGCTCACGGGGTAGGGCAGGGCCTTGCGGTCGACCTTGCCGCTGGTGAGCAGCGGAAACGATACCAGCGGCACCAGCGCGGCGGGCAGCATGTAGGGCGCCAGCCGCTCGCGCAGGTAGGCGCGCACGGCTTTTTCGTCGAGCAGGTGGTTGGGGTCGAGGATGAGGTAGGCAATGAGCTTCTGGACGCCATCGGGGCCTTCCTTAAGCGCCACGGCCGCGTTGCGGATGCCGGGCCACTGCAAAAGCAGCGACTCGATTTCGGCCAGCTCGACGCGGAAGCCCCGAATTTTGATTTGCGTATCGATGCGGCCCAGGAAGTCGATATTGCCCTCAGCCTCGAAGCGGGCCAGGTCGCCGGTGCGGTAGAGGCGGCCGCCGAAGCCGTTGGGCAGCTCGGCCACCGTGTTGAACTTAGCGGCGCTTAGCTCGGGGCGGTTGAGGTAGCCCGCGGCGAGCGCCGGCCCGCCAATGCACAGCTCGCCGGCCACTCCGAGCGGCACGAGCTGGCCGAGCTGGTCGAGGATCAATACCTCGTAGCCCGCCAGCGGCCGCCCGATGGTGAGGCGCTGGCCGGGCACAAAGTCAGCGGCCGTGGCCACGACGGTGGCTTCGGTGGGGCCGTAGGTATTCACCACGCGGCACTGGCGGCTGGCCCACTTCGTCAGCAATTCGGGCGGGCACACTTCACCCCCCAAAATGAGCAGTCGCAGCGTGGGAATGCTCGCCGGTAGCAGCGAGAGCAGCGTAGGCACCGTGGAGAAGACCGTAACCTGGTTTTCGACCAGAAAGCCGGGCAGCGCGTCGGGCGCTTTCATGGTTTCTTCGGGCACGGGCACCAGCGTGGCGCCGGCACCCCAGGCTAGCCACAGTTCTTCGAGCGAAGCGTCGAAGGCCACCGAAAACCCCTGCACCACGCGGTCTTGCGGGGTGGGCTGAAACAGTACTTGCTCGGCCCGCACGAGGTGGCAGATGCTGCGGTGCGGAATGAGCACGCCCTTGGGCAGCCCGGTGGTGCCCGAAGTGTAAATGACGTAGGCAATGGAATCGGGCCCAATGGCCACCGGCTCCAGGCTCGCCGGCCCGGCCGGGGCTGGCACCGTGAGGTCGATAACCAAACCAGGCCAGGTGTCGAAGCCCTCGGGCAAGGGGCGGTTGGTGAGCAGGGCCCGCGCGCCGCAGTCGCCCAGAATAAACGTGACGCGGTCGGGCGGGAAGGATAGATCGAGCGGTACGTAGGCGGCGCCGGCTTTGAGCACGGCGAGCATCCCGACGTACAGCTCAACCGACTTGGCCATGAATAACCCCACAAAGTCGCCGGCCCGCACGCCGCGGTGCTGCAAGCGGGTGGCCAGCTGGTCGGCCTGCTCGTTGAGCTCGTGATAGGTGCAGTTTTGGCCTAGCCAGCTAAGGGCTATCTGGTTGGGATAGGTGCGGGCCGTGGCTTCGAAGAGCTGGTGCAGCTGCTGCGGGCCGCCCGCCGCTACTTGCTGCGGCACGGTCAGGAATTGGTGCAGCAGGCTCACTTCGTCATCGGCCAGGTAAAAGACGTAGCCCACCGTGGCGGCCGGGTTTTGGCCGATTTGCTCAAACACGCGCTGCACGTGGGCGGGCAGGTACGCCACGACCCAGGCGCTGGCCAGCCCGGCCGTGCAGGCAAAGCTGACCGCCACGCTGGCATCGGCGGCAAAGTCGAGCGTTACGCACCATTCGTGGTCGGGGTGCTGGGCCTCGGGCGCCGGGAAGGCGATGCGACAGCGCGTAATGGCCGCGCCCAGCTGCTCGGCCACGCCAGCCAGGCCCATTACGAGCTGGCCCGCCGCCTCGGCGGCGAGCTCGGCCAGGCTCCCGGTATCGCTGAGATGGAGCAGCACCGTAGCCAGCGGAAACACCGCCTGGTCGTTTTCAATGCGCAAAGTGGCTTGCAGCTGGGCGGGCGCGCGCTCGGCCGCCTGCCGGTAGTACACCACCGCAAAGGCCGTCAGGTAGCCGGCTATCAAGGTTTCTTTGTGCTGGAAAGCTACTTCGAAGTCGGCCGGCTTGGGCGGGAGTGGGTCGGTGCCCGCCAAGGAAGTGGGGGGCAGGTCGGTGGTCGTGATCATGAGAAAGGCAGTGCCGCACTAGCGGGCAGCGGCGGGGAAAGGGAAGCAGCGAACAAAACGACTTGGGCAAGTAGCTACCAGCCAGGTAACCGGGCTAGCCAATAGCCAAATAGCGCCAACCAACGTGAACGGGGAATGAGGGCCTAACGCGTAAAATTCACGAAGCTGGCCACGGGGACGGCAGACGCATTTGGCCTATTTAGCATGGCAAAGCCTACGCCAAACCGCCCGGTACGGATACAGAAAGCCGGCCGGGCAAAGCCGGGTTGCAGTCGGCACAATCGGCCCGGTAGTCGGTAGTATGCCCCAGGGGCTAGCCAGCGCGCTACTTTTGAATAGGATCTATCTTTAACATGGCTGCTTCTCTCTTTCGGCGCTACCTCACCCCCCTGATTCATGTGCTGGCCTGGGGGCTGTTGGCGCTGGCACTCCTGCTGTTTCAGCCCATGGTGGGCCACGTAGCCCTGCCTATGCAGTTTTGGGCAAAGCAGGGAGTGCTGCTAGTGCTCTGGATGGGTGGGTTTTATCTGACGGCGCGCGTGAGCGTGCCGCGCCTGCTGCTACGCGGCCACACGGGTTGGTTTGTGGCGGCCCTGGCGGCCACGGCGGTAGTGGTGCTGCTACTGAGCCACGCCCTCGAAACGGCCCTGCACCTGCCGGCCCTGATGCGGGAAGCTTTCCAGGCGGCCCGCCCGCTGGCGCCGCCCTTGGCCAACCGGCCAGGTCCCCCGCCCCGCAATCGGTTCGACCTGGTGAGTACGCTGATCACGCTGCTCGTTCTGGGCATCAGCACGGCCATTACGGTGGTGCAGCACTGGCAGCAGGAAGCCCGGCTGCGCGAGCGCCTCGACCAGCAGCGCGTCGAGGCCGAGCTTTCCATGCTAAAGGCCCAGATCAATCCGCACTTCTTTTTTAATACCCTCAATAACATCTACTCGCTCACGCTCATCGACGGCGACCGGGCGCGGGCGGCCCTGCACCGCCTCTCGCGCATGATGCGCTACGTGCTCTACGATACGGCCGTGGGCCACGCCCAGTTAAGCCAGGAAGTGGCTTTCATTCAGGATTATATCAACCTGATGCAGCTGCGGCTTACCGACCGCGTGCAGGTGGTTTTTGAACACCCCGAGCCGGTGCGCGAAGTGCTCATTGCGCCCATGATCCTGCTGCCTTACGTCGAAAATGCCTTCAAGCACGGTGTGGCGGCCACCCAGGCTAGCCGTATCTACATTGGCTTGCACCAGCCCACGGCCCAACTGCTCGAAGTGGTGGTGCGTAATACCCTGGTGCCTGCCGCTGGCACCGACCTGGCCGGCTCCAATGGCATTGGGCTGGCCAATACCCGCCGCCGCCTCGACTTGCTTTACCCCGGCCGCTACACCCTGGCCGTGACCGAGCGCACGCCCCAGGATGAGTTTGAAGTGCGGCTGTCGATAGAGGTAGGCTAAGGTCCGACCGCCCTTGGCTGGCGTATTGTTGTAGTACCGGGCCGCCTGGCTGGCCCCTCCCGATCTGGATATGAATCCCATTACTTGCATTGCCGTCGACGACGAGCCCCTGGCCCTGGCCCTGCTCAGTACTTTTATTGAGCAAACGCCTTTTCTCAAACTAGTGGGCCGCTATGGCAGCGGCGTTGAGGCCCTCAAAGGCCTGCACGAGCTAACCGAAAAAGTCGAGGTAGCCTTCCTCGACATTCAAATGCAGGAGCTTACCGGCCTGGAGCTGGCCCGCGTGCTGGGGCAGCAGGCGAGCCCGCCGCGTATTGTGTTTACCACGGCCTTTCCGCAGTATGCGCTGGAAGGCTATAAGGTCGATGCGCTCGACTACCTGGTAAAGCCCTTCAACTACGAGGAGTTTTTGCGGGCGGCCAACAAAGCCCGCGCCTACGCCGAGCTAGCCCAGGGCCCCGCCGAAGCAACTCCCGCACCCGCCGCCGAGGAAGAATATTTATTTCTGAAAGTAGAGTACCAGCTGGTGCGCGTGGCGCTCCACGATATTCTGTACATCGAGGGCCTGAAAGACTACGTGAAGGTGCACCTCAAGAGCACGCCGCGGGCCCTGCTTTCGCTCATGAGCCTGCGGGCGATGGAAGAAAAGCTGCCCGCCCGGCGTTTTCTGCGCATTCACCGCTCCTATATTGTGGCCCTGGACAAGATCGAGTCGGTGCGCCGCCTCACGGTGCAGATCGGCCCCGAAACCATTCCGGTGGGGGAGCAATACAAGGAGGCGTTTGCGCAGTTCTTGAGCCGCTGGACTTAGGGAAGATGCTTTAGCGTTTGAGAGCCAGGTATCTGGATGTCGCGCTCGATTAGGCTGTGCGTTGGCCTGAGGCCGCGCAGCTCCTGGTATTTCTCGTATTGCTCGGGGGTGAGCACCGCACCAATCTTGGTTTCAAAATCGGCCTGCCGGGCCAGGCGCGAAGCGTGCTCGTCCTCGCCGGGCCGGTGGGTGAGGCGCTGCTTGCGCAGGGCCTGTTCTTCGTCGAGCACCGTGTTGATGCGGGCCCGCTGGGCGGGGCTCAGGTCGAGCTTACGCAAAATGCCCACGCGCTTACCGTGCCCGCGCACCACTACTTCGGGTAGGGCTTGGGCCCGGAGGCCAAAGCTGCCCAGCATAGCCACCAGCCAGGCAAAGCAAAACAAACAAGTGCGCATAAACGAGGAAGAAGCTAGCCAACACGCCGGCCGGATGAAAAATTCGGGCGCCGCTGTAAAGGTACCGAGGTGGCGCCTGGCCCCGCGGGCGGGCCCCTGGCCGGGAAGAATAGGCGAGGTACCGCACTTGAGGCGGCCAACAGGAAACCCCAACCGGCGAAAGCCCGTCTTTAAGCCGGCGCCGTGCCCCGATTTCCGGCTTGCGCGGACGCCGCTACTTCCCAATCGTTATTTCTATGGCTGCTCCTATTTCACCCCGGCTGGCCGGGCAATTTGCGCTCGTGACGGGGGCCAGCTCCGGCATTGGGGCGGCCATCGCGGTGGCCCTGGCCGCCAACGGCGCCGCGGTGGTGGTCAACTACGGCCACGACACCGACGGCGCCAACGCTACCGTCAAGACCATTGCCGATGCCGGCGGCACTGCCTTCGCCGTGAAAGCCGACGTGAGCAAGGAAGACCAGGTGCAGGCGATGTTTCAGCAAGCTGTTGAGCGCTTTGGGACGCTGCACATTGTGGTGTCGAATGCGGGCATCCAGGTCGATTCGCCTTTCGTCGACATGACCCTGGCACAGTGGCAGCAGGTAATCGACGTGAACCTGACCGGCCAGTTCTTGTGCGTGCGCGAAGCGGCCCGCACCTTCCTCAAGCGCGGCTTGCAGCCCGAGGTGAGCAAGGCACTCGGCAAGATTATTTGCATGAGCAGCGTGCACGAAGTCATTCCGTGGGCCGGCCACGTCAACTACGCCACCAGCAAAGGCGGCATTATGCAACTGATGAAAAGCACCGCCCAGGAGCTGGCCCCGCACAAGATTCGGGTCAACAGCATCGGGCCGGGCGCCATCAAAACCCACATCAACCACGATGCCTGGGCCACGCCCGAGGCTGAGGCCAGCCTGCTCAAGCTTATTCCCTACGACCGCGTGGGCGAGCCCGAAGACATCGGCCAGCTAGCCGCCTGGCTCGCTTCCGACGAGGCCGACTATATCACGGGCCAAACCATTTTTATGGACGGCGGCATGACGCTCTATCCTGGTTTTGCGGCCGGCGGCTGATACCTAAGTAGGAATTTGACTGTCATTGCGAGCGCCGCGAAGCAATCGCACCCAAATGATGCTTGGCTGACTCGTTTCTTGTATTCTTATTTTGAAGCTGTTAGAAACTATAACAATTACTTCAGAACGTCATGCTGAGCTTGTCGAAGCATCTCTACCACGCCGCTGGGGATAGTAGCCCAACGAAGCAGTAGAAATGCTTTGATAAGCTCAGCATGACGTTCTTAGTTACTGATGTTACGCACTAGCCACGTCAGCTTGCTGGAAATGACCTCCAAGAGAGCAGAAAAAGCCTGTTTCCAGCAAACTAGCTCAGGTGCTGCGTAACATCAGTTAGTTATTCGCTAAATAGTTTCTTTAGTTCGATTGCCCCACAACGCTCCCAAGAAGCATTACTCTTTCAAACCAATACCTTGACCGCCGAAAACCAGCGCCTCCTCGAAGCCAACCAAAACCAGCAGCCTTGGCGCCGTTTTGGGCCTTATCTCTCTGAGCGCCAGTGGGGGACGGTGCGCGAAGACTACTCGGCCACCGGCGATGCCTGGAACTACACAACCCACGACCAGGCGCGCAGCCGCGCCTACCGCTGGGGCGAGGAAGGGCTGGCCGGCTTTTGCGACGATAAGCAGCTGCTGTGTCTGAGCCTGGGCCTTTGGAACGGGCAGGATGCGATTCTCAAAGAGCAATTATTTGGCTTGAGCGGGTCGCAGGGCAACCACGGCGAGGACGTGAAGGAAATCTATTATTTCCTGGATAACACGCCGACGCATTCTTACCAAAAGCTGCTGTACAAGTATCCGCAAGGCGCTTTTCCGTACGAGCAGTTGGTGCAAGAAAATGCTCGCCGCACCCGCCAGGACCCCGAATTTGAGCTGCTCGATACCGGCGTCTTTGCCGAAAATCGGTACTTCGACGTGTTCGTGGAGTATGCCAAGGCCGCGCCCGACGACCTACTCATTCAGTACACCATCGTGAACCGCGGGCCCGCCGAAGCCACGCTGCACGTGCTGCCGCAGCTATGGTTTCGCAATACCTGGGCCTGGGGCTACCACGACTACCGGCCCACGCTTACCGCCACGCTCGCGGGGGGCGTGCAGGTTTCGCACCAAGAGCTGGGCGAGCTGGCCTGGTACGCCGAGGGCGGGCCCGAACTGCTCTTTTGCGATAATAACAGCAATACGCAGCGGCTAAGCGGCACGCCTTCGCCCGAATCTTTTTTCAAGGATGGCATTAATAACTACGTAGTTAACCAGCAAGCCGAAGCTATAAACCCGGCCCGCACGGGCACCAAGGCGGCCGCGCACTACGTGCTTACACTGGCGGCCGGGGCTAGCCAGCAGGTGCGCCTGCGGCTGGGGCCAGCCGGCCAGGCGCAGCCGTTCGCCGACTTCACGGCCCTGATGGAACAGCGGCAGGCCGAGGCCGACGAGTTCTACGCCGAGCACCAGCAGGCCATTACCGACCCCGATGCGCGGCTGGTGCAGCGCCAGGCGTTTGCCGGTATGCTGTGGAGCAAGCAGTTCTACAAGTACGATGTGGGCCGCTGGCTGGCCGGCGACCCCGGGCAGCCCACGCCGCCGCCCGAACGCCTGACCGGCCGCAACGCCGATTGGAAAAGCCTGGACAACAACGACATTATCTCGATGCCTGATACCTGGGAATACCCTTGGTACGCGGCCTGGGATCTGGCTTTTCACTGCATTCCGCTGGCCCAGCTCGACCCCGAGTTTGCCAAAAACCAGCTGCGGCTGCTGTGCCACGACTGGTATATGCACCCCAACGGCCAGCTGCCGGCCTACGAGTGGCGCTTTGGCGACGTGAACCCGCCGGTTCACGCCTGGGCGGCGTTTCGGGTCTTTAAAATGGACCAGAAGCAGCGCGGCGATGGGGGCGACGTAGCTTTTTTGCAAACCCTGTTCCACCGCCTGCTGCTCAATTTCACGTGGTGGGTAAACCGCAAGGACCGCGGCGGCCGCAATATTTTTGAGGGCGGTTTTTTGGGGCTTGATAATATTGGGGTGTTCGACCGCTCCGCGCCGCTGCCCGACGGCGCTTACCTGGAGCAAGCCGATGGCACGGCCTGGATGGCCATGTTTGCTCTTAATATGATGCGCATCGCGCTGGAGCTCAGCCGCTCGAACCCGGTGTACCAAGATTTGGCGAGCAAGTTTTTTGAGCATTTCCTGTACATTGCTGAGGCGATGACCAATGTGGGCAATAGCGCGCTCAACCTCTGGGACGATGAGGATGAGTTTTACTACGACGCGCTCAACACGGCCGAGGGCAAGCACGAGCTACTGAAAGTGCGCACCATGGTGGGCCTGATTCCGCTGTTTGCAGTTGAGGTACTCGATGAGAGCCTGCTCGATAGTGCCCCGCAGTTTTTGGCGCGCATGAACTGGCTGCTGACCAACCGGCCGCAGCTGGCGGCGCTGGTTTCGCACTGGCAAGAGCCGGGCCGGGGCGCCACGCGCCTGCTGAGTTTATTGCGCGGCCATCGCCTCAAGCGGCTGCTAGCCCGCATGCTCGATTCGGAGGAATTTCTTTCCGACTACGGCGTGCGCAGCTTGTCGCGGGTGTACCTGGGGCACCCGTACGTGTTCCGCGAAACCACCATTACGGTTAGCTACCAGCCGGCCGAGTCGGCCACCGACTTGTTTGGCGGCAACTCCAACTGGCGCGGCCCCATCTGGCTGCCCGTCAACTTCATGCTAATCGAGGCGTTGCAGCGCTTTCACCACTATTTCGGCGCCGATTTTAAGGTGGAATACCCGACGCGCTCGGGCCAGTTCGCCACGTTGCTCGAAGTGGCCGAGGCACTCACGGCGCGCCTGACCAAGCTCTTTTTGCGCGACCCGCAGACTGGCCGCCGCGCCTGCTTTGGCGACAGCGATACCTTGCAGCACGATCCCCATTTTCAGGATTATTTATTCTTCAACGAATACTTCAACGGCGATACCGGCCACGGCCTGGGTGCTAGCCACCAGACTGGCTGGACGGGCTTGATCGCGAAGCTTTTGCAGCCCAGAAACGAGGAAAACCCTAACCCGACCGCCGCCCAGCCCCCGCAGTAAGCTAGGCCCCTCGCCCCACAAGCCAGTTGCGGTAGTAAACTTGCACAGGCTCCGCCGTCGAAGCCCCGCCCTTGCGCACCCACCGCTATGCACCGCCGCACGCTTCTAAAAAATATGGCCCTGGCTGCGCCCGTTGCGTGGCTGCCGGGCGCCCTGGCCAGCCAGCCGCTAGCCACCAATAAGTTTGAGCCCACCTGGGATTCGCTGGCGCAATACGCTGTGCCCGAGTGGTTTCGGGACGCCAAGTTTGGCATTTGGGCGCACTGGGGGCCGCAGTGCCAGCCCGAGCACGGCGACTGGTACGGGCGCAGCATGTACGACGAGGGCAGCGACAACTACAAGTTTCACCTGCAGAAATACGGGCACCCGTCGAAGTTTGGCTTCAAGGACGTCATTAACACGTGGAAAGGCGAAAACTGGCAGCCCGAAGAGCTGGTCGCCCTTTATAAGCGCGCCGGGGCCCAGTATTTTGTGGCGATGGCCAACCACCACGACAACTTTGACTTGTACCCTAATAAGTACCAGTCCTGGAATTCTACCCGCTTTGGGCCCAAAAAAGACCTGATTGGCGGCTGGGCCAAGGCGGCGAAAAAGCAAGGCCTTCGCTTCGGCGTGAGCGTGCACGCGGCCCACGCCTGGAGCTGGTTTGAAACCGCCCAGCGCGCCGACAAAAGCGGCCCACTCGCCGGCGTGCCCTACGATGGCCGCCTCACGGCCGCCGCGGGCCGGGGCCAGTGGTGGCAGGGCCAGGACCCGCAGGCGCTCTACGCCCAAAACCACGCCCTGAGCGCCGGCAGCGCCGATGCCAATAGCCTCGGGAGCCAGTGGAACTGGGACAACGGCGTGAGCGTGCCCGACCGCGCCTACTGCGAAAAGTTTTATAATCGCACCCGGGAGCTACTCGACAACTACGAGCCCGACTTGGTGTACTATGATGATTCGGCCTTGCCGCTGTGGCCCATCAGCGACGTGGGCCTGCGCCTGGCTGCGCACATGTACAACGCCAACCAGCGGCGCCACGGCGGCAAGCTGGAAGCCGTGATTACCGGAAAAATGCTAAACGAGCAGCAGCGTCGCTGCCTGGTGTGGGACATTGAGCGCGGCCAAAGCGACCGCATTGAGCCGCTGCCCTGGCAGGGCGATACCTGCCTGGGCGACTGGCACTACGACCGCCGCATATTTGAGCGCCACGGCTACAAGAGCGCCAAAACCATTATCCATAAGTAGGTCGGAAGAATTAGTTTAGCTTAAAGGGGCTAAAGGCAATAGTCAACG
>CAZERY010000025.1:0-25591 GCA_964514915.1 uncultured Hymenobacter sp.
CCCGCGCTGGCCGCCATCGCCCTCACCGAAGCCTCGCACATGACCTGCGTGGCCAACGACTACGGCTTCGAGTTTGTGTTCAGCCGCTTTGTGCAGGCGCTGGGCCGGCCCGGCGATGTGCTGCTCGCCATCAGCACCAGCGGCAATTCGCCCAATGTCCTCAACGCTGCCGAAGCTGCCCGCGCTGCCGGTATGCAAGTCGTCAGCCTCACCGGCAACGATGGCGGGCAGCTGGCCGGCCTCAGCGATGTGGAAATTCGGGTGCCGCACTTCGGCTTCGCCGACCGCATCCAGGAAGTGCACATCAAGGCGATTCACATTATAATCATGCTGATCGAGAAGCTGGTGGCGTAGGCTCCCTTTGAACGTCGGGCTTAGCCAGCGTTCTTTGCGAAGAAAATTGTTATCCCAAGAATATGCTAACCAAAGTATTCGGCTCGGCCGTCCAGGGCGTGAACGCCTACACCATCACGATTGAAGTGCTGGTGTCCGCCGGAACGAATTTCTACGTGGTAGGCCTTCCCGATAATGCCATCAAGGAAAGCCAGCAGCGCATCGAGTCGGCGCTGAAGCTGCGCGGCTACCGGATGCCGCGCACCAAGGTGGTGGTAAACATGGCCCCGGCCGATATTCGTAAGGAAGGCGCAGCCTACGACTTGCCCATTGCGCTGGGTATTTTGCACGCTTCGCAGCAGCTAAGCACCGAAGGGCTAGCCGACTACGTTATCATGGGCGAGCTGGCGCTCGATGGTATGCTGCGGCCCATCAAGGGTGTGCTGCCAATTGCTATCCAGGCCCGCAAAGAAGGTTTTAAAGGTATTATTCTGCCCAAGGAAAACGCTCAGGAAGCTGCCATCGTCAATAACCTCGACGTGATTCCGGTCGAGTCGATGCAGCAGGCTATCGACTTCTTCGAGGGCCGCGAAAGCATTGAGGCCGTGCACGTTGACACGCGCGACATCTTTCAGCACACTGCCAACCAGTACGCGGCCGACTTTGCCGACGTGCAGGGCCAGGAGAACATCAAGCGGGCGCTGGAAATCGCGGCGGCCGGCGGCCACAATGTCATCATGATTGGCCCGCCCGGCGCTGGCAAAACCATGCTAGCCAAACGATTGCCCACCATCTTGCCGGCCCTGAACATGCAGGAGGCGCTTGAAACTACCAAGATTCACTCGGTGGCGGGTAAGCTGGGCACCGGCCAGGGCCTCCTCAACAAACGGCCCTTTCGGGCGCCGCACCACACTATTTCGGACGTGGCGTTGGTAGGCGGCGGAAGTAACCCGCAGCCAGGGGAAATTTCGCTTTCACACAACGGCGTGCTGTTTCTCGACGAGCTGCCCGAGTTTAAGCGCACCGTGCTGGAGGTGATGCGCCAGCCGCTGGAAGAGCGGCGCGTCACGATTTCGCGGGCGAAGGTGAGCATTGACTTTCCAGCCAATTTTATGCTCATTGCCAGCATGAACCCTTGCCCGTGTGGCTATTACAACCACCCCGACAAGGAGTGCGTGTGCGGCCCCGGTGTGGTGCAGAAGTACCTCAACAAAGTATCGGGGCCGCTGCTCGACCGCATCGACCTGCACGTGGAAGTAACGCCCGTCACCTTCGACCAGATGACGGCGACGCGCAAGGCCGAAACCAGCCACGATATTCAGCAGCGCGTGGAAAAAGCCCGCGAGGTGCAAACCCAGCGTTTTACCGAGCACGCCGACGTACATTCCAACGCCATGATGCCGTCGCAGATGGTGAAGGACATTTGCCAAATCAGTGACGCTGGCCGCCTGCTGCTCAAAACGGCGATGGAGCGCCTGGGCCTGAGTGCCCGCGCCTACGACCGCATCCTGAAGGTAGCCCGCACCATCGCCGACCTCGCTGGCACCGCCGATATTCAGATCCAGCACTTGGCCGAAGCCATTCAATACCGCTCTCTCGACCGCGAAGGCTGGGCTGGCTAGCCTAGTGAGTAAGATAATTCGTACGTTGTGGCATGGCCCAGCTCCCGCATTCGCTCGACTATATCCGCCAGGTAGTGACGGACTATTTTGCCAATAAACCCGTGCGCAGAGTCGAGGCATTTGGGTCGTACGCCCAGGATGAGGCTACCGAGGAGTCAGATTTGGATTTGCTGCTGACGATGGAGCAGCCGGTCGGTTGGGAGTTCACAGACTATGCCCATGATCTGGAAGCACAACTGGGAATTAAAGTTGATGCGGGCACCGCTGTGTCGGATTATATGATGCGCTACATTAAAAAAGATCTGCAAACACTGTATAAGTGCCACCAGAAAGTGGCCGCAGGCGCCGATTTAATCCAGCAACTTGGCCCCAATGCCAGTGTATAAATCTTTAATCAAGCCCCTGCTATTCAAGCTCGATGCCGAGCGGGCGCACCACCTTGTTTTTGATAACCTAAAGCGCGCCGCGCGCTTGCCCGGTGCTTCCGCAGCGCTGCGAGGCCTCTACGACTACCAGCATCCTGGCTTGGCGCGGGAGGTTTTTGGGCTGAAGTTTGCCAACCCGGTGGGGCTGGCGGCGGGCTTAGATAAAAACGCCGTGTTCACCGATGAGCTCGCCACGCTAGGCTTCGGCTTCGTGGAAATTGGCACCGTGACGCCCCGGCCGCAGCCTGGCAACCCGCAGCCGCGCCTGTTTCGGCTACCCGCCGATGAGGCGCTCATCAACCGCATGGGCTTTAACAACGACGGGGCAGCGGTCGTAGCGGCCCGCTTGCGCCAGCGGCGCAACCGCCAGCTCATTATCGGGGGCAACATCGGCAAGAACAAGGATACGCCCAACGAACGGGCCGGCGACGACTACGTGGCGGCGTTTGAAGCGCTGGCCGAGGTGGTCGATTATTTTGTGGTCAACGTGAGCTCACCCAATACGCCGGGGCTGCGCGAGTTGCAGGATAAGGCGCCGCTTATCAAGCTCTTGCAGCAGGTACAGGAGAGAAACCTGGCTCGCCTTACTCCGCGGCCCCTACTCCTCAAAATAGCGCCCGACCTTACCGATGCGCAGCTCGACGACATTCTCGAAATAGCCCGCGAAACCCATCTCAGCGGCCTGGTGGCTACTAACACTACCATTGCCCGGCCCGGCAGCTTGCGTACCCCGGCTGCTACCGTGGCTAGCCACGGGGCGGGCGGGCTCAGCGGGCGCCCCTTGCGCGAGCGCGCTACGGAGGTGATTCGCTACCTGCACCAGCGCAGCCAGGGCCAGCTGCCTATTATCGGGGCCGGTGGCATTCACTCGGCTCACGATGCGCAGGAGAAGCTAGCGGCCGGTGCGGTCTTGGTGCAGCTGTACACCGGGTTTGTGTACGAAGGCCCCGGTCTGGTGCGCCAAATCAACGAGTCGCTACTCGCTGCCAGCTGATTACCAGCCCATACTAGGCAGCTAAGCCTTATCCGGCTGAATGCGCAATTCCACTATTTCGGCCAGCGGCCGGCCCTGCCGAAAGCGCGCTTTGTAGCGCTGCTGCACCCATACCAGGGGAGGAACCATCACGAGTGTAGGCCACAAAAAATTCCAGGGCCAGGGGATGAACGTGAGGCTAGTAGCCGAAAAGGCCGATACCGCGGCACTGTAAACCCCGCTATAATATGCAGATAGCGAGTGTAGTGCAGGAAAGTAGCCATGGTACCAACGAGCTCAGAGAAATGATGCTCACAGGGTCGAGAAGGCTAATCTATACTTGCCACTAGTTGTTACCGAAGCCGCTTTTTCTGCTGCCCAGGCCGCTCAAATAGCTGCTGAAAAGCTCGCTGCTCGGCTACTGCCATCCCGTTACGAGCGGCCGCTGAGCTAGCCGCACGCCTACTTTAAACTCAATAACGTCGGCCGTGGCCCGGTGCGCTTTCAAATCAATGGCGCCAAAAAGCAGGTTGGTAAACTGGTATTTCAGGCCCAGCCGCTCGTAGTAGATGGGGTTCGACTTGTAGGGATTATAAAAGTATACCCCCAGATGTGCCACGAAGGCTAGCCGCCCAAACAACAGTTCGTGCCCCACAAAGGCGCTGGCTTTTTTAACGTCGGGCAAGTGGTCCTGGCGGCGGGCCGTATCGCGTAGCACTGCCAGCAACGAGCGGTCATAAAACCCTTCTACGCCTACCAGCAGATTGCTTTTGCGGCTCACGCGCTGGCCAACTGCCAGGGTTACTGAGTTTACGAGGTAGTTGGTGGGGTCGCCGCCGGTGCGCTGCTTCGAGCCCAGGCTAGTGCTGAGATAGGCAAACTTTTGGCCTGTATCGGTGGGCACGGCAGCTACGCTGGGTGCCACGGGTGCGGGCCGACGCTGGTGGTAGTTGAGCCCCAGCAATAGCGTCGGCAGGTTGATGCCGAAGTTAGGCTTTGCCGAGCCACCATTGGAATAGTGGTTGAGCCCTAGCGCCAGCAACACGCCCAGGTGCTGGCTCACGGCTACGTCGTACTCCACGCGCATTTGTAGCGTAGCGTTGAGCGGCGAGCCGATAAAAGTGTTTTTGCGGTTGGTTTGCAGGTCGTAGGACTCGGTAAAATACGCGAGCCCCGTACCCAGGCGAAAGCTAACATCCTGGCGCGGAGTGCGTAGCAGTGCCTTGCTCAGGTACACGCTAGCGGCATAGCTTTGGCCCAAGATGGGGTTGTGATAGTCGTAGTAAATCAACGCCAGCCCAACTTTAGGGTACTTATACCAGCTGTGCCAAGGGGCGCTGCCGGTAGTTTGGCGTTGCACGTTCATTTCCAGGCCGGTAGGATGTGAGGCCACCAAGTGGCTTACCGCAGCGGTATGACTGATGATGCTGGCCCCTTGCGCATAAGCGCCCCAAATAAAAGGAGCCGCCGGAGCCCGCCGCACCGCTGAATCTGCAAAATTAATTTGCTGCGCCTGGCCAGGATATAATGGCCCCAGCATACTCAGCAACAGGATAGCTCTAAGCAAGTGAGATTGAAAACGATGCACTACATAGCCCAATCGGCGCATAAAAAAACGGACCAGCCTAGCTCAAAGCTACGGGAGCGCGCACGCTTATTTACCTACTCAGCCCAAGCCCAAATTTCATTCAAAATGCAAACCTAACCTGCTCATGGGCTGTATAAGGCGCATTGCCGGCTGACTTACCCTACTTCATTATTTATAGCCGGAGTTACTTATTAAATTTTCAGACATGAAAAAAATCATTCTTTCTTTGGCTATGCTCGCTGGCTTTGCTGGCGCTGCTAATGCACAAACTGGCATTAAGTACGGTGTTAAAGGCGGTTTTAACCTGAGCTCGTACACGGGCGGCGGTGACATCGGATCGAGCACGGGCTGGAAGCCTGGTTTCGCAGCTGGTGTACTGGTGAATTTTGGCTTCACCGACTTGCTTTCTTTGCAAATTGAGGGTTTGTATTCACAGAAAGGCGTTTTCATTAGCCAAGCCAATTATACTACTCCGAGTGCTACTTTGGCGCCTTACAATGGCCAGCAGTATCGCTCGACGCTGGGCTATATCGACGTACCAGTATTGCTGAAATTTACCACTGGCGAATATGGCAAAGGCTTGTTCTTCGACTTTGGCCCACAGGCTAGCTTTGCCCTCAGCGACCGTGAGTTTTTCCGCCCCCAGGGTGAGAAGGCTGGCAGCCCTAAAGAAGTTACCGTTTACAACAGTCGTGAGCGTTTAGTGCCCGTGGGCATTGGCTACGTAGGTGGCATTGGCTACCAGATTACGAGTGGCCTAGGTATAGAGGCCCGCTACACCGGCGACTTCTCTAATGTTTATAAAGATGGTTTTGGCGCGGGCAGCGCTCCTCTGCGCGGCGACAACAACTTCCACAACGGCGTATTCCAATTCCAGGTAAGCTACCTGTTTGGTGGCAAAAAATAGGTGTTCCCTTGACCGCCACAACAGCTTAAAAAGCCGGCCTCCTCCTTGGAAGCCGGCTTTTTGCGTGAATGAAGTATTCGGTAGTAAGCTTCGGCAATGCGTTGGATAACCAGTTGCTTGCGCCCACTGCTAGCTTGTCCACTCGCGGCTAGCCAGCTCTCCAGTGGTTAGTAGGCCCGGCGGCCGCCGTAGCTTTGCTGGCACAACATTCGTTATTTTTCCTTGATGAAAAAACCTCTTCTTCTATTGCTGGCTGGTCTGCTTGGCTTTAGCACCGTGGCGCAGGCACAATACCGTGGGCGCGGCGGCAATGTATCGCTTGGTCTCAAGGCCGGCGCTTCGCTCACTGACTTCGCGGGCAAGGATTTTGAAAGCCTTTATGATAGCCGTTTTGGCTTCCATGCGGGGATATTTGCCAATATTGGCTTTGCCAAGCTATTCGCCTTCCAACCGGAGTTGCTATACTCGCAAAAGGGTGCCAGCAACCACGGCAATCACGATGCGGGCATTCGCATGCACTACATTGATGTACCATTGGCTTTTCATGTCAATACCGATGGCTTTTTCTTTGAAGCTGGCCCGCAAGTTGGCTTCTTAATAGCAGCTAAAGCGGAATCTGGTAGCCTGTCAGTTGACATCAAGGACAGTTATAAATCCGTTGACTTTGGCTATCTCGCGGGCTTAGGTTATCAACTCAAGCACGGCCTCGGAGTAGGACTGCGCTACAACGGTGCGTTTACTAACTTCCCCAACTCTGTGACCTTTGGCAATACGACATCGCAACTACGCGCCCGCAATAGCGCATTTCAACTCTACGCTACGTACTCATTTAATTAGCGATCCTGCTTCGCTTTGAAGCACCAAAATAAAAGGGCCGGTTCTGGGTAGAACCGGCCCTTTTACTGCATAGCGCTTATCTACTGCTGCGCCGCCGCGTATTCGCGGTAAAACTCGGGGATGGTTTCGATACCTTTCAGGAAGTTGAAGATGCCGAAGTGCTCATTGGGCGAGTGGATGGCATCGGAATCGAGGCCGAAGCCCAGCAGTACCGAATCGAGGCCCAGCTCGGTCTTGAACATGGCCACGATGGGAATAGAACCACCGCCGCGCATGGGCACCGGTTTTTTGCCAAACGTGGTTTCGAGGGCGCGGGCCGCGGCGCGGTAGGCGGCCGAGTTGGTAGGTGTCACTACGGGCTCGCCGCCGTGGTGCGGCGTTACTTTCACCGTAATGCCAGCCGGAGCAATGCGCTCAAAATGCTTTTGGAAAAGCGCCGTTATTTCGTCGCTGGTTTGGTGCGGCACAAGGCGCATCGAGATTTTGGCGTAGGCCTTGCTGGCAATCACCGTTTTGGCGCCTTCACCGGTGTAGCCACCCCAGATGCCATTTACATCGAGCGTGGGCCGAATGCTGGTTCGCTCGGGCGTGGTATAGCCCACCTCGCCCACGGCCGCGGGCAGGCCGATGCTCGCCTCAAACTCGGCTTCGGAGAAGGGAGCCTGGGCCATTTCGGCGCGCTCGGCCGCACTCAGCTCGTCCACCTTATTGTAAAATCCTGGGATGGTGATGCGGCGGTTAGCATCGTGCAGGCTGCTAATCATGTCGCAGAGGGCATTGATGGGGTTCATAACGGCCCCGCCATAGAGGCCCGAGTGCAGGTCGCGGTTGGGGCCCGTCACTTCTACCTCGTGGTAGCTGAGGCCGCGCAAACCGACTTCAATGCTCGGCACATCATTGGCCAGAATACCAGTGTCGGAGATAAGAATAACGTCGGCCCGGAGCTTGTCCTTATTCTCTTTGACGAAGATGGCCAGGTTATTAGAACCTATTTCTTCTTCGCCTTCAAACATAAACTTTATATTACACGGGGCGCCACCCTGGCCAGCGCGCAGCATCATTTCGAGGGCTTTGACGTGCATGTACACCTGACCTTTGTCGTCGCAGGCGCCGCGGGCGTAGATTTTCTCGTCCTTGATGACTGGCTCAAACGGCGGCGACGTCCACAGCTCGTAAGGGTCAGCGGGTTGCACATCGTAGTGGCCATACACCAGCACCGTGGGCCGATTGGGGCCCGCAAAGCATTCGCCATACACGATCGGGTTGCCGGCCGTGGAGCAAAGCTCCACGTTGGTGGCGCCAGCTTCCATTATCTTATCCTTCAGAAAGTTAGCGGCCTGCAGCACATCATCGTGAAACTTGGGGTCGGCCGAAACCGAAGGAATGCGGAGCCAATCGAGCAACTCTTCCAAAAACCGATTTTGGTGCTGCGTGATGTAAGCGGGTATGGGCATAAGGCGAGGAAAAGAATAATTGATACCGTAAAAGTAGGCGCTAGCTTGGTGGCTAACCGGCTAGCTCGGCCTGGGTCTGCGCTAGCTCTTACAGCTGCCCCTAACGCTTACTACTTGAAGATGTGGCTAGCCAGCGCGCTACCGGCCCAGGGGACTATTGCGCCAAAAATTTACTTATCGCTTACCCCATAACGGAACCCGGCTCTCGGTGCGGGCCCGCAGGCGCCCGATATTAGCCCGGTGCGTGTAAATGAGCATGGCCGCCAGTAGAAACCCAAACCAGACTTGCAGGCTGTTAGCCGGCCGAAAAGCGGGCAGCAACTGGAGCAAGGCGAAAGCCACGCCGGCCGTCATGCTCGAAAGCGACACGTAGCGCGTAGTGCTCAGCACTGCCAAAAAAACCAGTAGCGCCACGCCCACGGTAGCCGGCGCAATGGCGAGCATCATCCCCAGGATAGTAGCCACGCCCTTGCCACCCCGAAACTGGGCCAGCACCGGGTAGATGTGCCCCACCACGGCAAGTATGCCGCAGGCCAGCCGGAAATAAAACAGATTTTCGGGCGCGATAACCCCCTGGCTCAGCAGCCAGTTGGGCAGGAAATAAGCGGCGGCAAAGCCTTTGAAGGCATCGAAAAGCAACACAAAAGTGCCCGCTTTTTTGCCGAGCACCCGAAACGTATTGGTAGCTCCCGCATTGCCCGAGCCGTGCTCGCGAATATCGGCCAGATTGAAAAACCAGCGTCCTACCCACAGCGCCGTCGGGATGGAACCAAGCAAATAGGCGGCCAGCAGCGCCAGAGTGATAAACAGCATGGGGCAAAAGTAAGATACCCCGGAGGTTGGCTCCGGGGTACCGCTGGGCACTACTTAAGAATCGCCGAAAGGGTCTTCCTCACCTTTCTTCTTTTTCTTTTTCTTGGCCGGGTCAGGCGCGGGCTCGGCATTGGGGTCGGGCGTGGCTTCCTGCACCTTTTCCTTCTTCTTAGCCGGGGCGGGCGCTACGGTGGGGGCTACCTCGCTATCGCCCAGCGGATCATTATCCTTGGCCTTTTTCTTTTTCTTCGCCGGCTCCGGGGCGGGCTCCTCTGTGGCTGCTTCCACCTTCGCCTTTTTCTTTTGAGCGGGTTCGGCAGCCGGGGCGGCGATGATTTCGCCATCACCGAAGGGGTCGTTATCCTTCCCCTTTTTCTTCTTTTTGGAAACTTCAGTCGGCGGCTCACTCGGCGCGTTAGGGTCGGCAGCCGGGTCGTCGGCAGCTTCGTCGGGCTTGCGCTTCTTATTTTTCTTGGCTTCGATGGCGGCAGCAGCGGCTTCTTCCTCGGCCGCTTTTTCCTGGGCCAGCTTTTCCTCAAGGGCCGCATTGGCTTTGCGGCGGGCTATTGTTTCCTTATCCGACTCGTTGAGGTAAGTGCGGCGGAAGCGCGTGCGGAAAGCCTCTACCTCGTCGAGGTCACCCACGAAGACCCCATATTGAGTCGCCGTATTGTAATCATACTTGGCCTTCGAGCTAATGGCATAGTCGTACTTTTCGTCGAGCGATTGCGTGACGAGCACGTTCTTCTCAAACCGGAAGTAGTAGAATAGGCCGGGCGAAGGCTCCAGATACAGCTCCACGTAGTCTTGGCCATCTACGCGCTTCACTTCGAGCAGGCCATCCATGAGCGCATTAAAAGGCTGCTTGCCCACGCCACCCAGCCCCAGGCGCCCCACCGAGTACCAGGCGCGCTCTTTGGCGCTCCAGCGCAAGTCAACCCGGTTGATAACCAACGTGCTCAAAAACTTGGGCGACAGCTTCTGGAGGGCGTCGGGGGCCGCACCCATTTTGTGGTCGGCAAAGCTGCGGGCGGCCTGGTTGCCTCCCACTTGAGCAATGTTGAAGAGGTCATCGGGCGCGCCACTAATGGCCTCGGCCGAGTTTTTGGTAAGCTTGGTCATACCGGCGGTCAAGGCCTCCAACCCTTTGATGGGCATTGCAATGTCGAAGCCCAGCAGGGCGTGCATCCGGTAGGCAGCCGAGTCGGGATGGGCCGTGCCCACCGCGGCCCCCGTAACGGTAAAGTTTTTCTCGGTGGCCAGCAGCTTGAGCGGACCGCGCCAGGTCAGGTTATCCGTATTTTCGGCAAAGGTGAGGTTGGCCCCTTCGTACTGATTAGGGTCGGTAAAATCGGCCCGGGTGAGCGAGTAAATGCCGCTCTTAGTATCGTAGCGCAGCGTACCATCAACCTGGAAAATCGGGTGGTCGGCGGCCGCCGCGAGCGTTCCAAAGTAGAGTGGGTAAAGCCCGGGCGGGTCGTCGCCAGTCATCAGGCCCGCCGTAAGTGGCGTGCCATCCTCGGCTTTCACGTCTTCCAGCTTGATCGCAATGCTCTTCGGGTTCACGGTGTCGCGCATGGCTACCCACTCGGCACTGCCCTTGTTCTTAGCAAAGCTCAGCTTGACTTCGCCCTGAAAAGCTAAGCCGCGCCGCTTTGAATTCAACGTCACTTCGCCCCGGTAGCCAATGCGGGGCGCCAGGTTGAAGTTGTCGCTAGCCTGCACTTTGGCCGCCCCCGTCAGGGCGACTCCGCCCTGGGTAGGCACGGGAGTATCGGCAGTCTTGCCGGCAAACAGCCCGCGCTTTTTGGCCGCGGCCCCGGCGGCCAGGGGCTTAAAGGCCGAGGAATCGGGCCGGAAATCACTGAACGTCAGGGCTACCGAGTCGCCGTTGGCATACTTGAAGGTGTATTTGGCTTGGCCAACAAACTCGACCCGTGACTTCAGGACGAGGTTGCCCAGGTACAGCTCGTGAAATTTCGACACCGAATCCATCAATACCTTGGCGCGCTCCAGTTTTTGAAAATTGCCTCCCGGCAGAATAGCCACCTTCCCAGAGTCGGGCAGTACCCACGAGTCGGCAATGGCTATGTAGGGCACTCCTGCCACTTGCAGCTTATACTTGGCCAAGTCGTAGGAAGCGGTTTCGGCCCGGAACTTCAGGCCAAACTGCTCGGGTAGCTTGGAAGTAAAATATGACTGCGCCGCGTCGGCGCCGGCGCGCAATAGCACTTGCTTTTTCTTAAAGTCCCAGCGGCCACCGCTGAGCGAGGTTTGAAACCCGGTGAAGGGCAGGTCGATCGTAGCCTTGCTCGCCTCTTCGCGGGTAAATTCGGCATAGCCGTGCTGGAGGTCGTACGTCAGCTTCATGTCGCTGGCGATGAGCGCCGGCTTACCGGCCTTCGACGACTTTATACTAAGCAACGCCTTGTCGGCCGAGTACGCATCATTCTTAAAAACAATGCTTTGCGAGCGCACGTAGCTTTGCGGGCCATCGAGACGGCCCGCGCCGCCCACCATAGCAGGCGTCAGCAGCAGCGAGCCTTTAAAGGTATGGTCGGCATAGATTTTAGCCACTGCCCCATCGGGCGGCGTGCGCAAATGCAGTGAATCTTTGCGGGCCCGCCAGTTGATGAGGTAGCCCGGCGGCAGTACTACCTTGGGCGAGTACGAGCTCGCGGCAATAGCTCCTGTCTTGCCCTCGCCGGTCACCGAGTCGGCGTACATCACGAAGCGATCGCTCTGCAACGAAGCACCTTGGTACGTGATGGTACCATTCGATTGCAGGCCACCCTTATTGAGGCGCACTTTAGCGCCGCCCGACAGCTGGCCCTTGCCTCCGTACATGGGGTAGCCTCCCGCCGGCACCGTGTGCACAAAGCCCATGATCCCATCAGCTTGCATAGTAAGGGCCGTTTTGATGGGCGGCAGCGCCGGGCTGTGAAACACGCCCACGAATTTGCCGCGCGACTTGCCGGTACCCATCGAGTCGACGCTGAAGGGCGGCACATCGAAGTAGGTAGTGGTGTCGTAAGCGCCACCTAGCACGTCGGGCTTATCGAAGTACACATAGGCCCCCGAAGTCGAGTTGAAGGACGGGTATTTGGCCATTTTTTTGCGGCCCGAGCGGTTGGTAGGGTCGTTTAGGTAGAGGCGGCCACTTTGCGATTTCCCCTTTTTGGCGAGTACAAAGTCGCTGGGCTGATGATCCGGGTCAGTGGACTTACCAGCTGTCTTTTTGGCTTTGCTTTGCACGCTGAGCGAGTCGATAACTGGCATATCGATGTAGTAGCCGTCGTAATCGAATTTGAAGTTGTGCCCTTTAAAACCGTAAATCGACGTCTTCACCCGACCACCAAAGTGCATATCGCGGTTGTGCTCAATGCGTACCAAGCCGCTATCGGGCCGCACTATTACCGGCACCGCCGCCGAGTCGTCGGTGAAGGCAAATTGCTTGACGCCGCGCAGCAGCAGTTGATTATTGGCCAGGTTGAGGGTAGCGCTCCGGCCCGAGCCCGACACCGATTTGAGCAGAATATGGTCGTAGTCCTTTTTTTCGCGGGCCGCGCCCACGTAGCTGCGGGCTTTGCGCAGCAAAATCACCTGCCCGGTCTGGGGTTGAATATCAACGAAGCCATCCCGGGCTAGCCCAGTCACGGCCGAGCGCAGGTTGGGCTCGGAGGTCTGGGTAGCCACGGCTACGTCGTGCAGGTTCAGCACGCTGGCGTTGCCGTGGCTACCGCTGTAGCCCAGCAGCATTTGCAGCGGGTGCAGGTGGTTGATGCTTTTGAGCTGCTGGTAGCGGGTATTGGAGAAGAAGTTCTTGCTTTCAAAATCGGCCGACACTTGCGTGGGCGACGTGATAATGCTGAAGTCCATCTTCGGCTCGCGCAGGTTCCAGACCAGCATCTGCGCCCGAATATCAATTTGGTGGTACGAATCAGAATACGAGGTATTGCGATACAAACCCTTTTCGTACAGCAGCTTGAGCTGCTCCTTGCTCTTCGAATACTTCAGCTCCACGCCGGGGTGCGTGATAGAATCGCCCGAGCTGGCGTACAGCGCGATGGCCGCCCGGCTAGCCGTAATGAGCGAGTCGCCCAGCACGTAGCTCCGCGAGGTTGCCCGGAAGCGCAGTTTCCCATCCTGGCTCACCATCAGGTTGGAAACCGAACCGTCGAGCGCTGCCGATAGCAGCCGGCTACCCGCCATCGACAAGCCGCCCCGGTACTTGATGCCAGGGCCCAAGTCTTTGAGGCGCACGTCGTTCGTGAGCGAAATAAAGCGCGGATAATCGGCCTCAGTGGCGCCGGGCCGGCGGCGCACGCTCTTGTAGCTAAGGGCACCTTTTACCGGCTCCTCCAGCAAAAATGGATACGTAAGCGTCACGGGCTGGGCCGTAAACTCCGGCTTGCTCGGGTCGAAATCGAAGCCCGCCAGCGCCGCCGATACCGGGTTGCCCTTGATAGCCCAGGTTACCTCCGCGCCCGTAGCCACAAAGCGGTTGCTGTGCGTTGCCAGCGTACCGCTCACGCGGTGCAGCACGATGGAGTCGCCCGCCGTGCCCATTATCAGGTCCGCATCCTTAAGCTCAATCACGGGGCCGCTCACGGGCGGCGCGTAATAGGCCTCGTACGCCGCACTGGGCGAAGGTATAAATGGCGCGTTGGCCTGGTCAAAATCAGCGGTGCTGGGCGCTGGCGCCGCGGCAACGGGCTTGGCGGCTACTTTAGCCGGGGCCTTGGGAGTAATTTTAGCAACCGTTTTTTTCTTAGGAGCCGGCGCGCCCCAGCCATCATTGGTACTGCCCCACCCGTCGTTGGCGGCCGCTTTTTTCTTGGGTGCGGAGGTGCTCCAGCCATCGTTGGCGCTGCCCCAGCCATCATTCTTGCTCGCTGTTTTGCTGCTGGGCGTCGACCAAAGGTCGGCCGTATCCCAGCCATCGCTCGCGCGCTTTTTCTTGGCGGCCGGCTTGGGAGCAGCTTTTACTACTGGCTTGGCTGCAGCTTTGGCGGGCGCGGCGGGTGGTAGCGGCGCTGGGCTAGCCGGGGCGTCAAACGTGGCGTTGGGATCAACCGTTGGGGCAGCTTTGTAGGCGAAAGCCAGCTGCCCGCCCACGACCCGCAGCGAGTTGAAGCTTGAGCGGTGTAAGCTGCCCCCGTTGAGCAGCCTGGTGGTAGCTAATAGGTACTTTTCCAGGTCGGCCGGCGAATCTTTTTCCACCGACTGCCCCACCACATCGAGGTACTGGTCTACCTGCGCATCGCTCAGTTTGAGCTTATTCTTACCGCCGACCAAGGCGCTGTAAAAAGCGGTTAGATGCGGAATTGGCCGCATTTTTTTGTCCAGAATTTTTTGCGACAATCCCGCTATAGCCGTTTGCTGGCTGGCCGTGAGTTGGTTGCTACCCCACAGCTGGCGCAGCTGGTTGCCCAATTCCTTAGCCGCCGCGTTATTGGTGGACAGCAGCATGCTTTGCACATCCAGAATAAACTGGGCGGGCTCGGGCGAAACATGGCCCGTGTAGCGCTGCACCGCTATCTGGCCGGGTCGCACCGCCCCGGCCGTGCGCCCATCGGTGGGCGGGGGCATGGCCTTGGTAGCCGGTGGCGCGGCGGGCTTGGTAGTTTGGGCTTGGGCAGGCAGCCAGGCAAAAGCCAGGCAAAAAAAGGCGGCGAAAAGTCGCTTCATAGACTAGGACAATAGCCAGAAAAACTGGCACGGCGGCCCCAGTACTACCGGAGCGGCCTACAATTTCGTGAAAATTGCCGAAACCCAGCTACGCAGCGTCCGGTGGCGCTCGTAGCGCAAGCCCTGTAGCGTGGCCTGGGCAGTGATTTTGGGCAAATCTTCCTCGTAAAACCCACTAAATAAAATTGGGTTCCCGCTGGGTAGCAGCCGGGCGTACTCGTGCATATCCTCCAGCAGCACGTTGCGGTTGATGTTGGCCAAAATAAGGTCGAAGGGCGCTTCATCGGCCAGCGTCTCGACTCCGCCCAGGCGGCACTCGATGGTGCGGCAGTGGTTTTCGGCGGCGTTATCACGGGCGTTTTCTACCGTCCAGGGCTCCACGTCGACGGCCAGCACTTGGCGGGCACTCAGCATTTCGGCCATGATGGCCAGAATGCCCGTGCCACACCCCATATCCAGCACGCGTTTGCCCTGATGATTAATATCCAGCTGGTTTTCAATCATGAGCGCCGTCGTTTCATGGTGGCCGGTACCAAACGACATGCGCGGCATTATCTCGATGTCATACTCCACCCCTTCGGGCTTAGGATGAAACGGCGCCCGCACCGACACGCGGTCGGCGATGATGAGCGGCTGAAAGTTTTTCTCCCATTCCGCATTCCAGTTTTGGCGCGTGATGATGCGGTCCGAAAAAGCCAGCTCGCCAATGCCTTCGTAGCGGCTCATGATTTCGGCCACCGCGTCGCGGTCGAACGCCTCTTCCGTGGTGTAGGCGCAAAAACCGGCGTCGTTGTCTTCGAAGGTATCGAAACCCACCTCGCCCAGCTCGGCCACCAACATATCGGCTAGCTCGCGCGGTGCCTGCACCGTCAATTCAATAAAATCCATGTTGGGTAATGATAAAGGATGAACTCCGAATTCACTATTCACAGCTCATCCTTAATTAGGGCCATTGCACCAAACACGTAGTTAACGTTTCTGCGGTTGAGCTAATAACCATATAGTATTGATTATTAGCACAATCTTAACGAAGTGGATTGCAAAAGCATCAAGGTAACTACTGGGTCAATTCACAAATGATTTTGAAGAATTCTAATCCAAAAAGTGGCCCTGCAAGCTAGAAAGTGACACCTGATTATTCTAAGCTCAACCAGAAAACGCTAACTATGCGTTTGGTGCAATGGCCCTAATCCTTAATTGGTTGTCTTGCAGCCCGCAAACGAGCGCACCTTGGTGTAGTGAATGGCAAAGTCGGCCCGGCTGCGGTCGGTCGTCACGTAGAGGCTGTAGTCGGCAAATTCGCGGTTGTCGGCTGGGCACCACAGGCCAGCCTTGTCGGCAAAAAGCTTGTTGTTTTCGTTGTAAACCAGCAAATCAGCAAAAGCTTCCTCAGGCTCGATATACACTACCGCGAAGCACGAGTTGCGCCGGCTAGGGTCGTTTTCGAGGTAAACGGAGCCGTAGATTTTACAGGGCTCAACGGAGCCGGCCGGCGCTACCAATGGCCGGCCCGGAGCCAAAAACAGGAGTAGCGAAAGCAGCAGGGAAAGCACGGCAGCAGCGCGAAGTAGGGAAGGATAATGGCGGGCGGGTTTCGGCCTAAAGGCAAGAATCTCGCCCAAGATTCCTGCTTCGCTTTTTCGCTATTTTGGTATGAACAAGCACTTAGAAAGACTTGATAATCTCCACAAAATCACGCGACTTGAGCGAGCCCCCCCCGATAAGGCCACCGTCCACGTCGGGCTGGCTGAAGATTTCGCGAGCATTTTGCGCGTTGCACGAGCCCCCATAGAGGATGGTCGTATTGGCGGCCGCCTGGGCATCGTAGGCACTAGCCACTTGCTCGCGAATGAAGGCGTGCACTTGCTGCGCCTGCTGGCTGGTGGCCGTTTTGCCGGTGCCAATGGCCCAGATGGGCTCGTAGGCAATCACTACTTTGTCAAACTCCTCTTTGCTGAGGTGGAACAACCCATCCTGCAGCTGCTTGCCAATAAACTCGAAAGTTTCTTCGGCTTCGCGGGTTTCCAGGCTTTCGCCGATGCAAAAAATCGGCTTCAGGCCAGCCGTTAGGGCGGCGGTCAACTTCTCGCTCAGCAGGGCATCATCTTCGCGATGATGCTGGCGGCGCTCCGAGTGCCCCAGGATAACGTACTCGCAGCCTACCGATTGCAGCTGCTTGGCCGATACCTCACCGGTATAAGCGCCACTTTCTTTTTGGTGAAAGTTCTGGGCGCCCAGCGCGGGGTTATGGTCGCCGCCCAGCAAGTGGCCGACCGAATACAGCAGCGGAAAAGGTGGGCAGATAACCACCTGCGGCTTGGCCGGGCCCGTGAGCTCGTCGTGCAGCATGTGCACGATTTCGGAAGTCAGAGCCTGCGCTTCGGGCAGGGTGAGATTCATTTTCCAGTTGCCGGCAACGAAGTTCTGGCGCATGAGCTAGAGGGAATAAGGAGCGAAATAAAAAGCGGCCAGCCAACGCTGGTCCCCGACAAAAGTACATAGCCTAGCTAGCTTACCGCCCCAGCTGGCAGCAGCAATTTTACTAGCCATAGCTACCGGAGTTTTATTTCTGAACCCAGCCCAGCCTGGGAGCTTGCCAAATTTTCTTTATCATTAACCAGCCTCAGCCAGCGGCGCCCCTACAGGCCGCCGCTGGCTGAGGCCGGCTAGCCCCGCCCCTACTACCAGTACTACCGCCGCGCCCAGCGCCGTGGCGGCCAGCCCAGGCACGGCCGCCCGTTGTGCTACCCACGTACCCACCAGCCCCCACGCAATGGGCAGCGGCAGCAGCGCATCGCGCCCACGCCAGGCTAGTGCCACGCCGAGGCCCGCCGCTACCACCACCAAGCCATAGCTGCCGAGCAGGCTAGCATAGGCCGGCCACCGCACACCGAGCGCGTCGCGCAAGCCAAAAATCACGTTGAGCACCGTGGCGAGCATTACCCAACCCAGGTAAAGGCTTAAAAACCAGGTTGGCCAGGCGGGCACGATCCCAGCCAGCACCAGCGGCCGCACGCGGGCATAGGCGAAAGCCAGCAGCCCTAGTAGCCCCAGCATTACGACCAAGCTGGGGCCGATTAGCCCGTAGCTGAACACCAGCGTCCAGGCAGTCGTGGCGAGCACGACTAGCGCCAGCAGCTTGGTAAACGCCTGGGGCAGCTTGGCCAGCCGCTGGGCGGGCAGCAGCTGCCACACCGTGTAGGCTATCAGCCCCGAAAAAATGACGCCCCAGATACTGAACGCGTACCCGGCCGGCGTGAGCAGCGTGGGATGGCGCGCCGACATGGCCCCGTTGCTGAGGGCGCCGGCGGGCGGGTGAGCATTGTAGAGATAATTGACGTAGAGGCAGCCGGCCACGGCTACCGGCAGCAGCCAGCGCCAAAACCGGCCGGCAGAAGAACTTCTTTCCATAGCCTCGGGATACGGCAAAACGCAAAGAACGTCGCACCTGAGCTAGCCAGGTGCGACGTTCTCGCTAGTAGTACTACGGTGCAGGAGGCTACACAAACAGCCCTTCAACTGACAGATAACGCTCGCCCGTATCGTAGCAGAAGGTGAGCACTTTGCCGCCCTGCGGCACCTCGGCGAGCTTCTTGGCCACGGCGGCGAGCGAAGCGCCCGACGAAATGCCGCACAAGATGCCTTCTTCCTGGGCCGCGCGGCGCGTCATCTCAAAGGCTTCGTCGCGGCTGACCTGAACGACCCCATCGAGGACGTCGCGGTGCAGGTTTTCGGGGATAAAGCCGGCGCCGATGCCCTGAATGGGGTGCGGGCCCGGCGCACCGCCGCTGATAACGGGCGACAGCTCGGGCTCCACGGCGTACGTTTTCATATTCGGAAAAATCGGCTTGAGCACTTTGGTCACGCCCGTGATGTGGCCGCCC
Organism: uncultured Hymenobacter sp.; assembly: GCA_964514915.1. Taxonomy (GTDB): domain Bacteria; phylum Bacteroidota; class Bacteroidia; order Cytophagales; family Hymenobacteraceae; genus Hymenobacter. Next base: position 18,528 of record CAZERY010000025.1, read on the forward strand.
GTGCCCACACCCGTGATGTGCATGTCGAAGCCGCCCTCCGGCGCATCGCGCAGGATTTCCTGCGAGGTGATGTCGATGTGCACCTGAATGTTGGCGGGGTTCGAAAACTGCATGGGCATCCAGGCGCCGGGCGTGCTGTCTACCAGCTCCTGGGCTTTGGCGATGGCACCTTTCATGCCTTGCTCGCGGGGCGTTAGTTCGAGGCTGGCGCCGTAGGCCGTCATCAGGCGGCGGCGCTCGATGCTCATGCTTTCGGGCATTACGAGCGTGATCTTGTAGCCTTTCACGGCGGCTACCAACGCCAGACCCACGCCGGTGTTGCCCGAAGTCGGCTCGATGATGGTGCTGCGGCCCGGGGTAAGAATACCATCTTTTTCGGCCTGCTCAATCATGCTTAGCGCAATGCGGTCTTTGATAGAGCCGCCGGGGTTTTGGCGCTCCAGCTTCACCCACACCTCCACGTCGGGCCGCTCGGCGGCAAATAGCTTGTTGAGTTTGACCATCGGCGTATTGCCGATAACTTCCAGAATGGAATTAGCTTTCATTATTTTGAGCTGTTAGCTGCTAGCCCTTAGCTATCAGCGGCATAAAAAATAAACAAACAGCTAGTGGCTGCTAGCTAGCTTAAACATTAAATCGAAAACATGAGCTCGCCGGCGGGGTCGTCTTGCCGAGCCATGTGCAGCTGGGCCCGGTGATATACCCGTGAGTGCGAAGGTACACTTTCAGTCAGCCACACGTTGCCGCCAATAATACTACGCGTGCCGATAACGGTGCTACCGCCCAGGATAGTCGCGTTGGCATAAATCACCACGTGGTCTTCGATGGTGGGATGGCGCTTGAGGCCTTGCAGGGCCTTGGTTACGCTCAGTGCCCCCAGCGTAACACCTTGGTATAGTTGCACATGTGCGCCGATATGGGCCGTTTCGCCAATGACGATACCGGTGCCGTGGTCGATGCAGAACGCCGGGCCGATGCGAGCGCCGGGGTGGATGTCAATGCCCGTTTCGCGGTGGGCGTACTCGCTCAGCAAGCGGGGCAGGCGGGGCACGCCGCGCTGGTACAGGGCATGAGCCAGCCGGTGCATTGCAGTGGCATAAAACCCAGGGTACGAACCTATTATTTCGGCTAGCCCTTGAGCCGCCGGGTCGGCAGCCAGGGTGGCGGCGGCATCTTTGAGCAGCGCCTGGCGCAACGCCGGCAGCCCGTCAAACAGCGCCGAAGCCAGCGCGGCCGGCTCTGCCGGCAGGCCCGGCACTAGCCCCAGCAACTCGGCCAGGTCAGCTTGCAGTTGGTAGAGGGTGGCGGCTATGGCATCGGTGCTGGCTAGCGGCCGAATGGCCCGCTCGGGAAACAGCACCTCAAGTACCTGTTCGGCTAGCGCACAAAAGGCTGGCCCCGGTAACGGGGTGGGCACAGCTGCGTGCGCCTGTGCCAATTGCTCAGCAAAGTTTTCAGCGACGGCAGTGGACACGGCAGAATCATGAATTTAAGACGACGAGCTACTGGACTGACTATAATTTCTGGCCCGGCTCGGGCGTGTTAACCCACTTGGGCGGCTGAAGGTTTTGTGCAGCCAGCCACAACCGCCGAGTGGTGCCCTCCGTTAGCTGAACAAGTTTTAGTGGTTGGCGTTGGGTGCCCTGGCCCCGGCGCTGCTTTCTTTTTTCTCACTTTACCCGAGCGGTGCTTAGCCTCGCTCTATATTCCCTCCTTAACTCAATATGTCTGTTTCCAACGTTAATGCTAACACGGCCGCTCTGGGCGCCAATGGCGAAAAGCAACTAGCTGCTGGCCAGCATATAGCCCTGCGCCTTTGGGAAGATGAGCAGCCCAGCGACCCGAAGCCGCTCAGCAACCGTCCCTACGAAACCGTGGGCTACGTGCTCAAGGGCCGCGCCGAGCTGCACCTCGAAGGCCAGGTAATCGTGCTGGAGCCCGGCACCTCTTACCTGGTGCCCCAAGGTGCTTCGCATACCTACAAAATTCTCGAAGCCTTCTCGGCTGTTGAAGCCACTTCGCCCCCGGCGAAGTAGCCAGCGCTGGCTAACCCAGTTAAAGCACTAGCCGCCAGGTAGCCTCTACCTGGTGGCTAGTGCTTTTTAGTTAATTCACTAGCAAGCAGCTATCCTGGTACCGCCCGGGTTAGAAAGTCTACCGCCCGCCGCTCAGAATAATAATCGCCAGCAGGCCGGCCTTCGGCAAAGCCAACGTGCCCTCCGGTAGCGGGCGTTTCGAGGTAAAAAAACGGGTTGGCCGCCGCGGCTTCCCTCGGAAAGCAGGATGGTGGCAGAAAAGGGTCGTTCAGCGCATTGACGAGGAGCGTCGGGATGCGGATGCCGTCCAAATAGCGCCCCGAAGCGGCGTGCTCATAATACGCGTCGGCCGAGGCAAAGCCGTGCAGCGGCGCCGTGTAGCGCTCATCAAACTCCGGAAAATTGCGGAGGCTATCGAGTGCCGCGAGATCGAGCTGGCCGGGCAGGTGCGCGGCTTTCACCCGCATTTTCTGGCGCAGCGACGCCATAAATCGCCACAGATATACTCTGTTTTGCCAGCGGCTGATATGCACGGAGCTAGCCTTCAAGTCGGTAGGCACCGAGAATACGGCCGCCCGCCGCACCTGCTCCGGCACCCGGCTAGCATCTTCCCCCAAGTATTTGAGGGTCACGTTGCCACCTGCCGAGAAGCCCGTCAGGTAAATTGCGCCGTAGCCTTGGCCAATAGCGTGCGTAATCACGGTGGCCAGGTCGTCGGTATCGCCGAGATGATAGGCGCGCAGCAAGCGATTGGTTTCACCGCCGCACCCCCGGTAGTTCCAGGCCAGCGCGTCGAAACCCGCTTGGTTGAGAGCACGGGCCATGCCGCGCACGTAAGGCCGGCTGCTGTCGCCCTCCAGCCCATGCGAGATAATACCCAGCCGGGGCGCCACCGCCCCTGGCACGGCGGCCGACCAATCGAGGTCGAGAAAGTCACCGTCGGGCAGCTCCAGGCGCTCGCGGCGGTAGTGCACTTCGGGCACCCGCCGCAACGTACTGGGCAAGATGGTTTGCAGGTGACCATTGGCGAGGTACGCCGCGGGGCGATAGGCAGAAGAAGCGAGGATGGGCATAATCTACAAGCAAGCTGAGGCGTGGCGCGAGGGCGGCACCTGGGGCGCGTAGCCCTGGTGAGCGTCGGGCATGAGGGCGCCATCGAGCGTCACGGGTAGCTGCGTGGCGGTGTCCATCTGGCGGCGGGCTCCGTCTTCGATGAAGGCCTCGCCGTAGCGCCGGCAGTTTTTCACCTGGGGGTTGAGGCCCACGCTACGGCTAGGGTCGGGCACAAACTTCTGGGTCAGCTCGCGCCACAGCGAGTCGCGCAGGTACGCATGGGGGTCTGCTTTTATTTTCTGAAGCAGGGCCAGCGCGCTGCCTTTATCGAGCTTGCTAAGTTGCCGGTCTTGCAGAATATTCAAGGCCCGATTGCTAGCGCGGCGTTCTGGGTAGCCGAGTTTGCGCAGGTCGTTGCCGCGCAGTTTGGGAGAGGCCATAAGTAGCGTATGGTGGTGGGTAGGGCTAGTTGTAGCGGAAGTTTCCAGCCGCAGGTTGCGGTCGGTCGAGCCAAGAACCGCTGCTACTGCGTTACCCAATGGCGGGTATAGGCCCTGCGCCACCTGCCGACCTTACCAGCGTCTATTGGCAACCAACTGCGGTTAATCTACCGTAAAGAACAGCCGGTGCCAGTGCTGCAAGCGCCTGGCAGGATTTAACTTTAACAAATAAGCAACGTGGAAAAACGCAAACTGGGGCCGGCCGGCCTCGAAGTATCGGCCCTGGGCCTGGGCTGCATGGGCCTGAGCCACGGCTACGGCCCGGCTGCCGACGTGGCCGAAGCAACCCGGCTCATTCGGGCGGCGGTGGAGCTGGGAGTCACCTTTTTTGACAGCGCCGAGGCCTACGGCGAGGCCAATGAGCAACTGGTAGGCGCGGCCTTGGCCCCGGTACGCGACCAGGTGGTCATCGCCACCAAGTTTGGCTTTAAAGAAGGTGACCCCAAACAGGGCCTGGATAGCCGGCCGGCGCGCATTCGCCTCGTGGCCGAGCAGTCGCTGAAGCGCCTGGGTACCGACCGTATCGACCTGTTTTACCAGCACCGGGTAGACCCCAACGTGCCGATGGAGGACGTGGCCGGCGCAGTGCAAGACTTGATTCGGGAAGGCAAGGTGAAATACTTTGGGCTCTCGGAGGCGGGGTCGGAGGCCATTCGCCGGGCCCACGCCGTGCAGCCCGTGTCGGCCTTGCAGAGTGAATACTCCCTGTGGTGGCGCGAGCCCGAGCAAAGTGTGCTGCCCACGCTCGCAGCGCTCGGCATCGGCTTCGTGCCGTTTAGCCCGCTGGGCCGGGGCTTCCTCACCGGAGCCATCACCGCCGACTCGACGTTTGCCAGCGGCGATATCCGCAGCTCCTTGCCCCGCTTCGAGGCGGAGGCGCGTCAGGCCAACCTGGCCCTCGTCGCCTTAATCAAGGAAATTGCCGACGGTAAGCAAGCTACTCCCGCCCAAATTGCGTTGGCCTGGCTGCTGGCCCAGCAGCCCTGGATTGCCCCCATCCCCGGCACTACCAAGCTACCTCGCCTCCAGGAAAACGTCGGCGCGGCCGAGGTCGTCCTCACCCCGGACGACTTGCTGCGCCTAGAGCAGGCCATCAGCCAGATACCTATTCAGGGCGCACGCTACAGCGAGCAGATGCAGCAAGCCATCAACCGCTAGGTGACCAGCCATCGGCAACCATCTTAACGCTTACCAAACGAAAGAGCCGCGGCAGTTGTCGCGGCTCTTTCGTTTGAGGCCAACATCCTATCTGCTAACCCGTTAACTCTGGCTTTAGCGAAATTACTTAAGGACGATGCCTTGCGCCTGCATCTGCTTTTCTTGCGCGGCGTGGTTGGCCAGGAACTGCGCGTGTTGCGCCGCCGTGCGCTCGGTGCCTAAACTGGCCAACTGCTGCTGAAGCTCGGCCGCAGGCAAGTCGGCGCCATAGGCGGGCGTGCCGGGTTGCTGGCGCCACGACTCGTGCAAGCTGCCATCGTCCACGGCGTCGAAGCCTAACTCATCGACCAAAGCCATCACTTTCTGCTTGGCGGCAGGCTCATCGCCGGCCACGGGTAGCGCAATGCGGCCGGGTGTGCCGGCGGGCTGCCCCGATTTTTCGAGGTGCGCGGCGTAGATGTTGTTGAACACCTTCACCACCGGTCGGCCCAGGTGCTGCTGTACCCATTCGCTTTCGGTCAGGTCACCGCTTTCAAGCTCGGGCAGCTGACCATCGCGCAGCAAGGGGTAGTAGTTGCTCGTATCGATCACCGGCACGTCGGCGGGCACGCCGTCGAACAAGTCTTTGGGTAGGTCGGGAATATTTTTCAGCGGAATGGTCACCACGATGATATCGCCGTGGCGAGCGGCTTCCCGGGCCGTGACGGGGGTAGCACCGGTTTTTTGTGCCACGTCCGTTAGCGTTTCGGGGCCGCGCGAATTGGCAATAAACACGGAGTGGCCGAGGCTGGTGAGCCGTACGGCGAGGGCACTGCCAATGTGGCCGGCCCCAATAATTCCAATATTCATGGTTGGTGAGAGTAGCAAGTAATGATCAGGCAGCTGCTTCGCGCAACTGCGTTCTTCAAGACCAACCCGGCCGGCAGATTGTTTTTCTGGGCGCTGTCGAGCGGCGCAGGTGAGCCTGCCACTGAGCAGCATAGTCGCAGCCTTTTACTAGCTTAGCTTAGCCGGCGTCTAACTATTAGGACTACGTTTTGGCGGCGGGCCCTTCCTGGTATTAGCACCCTAGCACTGAACGAGCCACCACACGAACTTGCAGTAGTCAACGAAAGCAATTTGAACTTGCACGGCTAGGGTAGAAGCCATAGGAGCAGCTACACTTGGGAGGATAATTACTTTGCTACTCCCGTTTTTTACTGCGCCCAGCCATTGCCCGCCTACTCAGCATTTTTGCATTGCCTTTGGATAAGTCAGATCTTCTTTCTACCTTTGCCCTCCCAAACGCGAAAACATCAGCCACTCGGCTGTTTTTTATAGAATCTCTTTTTTGTCATGGCAAATCATAAGTCGGCTATCAAGCGCATCCGTAGCAACGAAGCGAAGCGCGTATTGAACCGCTACCAGCATAAGTCTACCCGTACGGCTATCAAGAAGCTACGCGACACCACCGATAAGACGGCCGCGCAGGAGCTGCTGAAGAAAGTATCGTCGATGCTTGACCGCCTGGCCAAGAAGAACATCATCCACAAAAACAAAGCTGCTAACAACAAGAGCAAGCTGACAAAACTCGTCAACGCGCTTTAGCGCGAGATGAGTTTAGCGGGACCGAACTCTGCCGCCCCACCGTTCGGTTCCGCGCTCTTTACCAAAAAGCCCCCTCAGTGATGAGGGGGCTTTTTGCGTGGTGGCAACATCAGTTAATCAGGAAGAAGACTGGCTCTGCTTTTCTTTGAGTTGATACAGCACACTTTCCGCTACGCCACGGCCAAATACGCTTAGCCCGCCATTCAATACTATTAAAGCGGCCGTGCCAGCTCCCACCCAAGTGGCAGTCGCTACTTTTTGCTGCTTAAGTTGACCAGCCCAGTGGACTAGGCAGGCGCCAGCGCCTACTCCAAGTAGCCCGAGTGGAGAGAATAGGAGCCATTTTTTTTTATGAGTCATCAGAGTAGGAGTAGTTAATGAAGTGAGTGAGATTGTACTAGGCAGGCTATACTTCCAAAGCAGCTACTAGGTGTATGGTCCCGGCAAGTCCTGGTGTAGATTTGGATTCTGCTTTTCGTGCAAACTTATGGACCAAGTACTTCACGGCAGCGCCCGTACAACGCCGGCCGTGCGCCAAGCCATCCAGGCCAGCACCGAGAGTCTAGCCAAGCTCGCCGCCCGGTACGGCCTCAACGAAAAGACGGTAGCTAAGTGGCGTGGCCGCACCACCACCCAGGACGCGCCAATGGGGCCTAAAAATCCGGTTTCCACTGTGTTATACTCGTCGCGAAGAGGATTGCGAAAGAGTTGGCTGAAAAGTGCTAAACTT